>JAAETM010000170.1 GCA_024228395.1 bacterium | reverse complement strand
TTCGGCTCGGGACCTGTCCGAGCGGCTGCGTTGTTCCCTGGTGCTGCAAATCGGAAACTTGAACGAAGCGGGCACGGCCTATGGCCTCAAGACTTTGTTCGGTCAGCTCGATCGCCGTGATTCTGAGCTGGCTGCGTGCATTGTGACCGCATTGTCCCGCATGCTCGACGCAGAGCAGGTCGCAGACCTTCTGGCGCGGGATACCGGGGCTTCCGAGGAGACCATCCGACAGATCATCGCCCTGTGCGATGCCCAATTACGGCGTTCCGAGCGGGAACGTCGCTACCTAATCGCGCGCAAACTCAAGAAGGTCTTGGGAAGGCGCAACCTCTCTAGTTTGGAGTAGGACATCATGATAAAAGCGACCTGGGCAAGCATTGCCCTCACATTGGCAGGCACTGCCACCACATCCATATTCGCAGGGGATCCCGTGAATGCGGAAGGCAGTACGGAATTGGTTACCAAGGTCCATGACCTTGGCCACTTGCGGATGCGCACCACAGACTATGAGGAAGACGGCGTGTTGCTGTTCCCGACCAGTCAAGCACGGGTGCGAATGGGGGAGACCTCTTGGAATTCACTTTCCGATTCATTTGTTGAACTGGCCGAACGTGTGTTGTGGGAGGAGCTCGAATACGATGGGAGGTCTATGGATGTTTCCGGAGA
>JAAETM010000169.1 GCA_024228395.1 bacterium | reverse complement strand
TCGCTCGCTGGCTTGTTGAAAGGGGCCGGGGGCCGAAGAAGGGATTCTCAGAGGCGCACGCCCCAACGGCTTGAGGGTCGGCTTGGGGAGCGAATTTGCATGACGGCAATCTTGGCTATCCGAAAAGCAGGCTCTCTGCGGGGAATCATTCCCACGTTTCAGACTCTCAGAACCTGTACTTCAGTTGGCAGGCAGAGGACCCCGACGTAGGGGGGAGCGAGTCTAGTCCATGTGCCCACCGCACAAGCTGTCAAGTATCATGAAGTACCGAGATCTATCCCTATCGAAGAAGCTCCCCTTGGGTTCCGCCGGACCTCTGGTCCTCGTGGCCATTCTTGGAATCGTGACATGGTCCTCCATTCAATCGTTGCTGGAGTCCAACAACATGGTGGATCACACCCACAACGTGATCGGTGAGGCCGCTGACATCGAGGCCGCTGCCGTCGACATGGAGACTGGAATGCGCGGCTACTTGCTCGCCGGCAAACCAGACTTCCTAGCGCCCTACACAGCGGGTCAGGAAACGTTCACGGCAAAGGTCAACTCACTCAAGGAAACGGTGAGTGACAATCCCGCCCAGGTTAAGCTGTTGACCGAACTCGAAAGCACGATCGGTGAGTGGGTTGCCAAAGTGACCACCCCCGCAATCGATTTGCGCGGGGACATCGGAGACGCACTAACCATGAACGACATGGCCGCTGAAGTCGGCCAGGCCAAGGGCAAGAAGTTCTTTGATGCGTTCCGTGGTGATGCGGCGACCTTTGTGGGTCGCGAGCAGGAACTCATGACTGAGCGGCAAAAGAACGCGGATGATGCGATGGTCACCTCTGCAGCCAGCCTTGTCACCCTGAGCGAGAACCACGGTTGGGTGGAGCACACCCACAACGTGATTGCACAGGCCAATAGAATCCTGGCCGCAGGCGTCGACATGGAAACGGGAATGCGCGGGTTCCTTCTGGCGGGCAATGATGATTTCCTTGCACCTTACAACCAAGGAAAAGAATCTTTCTCCAGCGAGCTTTCAACTCTCAGGAACACCGTGAGCGACAATGCCGCACAGGTGGAACTGCTGACCGAAATCGAAACCAATATTCAAGCCTGGATCGCGGAAGTGGTGGAGCCAGCGATTCAGTTGCGTCGTGAAGTGGGCGAGAGCCAAACCATGGACGAGGTGGTTGCACTCGTAGGCGAAGCAAAAGGAAAGACCTACTTCGACAGGTTCCGTGGTCAGATCGATACCTTCATTGGCCGGGAAGCTCAACTGCTGGAGCAGCGCTCAACGCAAAGCAAAGAGGCAAGTGCCACTCTGGCCTCCAGCATTCAAACCATCACGCAGGCTAGCAAGTGGGTGAACCACACCCATGAAGTGATTGCAGCCATGAACTCGACCCTGGCGTCTGCGGTGGATATGGAAACCGGAATGCGCGGTTACCTATTGGCCGGACAAGATGGATTTCTAGAGCCCTATACCAATGGCAAGCAGCGGTTCAATACGAAACTGGCAGCCTTGCGTGAGGAGGTGTCGGACAACCCCACCCAGGTGCAAACCCTGGATGAGATCGGGAGCACGATCGGCCAGTGGCAAACCCAGGTGACGGAACCCACGATTAGACTTCGTCGTCAGATCGGCGATGCGAGGACCATGGACGATATGGCTGACCTGGTTTCAGAAGCCCGCGGCAAGGTCTACTTCGACAAGTTCCGCGGTCAAATCGCCGAATTCTCTAGGCGTGAATCGGACCTGATGGATACCCGCAAAGGGGATGCCGTGGCGACCGCCAATCAAGCGGTTTGGGTCATTGTGAGCGGCACCCTCTTGACCATAGCGGCGGCCATCATAATCAGCCTGATGGTTTCCCGCGGTGTGATCTCGCGCCTGAAGCACGTTCTCGACGCGGTCAGATTGGCAGCCAAGGGAAATCTCACGGGGTCTGTGGGCGACATGGGTCATGACGAAATCGGTCAGCTCGGCAGCGGGGTTGATGAGATGGTGTCCAATCTGTTGGGCGTCATCACCAAGCTCAACTCCTCCTCTGAGATCCTCAATCAGACCGGAGGCCGGGTGGCTAAGGACAGTCAAGTCATTGCCGATGGTTCCAGCTCCCAAGCGGCTTCCATGGAAGAACTCTCCGCCTCTTTGGAAGAGATGGGCACCATGATTCGCGTTACCGCTGACCATGCCAGCGAAGCCCAAGATCTTTCGAGTTCAGCGAGTCAAACGGCTGAGAAAGGCAATGAGACCATGGAGCGCATGAGGCAGGCCATCGGCAAAATCGAAACGTCTTCTGAGGAGACTGCGAAGATCGTCCAAACAATCGAAGAGATCGCCTTCCAGACCAACCTACTAGCCCTGAATGCGGCTGTTGAAGCAGCCCGTGCGGGCGAAGCAGGGACGGGATTCGCAGTGGTCGCAGCAGAGGTCGGATCGCTCGCGCAACGTAGTGCAGCAGCAGCAAAGACAACGGCGGAGCTGATTGGCCAAGCGGGTGACGAAACCAATATAGGCGTGGCCATTACCCAGGAGATCTCAGAAGTCCTTGTCGACATCGTTCAGGGCTCGTCAAAAGTGAACGAACTGATCACCTCAATTGCTACAGCTTCCAGTGAGCAGTCCGAAGGCCTTCGGCTCTTCAATGAGGGCTTGGTGCGCATCGGTGATGTCACCCAGGAAAATTCCGCGACCAGCGCGCAATCTGCTGAGGCGGCCAATGGATTGCGGGATCAAGTCAACGATCTGACCAACGTGGTCAGTACCTTCCAAATTCACTAGTAGGCCAGCCAGCAACCTGCCCGGGTCTCGTGTGAGCAGCACTGATTAGCTGGCCGACAGTTCAGATGGCGGCGGCTGAGCGGGCCATCGGCCGGAGCAAGGGTTTGAAGAACCTGTTTCTATGTTGACCTCACCATTGCGTGCACCAAGCTTTCTTGGCGCACGCAACGTTGAGGTTGAAAGTAGGTGGCACCCTCGGTCCTGTGGTTGTTCTGGAAGGCGAATAGAAACCAGATCCCGAAATTGTGATAGGCTCCGGTTCGACCGGGGTAGCATATCCCCGGCTATCAAGGGGCGGTGCACTTGTCCGAGGTAGCCACCAGCCCATCAACCGGATCCAGTTCAACATGAAAACGTTCTCCCTTCTCGTACTCATCGCTTCCTTCGCCAGTTGTGCATCCATATGTGCCGACGATTCGGATTCGGGGGCGACCCAGCCTGCCCAGGCGCCTTGGGAATCCCTCTTCGATGGGAAAAGTTTCGAGCATTGGCGTGGTTACGGCCAAGAGGCAATGCCGGCTGGTTGGGTGATCGAAGAAGGCACCATGTACGCCAAGGAATCTGGTCGCGGAATGGATATCGTGACGCGCAAGAGCTATACGAGCTTTGAGTTTGAATGCGAATGGCGCGTGGGGCCGAACGGCAATAGCGGCATCATTTGGCACGTGGATGAAAGCGCGGGAGACTACCCTTGGATGACCGGCCCAGAATACCAGATTCTAGATGACGTGGCTCATACCGGAGGAAGCGCAACCAAGAACAGCGCCGGATCCAGCTATGACGTTTACGTGCCCACGCAATGGGTGACGCGCCCGGCGGGAACCTGGAACCAGACGCGTATTGTGGTTTCCGGCAAGCATGTGCAGCACCATCTCAATGGCACTTTGATCGTCGAATACGAGAAAGGCAGTGCCGATTGGGTTAAGCGCGTAGCCGGTTCGAAGTGGTCCAGGTGGCCGGCTTACGGAACCACCGACACCGGACACCTCGCCATTCAAGGCGACCACGGAACCGTTTGGTACCGGAACCTGCGCGTTCGCGAGTTGTAGCGGAGAACACGGGGCCAGGTTGGCTTGCCTCGATCTCGGCCCGAACGCCACGTCCATTACCGCGCTAGGCAAATACTTGCACGCTTAGCCCTCATCCGAGGTACGGGGAAAGGTACTTGGCTCCACATTGGCTGTATGTGGACAGATGTTCCAAAGGAGCCGGGAGTCTGGCAAGTGGAGGATTGCAAAGCACTGAGGATGAAATGGGTCTGTAGGGTAGGGGACTGTGCGGTACTGGCGGGAAGCGAGGCGAGCATGGGGTTGTATGCAGGAGGTCGAGGACGAACCCGAGTCCTGTTCGGACTCATTCGGCGCTGGTGTGTGAATCGGCCTCAATCAGTTTACTCAGTCGACAGGTTCATCGGGTTTGTTGTTGGCCAATGGTTTGGCTTACCAAGGATCTCGCTACTGTCCCGATGGAAGCTGCTCGCGATTCGGTATCAAGGCCAGCCTCTCCAATATGCTTGAGGCATCCTTTTGTTCCCCCAGGTCAATACGGCCAATCCAATCCAATTTGTGCAAAACGACGTCAATGCGAACTCTCTTTCCGCACATCGCACATGCGATATCTTCGAATTTGGAAGGTTAGCGTCCGCCAGGAATCCTAGCAGCCCCCTTGACGCTTCAGGGAAGGGGTTAGGCGGACTTTGAGAGCCCGCGCAGTTCGGCCCAGCGGGCGGGCACCAAATCTGCTATCTCGCTAGCGGGGTGGGTCGAGAGGCGT
>JAAETM010000168.1 GCA_024228395.1 bacterium | reverse complement strand
GTGGAGGACAATACGATCGTGGTCTTCTTCTCGGACAATGGCGGCAAGAGTCCGGAGACGGACATGCTGCCCCTGCGCGGTTCCAAGGGCATGCTGTATGAGGGCGGCATCCGCGTTCCCATGATCGTGCGTTGGCCGGGGGTTGTTCCGCGCGACAGTGCGAGCGCGCAGCCGGTGCTTTCCATGGACCTCTATCCGACCCTCGTGAAGGCCGCAGGCGGAACACTTCCCACCAGCCCCATCGATGGGGTGGACCTTGGGCCCCTATTGCGCAATCCGGACGCGGACCTGGGACGCGACGCGATCTTTTGGCACTTCCCCGCCTATCTCAACGGCTACCGGGGCATGGCCGATGAGGGCTATCGCCCCGGTTGGCGTGCCACCCCCAGCAGCGCGCTGCGAGCAGGAGACTGGAAGCTCATCGAGTACTTCGAGGACGGAACTTGTCAGCTGTTCAACCTGGCCGAGGATCCGGGCGAGCAGTACGACCTGTCCAAAGAGAACCCTAAGAAAAAGGCGGAGCTCCTGGAGCGGCTACGGACTTGGCAAAAGTCGGTCGGAGCACCGACCCAGTTTGAAAAGAATCCTGGGTATCGTCCCCTACCCCAGGAACGATAATCGAATACGGCATCACGCCGGCCTGGGCCGCAACCACCAGGGCAGGACTGGGGGGCTGACGAAATAAATCATGCGCAGGGCCAGAAAGAATTGCCGCGCGGTCTGTGCCACTCAGGGTTGTC
>JAAETM010000167.1 GCA_024228395.1 bacterium | reverse complement strand
CGTAGCGGGATCGCTATGACCCTGTGGGTCATGACTAAGAGGATCCCCTCCCCCCAAGGCCTAACTCTCGCGCACATGGGGCTCCCGCACCCACCAACACCGCAAGCCCGGACCAAACTCAAGGTCGCGGGCTACTGCCTTGTGGTCCCAACACCAAATCCTGCCCTTTTTGCCGCCACCGCGCCGCCGATCCCCGCCCCGGAGGCTCCGTTTGGCAAGCAATTGCCTACAATCCACCCTATGTTCGCCCCCGCGCTCCACCTGGCTTCCCTCCGCTCCTCCGAAACTGCCCGCTTGGAATTCCTATCCACTAGGGTGCGGGGATTGCATCTAGCAAAGGGCTCCAGCCTGAACCTTGCCAAACTCCGCTAGGACGTGAATTTTTTGATTGTTCGAGGTGAGCGCACAGCGCGAATATTTTTAGGTCGAGGCTTAGCAATCCTCGTCGTTGGAGTAGTGATCATTGTAAGTGGTTACTATTCTCTAGGCCCTGATCGGCAAGAGGTTCAGGGGGGGGGAAGGACCGGGCGGCCGGGCATTCCATAGCAAGTGGTATTGATTCTGCGGTTCTCATGGATTCTCTCGGGGGACTCCACAAGGCGCTTGGGCGGCGCCGCGGACCCACCGATAGGTGGGGGGATGGGCGCGGCATTAGATGCCACGGGCGCACCGGAATGGTCTCATGAAGCGCTCTATGACCCCCCACTTGAGTGACAAAGCGTTAAGCATTATTTCGAATCAGACTTTGCGTTGTCACGGGCGGACAAGAGTAATTTCCGTAGAGAGTTCGTAGGGGTCGTTATTGAGTTGTTCGACGCGCAGGGTTCTCCGAAATTGGTTGACCTTTCCTTGGAGCATTGGGATGACCATGCGTTTCAGGGGTTCGTCGAAGACCTAGGGATTGATTACGTGTCATTTCCATCCGAGATCAGCGAAATTCAAATCTTGCAGTCTGGGTTGGCTGAAGACGTTGCAATCCTTGCGAACGACGCCGAGGCCCTTTACCAGGATTCCCTGCATGAATATTGGCGCACTGAGAGTTATTTTGTAGGTCCAGCAAAGGACCGAGAAGGCGTACCTATTGGGTTTTACAAGGCCCGCGGTGGTGCATTCTCCACGAAGTTCTCAAGCGCGCTGTATGGTTGGAGAATGCATGTTTGTTTCGATTCCTCCGATTACCCTGCTCTTGAAGATACGTTGCAAGCAGCACATACGCTCAAGGTCAGGTTCGCCAGAGATGTGGCAATTATCCTGACGGGGCTCCAAGCGGAGTCCCGAGCCAAGTGATGGCTGCCGAATCACCGTTGCTGCCACATCCGGATCAACCGTTAGCGTCCGCCAGGAATCCTAGCAGCCCCCTTGACGCTTCAGGGAAGGGGTTAGGCGGACTTTGAGAGCCCGCGCAGTTCGGCCCAGCGGGCGGGCACCAAATCTGCTATCTCGCTAGCGGGGTGGGTCGAGAGGCGT
>JAAETM010000166.1 GCA_024228395.1 bacterium | reverse complement strand
GCCGCCCTTTCAGGCATGAGGCGAGCCAGCCCCTGCTAGGGAAACATGGCCTGGGTAAGATGATTGACCTTCACTGCACAATCGCCGGATTCACGCCATTTCGCTTTGACCACAAGAGCTTCGCTGTTCTTGGCCAGCTCGCCCTGTTCCACAGCGGCTCGTATCCGATTTCTGTGCGTCGACTCACAGTTTCGTTTCACGCTTCCTTCAGACGGTCCCTCGCGGTTCCGCCCTTGCGCTTCCCTTCGGTCCCTGTGGCCAGGTCCCGGAAGAACTTTCATCTTCGAGTCAATCATCATGCCAGGCACACCAAGGGGGGCCGCCCAGCTTCTCGCCGAGCGGCCCCCCTACTTCAAAGTCCGAATTCCTACAAAAAGGGCTCTGCAGCCACCTTCAGCTCATGGGTCTTCATCTTTCCTAGCGCTCGCACCTGGATCTGACGGACCCGTTCCAAAGAAACGCCCATTTCCGTTGCCACCTCGGACAGGGTGTGTGCCCTTTCCTGCTCGAAGCCGAATCGCTTTTCGAGCACATAGCGCTCCCTGGCTGATAGCAGTGCCAGGGCGATCCGCATGGACTCGTGCAAGCTGCCTTCCTCCATGGAGGTATCGTAGGGATCTCCATCACCCTTGGCCCCGATCAGGTTGCCAAGACCACCCTGCATGTCCCCGCCGGACATGGGGGTATCCAAGGACAGGGTCGAGCTATTGGCGGCCAAGGCCCCGTCCACCTGGTGCAGGGGAAGACCAGTCAATTCAGCGATGCGCTCCGGGCTGGCATCCGGGCCCAAACGACCCAGGGCCTCACGCACGTGCTTCAAGGCCTTCTGCATGTAGACCGGGATGCGCACCGCGTTGGAAAAATTGTAGAGGTAACTGCGGAAAGCCTGGAACAACCAGTGCACCGCATAGGTACGGAACAAGAGGCCGCGACGCCAATCGAAGCCATCCACAGCCCGGAAAAGAGCCGTGGAGCCCTCCTGAATCAGGTCCAAACGGTTCACACCGAAGTGAGCGTACTTTTCCACATTGATTAGGGCCAGATAGAGGTTTCGTTCCACCAACTCGGTGCGTTGGGCCTGCAGCTCTTTCCAGCGCAGGCAGATGCCCTTGGGAAGACGCTCGCAGGGGCTGCCTCCTCCCGAAGGGCTCTCAAGATCCGCTTCTGTCAGCCCTTCCGCCTTGAGCGCGTCGGCCAACATCAAGCATGAAAACTCGATGCGCCGTGCCAGATTGGCCTCAGCAACCCTATCCATAGTCATGATGAGGTCGATCTCATTGCGCAATTGCTCTTCGAGGGAGGCTACACGACCAGTGCTCGCGGCCTGGCTGGGTTTGCGCCACGAATCTGGACCGGCCAGATCCAGCTCTAGGCCGTCGCGGTTCCACTTTCGCGCCAGCCTCTTTGCTTTCTTCTCGAAGGAATCCGGGTCAGCTGCCCATGCGGTTAGCTGCCCGTCCAAGTCAGTCTTCTTTTCCAAGTTTTCGTGCATTTTCATGCTCCTATTGCCGAGCGGCCCCAAGGCGTTGGAGCCTAGCTGTCTTTTGTGGGGAAGACCCCCCCAGCGGGGGATCCGACCCTCAAGCCGAACCTGATACGGAGTCACCCCCCCGAACATGCCTAACGTTTCCGTAAGAATGTGCTTTTTGACCAAGCGACCAAAACTCAACATGAATCGACCTTCCTGACCCATTGAGGCGGGAAACCGGCTGGCTCTTGCCCGATCAGTCCCTTTACAAAGGATTGGAGGAACGGGCAGGGGGACGACGTTACGAATTCGGCAGAATTCGTGGGGATCCCCAATCAGCCGGATTGAGGGGGCTCCCGAAGCCTCTTTCCAGTCAATACGGGGGTAACTGCCTGGGTTCCGTGTGGATTTGTCTGGCCTTACCCCCAAGAAGCGGCGATCTGGGCGCCGTGGGCCCACTTTTTGGGGCTCCGCGCAATTCGAGGGCCTGCCAATCCACCGCCCCCTGTTCCTGACCCCAGGGGGGCTCGCCATGCCTGCCGCCGGACATCAACACGGAACCCAGGCAGCTGCCATGGGCAGCCCGGTGCTATTCCGCCACACGCAGGAGGGGGTGAGGATGGCGGCGCCATCCTCACCCCCTCCTGCGTGCCGAAACCTACCTAGCACCTGGGCGGTGACACCACCATGCCCGACCTATTGCGGGCAAGACATTGAAGATCCGCGGTTTCCCGGGCGGCCCGCTAAGCGTTGGCAGCCTCTTCTTCGTAGTACTGCTGCTGAGTCTCGGCAGGGATGTAATCCTGGAGGTGATCCAGATCGCCGGCTTCGCGGATCATATGACGAGCGATGACCAGACGCTGGATCTGGTTGGTGCCCTCGTAGATCTGAAGGATCTTGGCGTCGCGGAAGAACTTGGCGATGGGGTAGTCCTCCATGTAGCCGTAACCACCGAAAACCTGCACCGCATCGGTTGCCACATCCATTGCCACATCAGCCGCATAACACTTGGCCATGGCAGCCATCTTGCTGTTGGCTGCACTGGGACCGACCTCGTCGATGCCCGCTGCAGCTGCATACACCAGTTGGCGGGATGCTTCGGTGCGCATATTCATGTTGGCGAGCATCTCCTGAACCATCTGGTGCTTGGAGATCGGAACGCCGAACTGCTGGCGGCGGTTGGCGTACACGTTGGCCAAATCCATCGCACCTTGTGAAGCGCCCACAGCCTGAGCAGCCACACCCGGGCGAGCGTAGTCCAGGGTCATCATGGCGTGCTTAAATCCCATGCCGACGCGGCCACCGATAAGGTTTTCCTTGGGCACCTTGACGTGATCAAAGTGGGTCTCGACCACGGGCACGCAACGGATACCCATCTTGTCCTCGACCTTCTTGACCTCGAAGCCAGGAGTACCTTTTTCGACGATGAATGCACTGATTCGGCGTGATTTGGAGTTCGGATCGGTAACAGCGAATACGGAGTACAAGTCCGCGACACCGCCGTTGGTAGTCCACTTTTTCTCGCCGCAAATCTCCCAGTGATCGCCACGATCGAAGGCGCGCACGGCCAAGCCGCTGGCATCGCTGCCCGCGAACTTCTCAGACAGACAGAAGGCCACGAACTTGTCGCCGGCTGCCACCTGGGGCAGGTACTTTTTCTTCTGCTCTTCGGTGCCTCCGAGGATCATGGGGAAGGAGCCCAAAGCGTTGACCGCAAAGGCCACACCAAAACCGGAGTCGGCCTTAGCGAGTTCTTCCGCCACCAGGGCAAGAGCCAGAACTCCGGCGCCGTGACCGCCATATTCCTTGGGGATGAAGGTCCGGAACAATCCTGCCTCCGCCACGGCGCGGGCGGCGTCGTAGTTGTACTCTTGGATTTTGTCGAACTTAGCGGCGTTGGGCCGCACGTGCTTCTCGGCGATCTCCTTGGCAATGGCCTGGAGTTCGAGGGCTTGTTCGCTGAAAACGATGTTTTGCTGCATTGTCGATTCTGTTGAAGCGATTCGGATAACCGGCTCAAAGCACGGGAGTGAAATGGTCTTGGGACCACACCTCCCAACTAAAAACCGGGGAGCAGTATAACCGTCACCAGCCACAATACACCCCCTGACAGTCCCTTTGGGGCTTGGAACTTCAGTCCTTGCGTGCAATCAACAACTGACGTGCCGACCCCGCCTGAAATGGCTCCCCAGCAAAGCTGCCCGCCACCCGCTCGACCATGACCCCCCGCTCCCCAAGCAGCTCGGCCATGGATTCGGGGCTGTAAAAGCGCACATCCTCCTTCCAGGTGCGCTCCCTGCCATCCACATGGGAGATTCGAACCTGCTTGATGACCCTCTGGCCCCCGTCCTCGAGCCGCCGGTTCTCATACAAGGTGAAACCGTCCCGCTCAGTCTTGGACTCGGGCACGAGGCCAGCCCGGACGCGGTCGGGGTTCATAAGGTCCATGACCAGCCGCCCGCCGGGACGCAAGACCCGGGCGATCTCGTGCAAGACCCCACGGTCCCCCTGCTCACCAAAGTATCCAAAGGACGAGAACAGATTGACCAAGCTGTCCACACCCTGGTCTGCGAAGGGAAGGAAGCGCACATCCCCGCGCACCAACCGGCCCGCCAGGGCCCCGCCCCCCTCCAGATGGCCCGCCTGACCCAAAAGATCCGCAGACAGATCCAATCCGATCACATCCACCCCCTGCTCCAAGAGCGCCAGGCTGTGGCGACCAAATCCGCAGCACAGATCCAGGGTCCGACCCCCGACCCCCTGATCGATCAACCAGGAGACCTCCTCCCGGGCCGCGGCCAAATCCCGGTGGGGATAGACCTCCAGATAACCAGACTCAAAGGCGGTTTCGTACCAGGGCTTCTTGGTGTTGGACATGGGATGAAACAAGTGGGTATGGGGTGTCAGGCACGATGTCACCGCCTCCGGCCGACGACGTGGAACAAGCTACCTTACCGAACCGCAAGCGGTGACATCGTGCCTGACACCCTATACCCACTTGCCAAGGCTCCCAAGCTCAGAAACCTGCAAGAACGTGTCCGCCCAAGCGAGCTGCCTGCATTTAGGGGTGCAACCCGGGGTAAACACCCCATCCCCTTCAATTCCAACCCCTAGGACCATGAAGCACTCCCAAATCACCCTTCTGATCGCAGCACTCGCGCAGCTCACCCCCCAGGCCCAAGCCCAGTCAGTCCACTTCTCTGTCGACTGGCGCAGCCCCAGCATCGGCTTACCCGACTCAGGAACCGGCATCCCCATAACCTCCGGCGATATCCTCACAGCCGCAGCCGGAGCCCCCATGCTCGGTCCCCTTCTCACTCCCGCCACGAGCGTGCCCCATGCGCTTCCGGGGCTTGGGCTATTCAGTGGTTGTGTTGGAGCGCCCCCCGGTGCCCCGTGCCCAGTGGAAGTAGACGCATTCTCGTTCGGCATCGATGACCCCATCGGAATGGGCGGCATCGGATCCGGAGCTCTGAAGTGGTCGGTCGACGGCTTTGCGACCGGCTTCTCGGGCACCGTCCCCAATGTGGTGAGCGAAGCCCCGGTGGGCGACTCCGCCGCCGACGTGATGTTGAATATGGGATCGGTGCTTTTCGCCCCCGCACCGCCCGCTGGACCGCTCGGACACCGTGGCCTGGTGGACGGCAATGGACTCATCTCCGGATCCGGATTCACCTACCCGGGATTCGGATTGATCGAGCCCACCTCGGGCACTTTCGCCCCCGCCGAAACCGGCGACAACATGGACGCACTCGACATTCTGCCCCCGGGCGTCGGAGTCCTGCCGGCCCGCTACTTCAGCCTGGATTCAGGCTGGATAGATCCCCTCACGGGCCTGCCCCACAACATCACCGCACCCACCCATGGCTTCTCGGGTTCCGACGTGTTGTTTGCCTTCCCCGCTTCCTTGCCCATGCTCTATGCACCAGCAGGCGCCCTCGGTTTGGACATTGCAGGAGGCTTTGACTCGGACGATCTGGATGCACTGATGCTCTGGGAGAATGGGGACGGCATGTACATGCCCTCTCACCAACCCTTCGACTGGATCGTTGGTTCATCGGACATGTTGCTGTTCTCGGTTCGTCGAGGCTCAGCGGTCATCGGCATGCCCGACAGCATCTTCGGAATCCCGATCGAAGCTGGCGACATTCTCACGACGCCTTTGGATCCGACGTTGGGCGGTCTCTCGCCCTTCCCCGGCATCTTCGTGGCAGCCGAGCTCTTGGGGCTCAACACGGTTCGCTCAGGAATGGTCATGCCTTTTGGTGACGATCTAAATGCGCTCGATCACTTCCAAGCTCCGTTCAGCGATTGCAATGGAAACGGTGTCGACGACATGATCGAAATAGCCTACGGCATATCCCCCGACCTGAACTCCAACGGCGTGCTCGACGGGTGCGAAGGTTACGTCACATGCACACCCTATCCCAACTCCACCGGAGTGCCCACGCTGTTGACCGGAACGGTCACCGGAAGCCCGGGATCCGGACTCCACTTGGAGGCCACTTCAGGTCCCGCGGGACAGTTTGGCTACTTCTTGATCGGCACAGCAGTGAGCCCCGTTGGCCTCCCTGTTGGAAGCGGGAACCTATGCCTGGCTAGCTCGATTGCACGCTACAACGTGGCTGGTTCTCCCATGAACTCGATCGGTTTGTTCGATGCCGCTGGCGTATTACAGAACCTTGCAGGAACCTCGACCGTGGGCTCTGGATTCGACGTTCCTTCTTCGATTCCAGGACCCATTGGTGGCACATTGACCGCCGGTCTCCCCATGCACTTCCAACTTTGGCACCGCGATGTGGGCATGACCTCCAACTTTTCCAACTCGATTTCCTACTAGAACTTCGGAACCACTTTCGAAACAAGGTAAAAAATCACACGCTTCGGCCCAAACCTCAGTCATCGCCTGTGGTTTGGGTTGAAGTGTGTGAATAAATCACTGATTCCATATTACCCTTAAACCATGACCTATCCGAAAACACTCATTCAATCTGTGCTGTTGCTGCTAACCCTCACGGCCTGCGGCGCATTCGATTTCCAGGGCCAGTACCTTCGCCTCACGCACGACCCCAAAGCGGACACGCTGGAGCTCGACCTCGTGTACAACGGTGTGATGGCCAGGATAGCCCACACGGAAGAGGCCAAGAAGTCCTGGGGAAGCGAGGAAGCGGAACACCTGCGCAAGGCGGTGAATGCCATGGAGAAAATGGCGCAGGGCGCAAAGTACTTCGTCCTTCTTTCGCCGGTGATCGTCTTCGACCTGGACGAACGCGCCGAGCTGTTGCGCTCGGGTTTGCAGGGAGAAAAAGCCGAGGAGTCCGCATACCACCTGGACATGATCGAGCGCATCACCATCGAGGAAGTGCAAGTCTCCCGGGACGCAAAGGACCGCATCCAAATACACCAGAGAATTCAATTCAAGGGCGCCAAGCAGTTCACGGCTGCACTCAACAAAGCCCTGCGCGAGGGGCTTCTAACATGGTCGGAAGAAGGGGGCACTTTCACGGAGGACAGCGCCCAGATGCTGGATGCAGAAACGCGTGAAGCGTGGATCAAGGAGGCGGGAGAAGGCAAGGATTGGGTGCGCTGGGATGGCACTTCCCTGGTGATCAGCTTGCCCATGAGCCCGGGCTCCTCTGCTCGCCTGCTGCACAGCACATACCTGTGGATCGCCGCACAGAAGGAGGAACACGCGCGACTCAGCCTGGTGGAATTCCTCACCCTCATCTCGGAATTCCACACCGATGACGGGCGACTCACCATTTGCATCAACCCCAGCGAGCAGAACGCTATCAAGCTGTCCATCCCCGAGGATGAAAGGGAATACGCCACCAGCCTTACCGAGGCCCTCGAGGCCAAGGGTTTCGAGTTTCACAAACCCGCAGCAAAGAAATAGCCAACCCCTTTTCCGGGGCTGATATTCGGCTCCGGAGGGGGTTCCCCCCGACCCGGATCCTGGTATCGTCTCGGCCATGTCGAATCCTAGTTTCGCGGCCATGGACGGTTTTCTCGGCGAAGAGCCATGCGGCGCCCTTCGGAAGACGTTCCAGTCCATGGACTCGCACCCGGTCAGGCGCACGGCCAGCGCCTGGAAATTGGACAACAGTGTTCCGCTCTTCGGCTCCCCCCGCCTCCACGGCCCCCAGCCAAAACATGCGCGCTAGCATCGTCGGCTTCTTCCTCCGCGATTGATCCCATGGCAACCTACAAACTCACCATCTCCTACGACGGCAGTCGATTCAAAGGTTGGCAACGGCACCCCGGCCAACCGACTATCCAAGGCGCGCTCGAGGACGCCCTGATGGAGAACACCGGCATCCGCGCCCCCATCGAAGGCTCCGGCCGCACCGACAGCGGGGCCCACGCGGACGCGCAGATCGCCAGCGTGACCGTGCCCGATGGAACCGAGCTCGGTGATTTCAATGCCGTGCTCGTACCCGGCGTGCAAGTGCTCGACATCGAACCCAGCCACGAAGGTTTCCACGCGCGCAAGGAGTCCACGGGCAAGACCTACCGCTATGTGATCTGGAACTCCTTCGAATGCCCCGAGGAACTCGTCGGCAAGGTCTGGCACGTGCCCGGCCACCTGGACGTGGAAGCCATGCTGGAAGCCTGCCCGCATTTTGTGGGCCAAATCGACTTCGCCTCCTTCGCCAAGAAACCCAACTTCAAACGCGCCTCCACCTTCCGTCAGATGACCCGCGTGGACCTGGAATTCGAGCCGCCCCAAATCACCATCACCATGCAAGCCAATTCGTTCCTGTACAAGATGGTACGCAACGTGGTGCGCACCCTGGTGCGTGTGGGCGAAGGTCGCATGGCCCCCGACGACATCCCCAGCATCATCGCCCTCGGCGACCGCTCCGCCGCCCCCGGCACCGCTCCCGCCTCCGGTTTGCACCTGGAAAAAGTGCACTACTAACGTGTGGTATCAAGCACCGTAGTCCCCAAGGGTGGCGCGTAGCTGAAGAAATGGGCCCATGGCCTTGGGGAAGCAGGTCTGACGCCACTTTCCGCAGGAATCTGGTGACCATGACGGATTCGATTGTTTCGGATTCTCTGCCCTGTTAACGGGTGCGGCCCGGAAAACTGAAGGCTAGGCTTTCTGCCAACTCCCCGCTGTAACTGCACGTCAGCGGCTCCCTAGGGCACCCCCATTGCCTCAACCCCTCCCAACCCCATGAAGCGCTTCCTCACTGTAGCCATCGTCTTTGCACTGCTGCTCGTCCCCAGCTTTGCTGCCCCCGCCAGTTCCCTGGATCTTTCGATCCTGCAAGAGGCCCAGGACGCGGCCACTCCACCAAGTGAAGCTAAGGAAGAAGGCATCCCCTGGGTCCAGGATCAGATAGCCATTACCAAAACCTTCATCCAGGATAACGGCATGGCATATGTTGTCAAAGCGGTCACCTTCCTACTGATCGTTCTGATCTTCAAGTTCCTGGCCGGCATCGCCGCCCGCCTGACCCTCAAGGCCCTCTCGTCCAACAAGCTCAAACTCTCCGAGCTGCTAAAGAAGTTCTTCGTCGGCATCATCAAGAAGGTCGTCTTCTTCGCGGGTATCCTGATCGCGCTCGGCTCCATCGGAGTCGACACCGGCCCCATCCTGGCCGGCGCCGGCGTCGTGGGTTTCGTGGTCGGCTTCGCCCTGCAGGACACGCTCAGCAACTTCGCCGCGGGCATCATGATCCTCATGTACCGCCCCTTCGACGTGGGCGACGTAATCACCGCCGCAGGTGAAACCGGCAAGGTCTCCGACCTGACCCTGGTCTCCACCACCCTGCACACGCCCGACAACCAAAAACTGATCGTGCCCAACTCGTCGATCTGGGGCGGCACCATCCGCAACATCACCGCCCAAGACACGCGCCGCGTGGACTTCACCGTCGGCGTTGGCTATGACGACGACTTGGACAAGGTGCAAGCCCTGCTGCTCGAAGTCGCCTCCGCCCACGAGCTGGTCCTCAAGGACAAGGACGTGCAGGTCGAAGTCGTCAACCTAGGCGACTCCTGCGTCGAATTCGTCGTGCGCCCCTGGGCCAAAACCAGCGACTACTGGACCGTCTACTTCGACCTCACCAAGGAGTTCAAGAAGCGCCTGGACGCCGCCGGCTTCTCCATCCCTTACCCGCAAACCGACCTGCATGTCATCTCGATACCGGAAGGCAAGTAGGGGCCGAATCGGGTCAATAAGACGTCGGGTGGCCCAGGGGCATTGCTGGCCCCAGGCTCCCACAGATCCGGACGTGCGCGATTGACGCATCCGGCTCCTCGGTGCCGGGAGTGACCCGGCAG
>JAAETM010000165.1 GCA_024228395.1 bacterium | reverse complement strand
CAGGGCTGTGTGGGTCATCAGATCCCTGATGGCTACCGCATCTGCGGTGAGAACCTTTTTGCTCAGCACTCGATCGTTTACGAGGACTTGGCCAGCTACTTCTACGTCTTTTCCATCTGGGACGAACACAATCGCTGCCTGAACTGGGCCGACACCGGGAAGATGTGTACGCAGCTTGGGCTGCAAATCGTGCCGACCCTATACGAGGGCGTTTGGGATGAAGCGCTGGTTCGAAAGCTGACGTTCGACCTGGAACGGGTGGAGGGTTATGTGGTTCGCACGCAGGTGGGTTTTGAGCATGCGGATTTCGGAACCCACGTGGCGAAGTGGGTGCGCAAGGGACACGTGCAAACCGACGAGCATTGGATGCATAGTGCCATTCAAGCCAATAGGCTACGCGCTCCAGAGGAAACGCAGTGAAGGAGCTATTCGCCGAGATCATGTCCGGCGGTCAGCCGGACTTCGCCGAGTGCGCTGCGCGGCTGTCGCGCGACTTGGACCTTATCACGCGATTCTCCGACACCCCCCAGGACCCGGGTTGGCATGCGGAGGGAGACGTGCATGTCCACACGGACATGGTGCTGCGGGAGGCGTATGCATCGGTCAACGGCCCGGCGGCACACCTGAATACTCGCCGGCGCGGACTGGTGGTTCTTGGCGCACTGCTGCACGACATCGCCAAGCCGATCTGCACGCGCTGGGCTGAAATTCGCGGAACCGAGCGCTGGACGGCCCGGGGGCACGAAGCCCAAGGGCGATCGTACTTGGCTCCCCGATTGATCGATTGCGGACTGGACTATTCCGAACTGGAAACCCTTCTAGGCCTCGTCGGTTATCACCACGAGCCCAAATTCCTGGTCGTTAAGGATCGCCCCATCCACCACTATCGACACCTGTGCCGCCTGGTCGATCCGGAACTGTTGTACTGGGTCGAGCTCGCGGACATGCGCGGCCGAACCTGTTCGGATTGGGATGAGGGCATCGAAAAAATCGACCTGTTCCGCATGTTCTGCAAGGAGTACGGCACGACACAACGTGGTGGAGATCACCTTGCGGCCTTGCATCAAATGCTCGAAGAATCCCTCTGCCAGCACTCGGACGACACCCGGGATCTGGTGCTGGGTGCGTCCCTGCGCAGCCTGGAGGATGGCACCATTCAGAGTGTGGAAGAGGCCCTGGCCCGCAGCTTCTCCTACCGCGAAACCTTCTCCGACCTGGTCATCCTAGTGGGTCTTAGTGGCTCTGGAAAGAGCACCTGGATCGATCGCTACCTGCCCACCTTCGACAACGTTTCCTTGGACGACCTGCGGGTCGAAATCGCGGGAGGCCGTAGCGACCAGGCCAGCAACGGACGGGTCCTTGCCGAAGCCCGCGAACGACTGCGAATCAGCCTGCGCGCCAAGCGCCCCGTGGTCTGGGACGCGACCAACCTGCGCAAGGACTTCCGCTCCCGCATCGCCCAATTGGGCTTTGACTATGGCGCACTGGTGACCCTGGTGGTCCTGCACACCGAGCCAAGCGTGGCGAAGAAACGCAACGTGGCTCGCACCCATTCCATCGGCGCCGGTGTCCAGCAACAACAGCTCGACAAGTTCCAATGGCCGGAACTGGATGAGGGCCACAGGATCCTGTATTTGGACCAGGACTTCCGAGTGCTGAGCCACTTCGGAGTGACTGGCCAACTCCCCTACGGCCTGGAGGAAGCAGCCTGTCCCTAATCCAGGCGCGGGGTCGGGGCCTATCTCGATTTACGTTCGGTTCTCGTCAATTCTCAAGGACTGGCACTTAGGGTGGAACTCCGTCGCACCGGTTGCCACGGGAATGGCCTATGCTGCGCCCATCAACTCGTTTTGACCCCCTCTGCGCTCGCCACGTTTGGCACGCTGTACTATGAGTCTATCCACTCTTCTGCTGCTCTCCAGCCTGCTCACCCAGGCAGCACCCGTTGCGCAAGAAACACGTCCCGCCCATTCCTCGGCGCCCTGGGGTTTTGAGGAGTCCGACGTCAAGGTCGACCCGCGCGTGCACTTTAGCAACCTGCCCAACGGCATCCGCATCGCCTGGGCACACAATGCGGAGCCCAAGGATCGGATCTATGTGCGCTTGCACGTGAACGTGGGTTCCCTGGGGGAAACGGAGAGCGAGCGTGGCATGGCGCACTTCCTGGAGCACATGGCTTTCAATGGTTCCGACAACTTTGCTTCGGGCACTCTGATCGAGTGGTTCCAGAACCATGGCATGGGTTTTGGCGCGGACACCAATGCGCACACGGCTTTCTCGGAAACGGTCTACAAGTTGGACCTGCCGGGTCGCGACGAAAAGACCCTGCGCGAAGGCCTGGTCGTGATGCGTGACTTCGCCGGCGGATTGCTCCTCGCGGACGAAGAAGTGCAAAGTGAAAAGGGCGTGATCGACGGCGAGGAACGTGAGCGTGACAGCGCTGGCTTCCGCGCGTTTGTTCAGTCCCTGGAAAGCCAATACGCGGGGACCCGCCTGCCCAACCGCATCCCCATCGGCACCAAAGAAGCGCGCGACCGGTTCAATGGCGAAAACGTGCGCGCATTTTATGAGCGTTGGTACCGTCCCGAGAACATGACCGTGGTCCTGGTCGGCGACCTGCAAGAGCTAAACCCTGAGGCCATGATCGCCGAGATCTTCGGCGACTTCAAAGGCCCCGGCACCCCGGTCCTGCCCGAACCCGACCTGGGCAAGCCGACCATGAAGAACACGTTCTTCTCCATCGTGGAGAAGGAGATTCCGTACGTGCAGCTCGTGGTCTCCAACCTCAAGCCCCACCAGGAGCGTCCCGACACGATCGCCAATCGCCGCCGCGCGCTCGAGCGCTCCATGGCGCATTCCATGTTGGCGCTGCGTTTCTCCGAGGCGGTCAAAAGGCCAGAAACCGCCTACCTGCAAGCCCAAATCGCCAATGCTGGCGGAATGCACGTCTTTGAAGGCGGAGACCTCACGATCATTACCAAACCGGACCAATGGTCCCAGGGTTTGACCCAAGGCCTCCTGGAATTGCGCCAAGCCCAGGAATTCGGATTCCAGCAAAGCGAGCTCGACGAAATCCGCGCAGGTTTCATGCGGCAATTGGAGGAGGGCGTGGATCGCCAGGCAACCGCGGACAGTCACTCCCTGCTCACGGCAATCCTGACCCTGGCCGAAAAACAACGCGTGCCCACCGACGCCATCACCGACCTCGAGTTGATCGGTCCGATGATCGAAAAGATGACCCTGGAAGATTGTCACAGGGCGTTGCTCGAAAACTGGGATGGCGGAGAGCCGTCCATGGTCGCCATAGGGTCCATCGACTTGGTATCCCCCAAGGAACAGCTGCTCGAAGTCTACGATGAAGCCTTCAAGGTCAAGTTGAAAGCCCCGGTACTCGAAGAAACAAAAACCTTCGCCTACGCATCGAACACTGAAAATATCTCCGCTCCGGTTAAAGTGGGTCGCGTGGAGGACATGGGTTTGACCCAGGTTGAGTTTGCCAACGGCGTACGCCTCAACATCAAAGCCACGGACTTCAAGGAGCGTCAGATCCTGATGCGCGTGCGCGTAGGTGACGGTCGTTTGGCGATGAACGATGGGGAATTGGCGGTGGCAAAAGTCGCCAGTGACGTCTTCATCGGCGGTGGACTCGTCGAGCATAGTGCCGACGAATTGCGGCGCATCATGGCTGGCCGTCAAGTGCATACGTCTTTGGCCATCAACGATGACCACCTGCAGTTCAATAGTGCGACCACGCGTGAGGACCTGCTGCGCACATTCGAGCTGACCTGCGCGTACATGAGCCAGCCGGGGTATCGTTCCGATTCCCTGATCCCCTTGCGCGCCCAGCTGCCCCCGACCTTCGAGAAATTGAAGCACGAACCCAGCGGTCCGATTAAATTCGAACTGGTGCCTGCTTTCATCAAGGGCAACCTTCGCGCCAACCTGCTCGGCATGGGCTTCTCCCCCAGCCTCGAGGAAATGCTAGCGGTGGATATGGAACAGGTGCAAGCCCTGCTCACCCCCCAACTCACCCGAGGCGCCATCGAAATGACGATCGTGGGAGATGTGGATGTGAAACAGGTCATCACCCTCGCTTCCCAAACCTTCGGTAGCTTGCCCAAACGCGATGCTGCAAACAAGATGGACTCCGCCCGCGCTGGAGCGGAGCTGGTCTCCGGCCTGAAGCTCACCAGCCACATCGAAACCAAGAGTGAGAAGGCCACCCTGGTCATGCTCTTCCCCACCGATGATGGTCGTTCGGGCGACGATCTACGGCGACAAATTTTCTTCCTGGGCAAGGTGGTTGATGACCGCTTGCGCCTTGAGGTGCGCGAGCGGTTGGGTGCGGCTTACTCGCCCTTCGCCGTAGGTCAAGCCTCGCGCAACTTTGAAGGGGTCGGTGCCATCATGATCCAGGCGAGTGGCAACCCAGCTGAGATTCGTACGCTTGTCGCCGCCTGTGAGGCGGTTGGCGTGGATCTCGCCAAGAACGGTGTCACGCAAGAAGAAGCGGACCGCCTGGCGGAACCGATCCAGAACACACTACGGGACATGCTGCGCACGAACGGCTACTGGCTGAATGCTGTGGATAAGTGCCAAAAGGACCCGAGCGCCCTGGGCTCCGCCCGCAATTTGGTGGTCTTCTACGCCAAAATCGACGCAAAGGCCTTGAGCAAATTGGCTGCGAAGTACCTGATGCCCAAGAACGCAACCAGGCTTGTGGTAATGCCGAAAATCGCCGTAGAAGCCAACGCGAACAAATAGGAGACCCCACCCTCGCTTGTGGCTGGGAAT
>JAAETM010000164.1 GCA_024228395.1 bacterium | reverse complement strand
TCCACCAAAATGCAAGTGAACAAAACTTCCAGCATACTTCCGCAACGGGCACGTTTCGCAGGGGCGCCAGCCCTTTTCCAACCATCGAGATGGGCTCCCTTTTTTGGGGGCCCTTCCGCCCCCGCCCTGAAACCTAGGACTCCAGCAAAGCCGCATGAACCAGTTTCCTCAACTCCTGACGCAATGGCAGCTGGCTTGAAGGCATGAGTTGGGCTAGGAACAGGGCCGAGATCTCTCGCTCGGGGTCGATCCAGAAGAAGGTCGAGGCTGCGCCGTCGGCGGACACTTCGCCACGGGCGCAGGGAGCTGACACTCGGTCTGGATCGAGGACAATGAAAAGTCCAAACCCGAAGCCTCGCCCGGCGAACTCTGTCTTTGGGGACATTGGGATGCCGATCGAGTCCAAACCGACATTACCCGACAGTTGATTGGTGAACATGCTGTTCACGGAGGGGACCGTCAGAACTCGGGTACCTCCCAGCTCACCGCGGTTCATCAGCATTTGAATGAAGCGCTGATAATCCCGGGCCGTGGACAGGAGCCCTCCGCCTCCGGAGGGGCAGGTGGGCGGGAACAGCGCATAGGATTCCAAACCCACCGCTCGCTGCGGTGCGCTGGCAGCACCGACGCCTGCGGAATACAGGGCCGCGAGTCGATCCCGTTGCCCATCATTGGCGTGGAAACCAGTATCGACCATGCCGAGGGGCCCCAGAATCCGGCGCTGGAAGTAATCGGGCAGCTTCAATCCAGAGGCGACCTCCACAACTCTGCCAAGCAGATCGAACCCGACCGAGTAATTCCAAGCCCTGCCCGGCGGAAACAGAAGTGGCAACGCAGCCCACGACTTGGCGCTGGTCTCCAAATCCCAGCCGGGTGGAGTACCCCAGTCAAAGCCCGCGGCGCGGTACATGGCGTCCACGGGATTGGCGTGCAAGAACCCGTAGGTGAGCCCCGAAGTGTGGGTGAGCAGGTGCTGGAGGGTGATGGGTTCAACCGGCCCCCCCTTTTGGAGTTCAAGCGAACCGTTCCAAACGACCGTGTGGGCGAACTCAGGAATGAACCGATCCAGCCGATCCTCCAGGGAGACCTTGCCCTGCTCCACCAATTGCAACATGGCCACGGCCGTGACGACCTTGGTCATGGAATACACCCGGATGAGGGTGTCGTCGCCCATGGGCAAGCCCGCCTCACGATCGCGCATGCCAGCGCTCACGGAGAGGGCCACTTGCCCCCATCGGGCGAGTATCAGCTCAAACCCGGACAGCTCGCCGCTCACCACGTACCCTCGCAGGTGAGATTCGATGGAAGCCAAGCCGGCGGAGCCGAAGCCCAGGGTGGAAGGATCGGGGACGGATTGCATGGTTGCAGTGCATTGTAACCAGACGATACGCATCAGGTTTGAACTCCCTGCAAACCCATCCCGAGATTGAGTCAGTTCCACGTACAAAATCAATTATGCCCCGGAACCTTGCGGAGGTATTGACTGTTGTAGTTCCTGCCGCGGGCATCTCCCTCTATGCTGTGCAAGGCCAGTTCTATGGTTACGTCGATTCCCGCAAAACCTCACGCTTTCGTGCGATTCGCCGCCCGCTTTCACCTTTGGAAACCGGCGCGGTACTTGGCACAAGCACGCCAAGCTCTGCAGGCTGGTGAACTGGATGCAGCCAACGAATTCATCGAGCGTGCGATGTATCGCGCTCCAGGATGGGCGGATCCGCACTTCCTCAAGGCGCTGGTTCTGCGCGAGCAAGGCATCGGTCGAGCTGCGGAAGAAGTTTCGCTGCTGGCAGCCCTTGAGCGCGACCCCATGCATCGGGGGGCGGAGCAAAAAATGCTGGCGATTCGGGCTTGGCGCCATGAGCCGTTGACCAATGCGTGGCACCTGTACTACGGCAAGCGCTATGTGGAAGCGCTCGAAGCGTTCCGCTCCGCCCTACTGAGCATCGGCACACGACTGCCGGAGTCGGAGCGCGCGGCTTGCCTTGCGGGAATCGGCTGGTGTCACCATGGTTATGGTCGCGCCGATTGGGGATTGCAGGCTTTTTCGGAAGCGCTGCTGGTGGAGCCCGATTTGGCGCACGCCCTCAATGGAAAGGGAATCTGCCTCTATCTCCTCGGACGCTATCTGGAGGCGGAAACCGCCCTCGGCCAGGCCCTCATTCTGGAACCTCGCCTGTTGGATGCGAAGTGTTTTATCGGATGGAGTCTGTACGCGCGCGGTGCGTTCACGGATGCTAGGTCGGTTTTCGCGCAGGTGCTCGCCAAGCGCGAGGCCATCGGTGATGCCCATTGGGGATTGGCTTGGTGCGCCTGGCGACTGGACAGCGTGGAACAAGCGGCCAACTCGTTCGCTCGCGCCCTGATTCTTGCACCCCACCACCCCTGCCACGGGGACTTCTTGACCCTCGTGATACCGGACGCTCGTTATGCCCCACTGGCCGGAAAAATCGGATGTCCCATGCCGCCCGTAGAATCCTGCTCTCGCACCCCGTACCCTGCGTACCTCACCGACGCATTGGAGGCGCTCGTAACCGGCAAACCGGAGCTTGCTGTCGAACTATTGAAGCAACCAACGGAACACTCAGCCCAATACTCTTGGCGCAAACATCTATTGATGGGTAGGGCGCTGGTGGCCCAAGGCAATCACGATCAAGCTCTGGAGGCCCTTGACCTTGCCCATGCCGCTGCCCCCCTGCGAGTTGAGCCGATCATTGCGATCGCTGAGACTCTCCGGACCTTAGAACGGTCCGAGGAAGCCGAGGTACACCTGAACAAGGCCCTCAAGAAACAACCGAACAGCAGCGCCCTGCTCCAGGCCCAAATCGACCATGCCAATGCATGCGGCTCCGACTCGGCTGCCCAAGACAAACAAGAACAATCCGACGCCCTTTTGGCAGAGGCTCTCAAAACCTCAAGGAATCGAGTATGAAACTAAGAAATGAAGTGCAGTGGCGACGAACCGGTGACGAACCCGGTTTCCTCATCGATACACGCGTGGGTGGTGTTCACGGTTTGAATGCAACCGCCGCCATCATCTTGGGAGCGTTGAGTTCCGGATCTGACAGCCAAGCGCTTGAGCAGGCCGTGCGCGAGCGTTATGCGGTCGGCCAACTCGCCGCCCAGCAAGACGTTCAAGCTTTTACCCAAATGCTGATGGAGTATGACCTTGTCGAACACTAAGCAAAAAAAGATCGTCGTAGCCCTGACCGGACTCGAAGGCCGTGACAACCCCTATCCCGGTTGCGCCATCGCCCGCGCTTTGAAAGAAGCCCGCGGAGACGACGTGTCGATCATCGGCTTCTCCTACGAGCCAACTTTAACCGGCAACTTCCGATCGGACCTCTTCGATCGTGTATATACGACGCCGCTGCCCGGGGACCCGACTGCTGTCCTGCTTCCCCGCATCTTAGAGATCCACCGAAGCGACCCGATCGATGTATTCATTCCGGCGCTAGATTCGGAGCTCGCCATCTACTCCATGCACCAGAGCAAGCTTGCGGAGCACGGAATCCGCATGGTTGTGCCTTCTCCGCAAGCGGTCAAGTCACGCTACAAACAGCAGCTCTACCCTTGGGCCAAGCGAAACTCCATCTTCAGCCCACGTACCGAAGTGGTCACGAAGGCGGAGACCTTTTGGGAACAAGAGAGCTGGGGTTTTCCCTGCTACCTCAAGGGTCCTCTTGCGGATGCGGTTCGGGTGGATAGCCAAGCGGAAGCCAACGCGGTTTACAAGCGACTGGTTTCCCGGTGGGGGTATCCCGTACTGGCACAGGAGGCCGTGTACGGAGAAGAATACGACGTCTGTGCCGTGGCCCAACCTGATGGAAAGGCCGCTGGCATGGTGTGCATCAAAAAGACCGTGCTCAATGACGCTGGCAAAGCCATCGGGGCTGAGGTCGTAGATTGCCCCGAAGCCATACAAGCAGCCAAAGAAGTGCTGAAGGCTCTGAAATGGTCAGGTCCACTCGAGATCGAAATGATCCGCGAAACCAGCAGTGGGCGCTTCTTCCTATTGGAGGTCAACGCCCGCTTTCCAGCATGGGTGGGCATCACGCCAACAGCAGGGCTCAACCTACCCGACTTGCTACTACGCATCGCACTCGATGAAGGCCTTCCCCAGAACAGCCAAGCTATCGTCGGCACCCGCTTCTTGCGGGGCTCCCACACAACGGTCACGCGCACAGAACGCCTAGGCGAGCTGCTGACCCGAGGCATCCTTCCCCACACGGAGGTAGATCAATGAAGTCATTACATGCACTGAGTATCGCCGCAACCATAACACTTGTGACCCCGCTAACCGCAACAGTTGCCACCAACCCTCTGACGCCCGCAGCGCCTTCGATTGGTGAAGAAAAGGATGGATGGGCCCTGTTTCGCAAACGAGATTACAGCGCCGCGCTCAAGCGCTTTGAAAGGGAAGCCAAGAAGTACCCCCAATGGGCCGAGTTGCACGATGCCATGGGCTGGTGCCACTATTTCTTAGGAGACTTGGACAAGGCTGACAAGTGCTTTCGAGAAGCCTTGAAACACAAGGAAGATTACAAGTGGAGCTTAGAAGGCCTTGAAGCGCTGACCCTAAAGCGCTCGGCTCCCATCGACGCTGCGGGAGCCCTTCTATCCGCAGGTTTGTACACCGAAGCCAAGGCCGCCTATCAACGAATTCACGAGGGCAAAACCGACGCGGGCTCCGAAGCGCGCTACGCGGCGCATTGCGGTGAGGGGTGGAGCCTCTTCTATCTTGGCGAGATTCGCCCCGCCCTGCGCAGCTTCCGCAAGGCCAACAAGCTGAACAAGTCCGACGCTGACAGCCTGCGCGGAATTGGCTGGTGTGAATATGCACAGGTAGACTACCGACGCTCACTGACCGCCCTTCAGCTCGCCCTCGACCTCGAGCCCGACAACTACTACACACACCTCAAGTGCGGGTGGGCGCATTACTACCTGGGCGAATACACCTCTGCTCTGAAGTCCTTCAAAACCGCGCAATCCAGGCCGAACATGACCTGGGATACCTGGGCGGGCAGCGGCTGGTGCTACCTACAAATGGAGGATGAGGATTCTGCCCTGGCCGAATTCTCCGAAGCGATCCGCATTTCGCCCTACGCCAAAACCACCCAGCTGACCCAGGCTATTGAAGCCCGTCCCACTTGGAGGGGATTGCACAACGTGGCTGGCTGGTCCGCACTGGACTCGAGCCTCGATGCTTGGGCGTTGGCAGAATTCGAATACTCCGAACAACTGGGCTACGACGTGGCCGAGTCCCTAATGGGTCAGACCTTTGCCCTCTTCCGCATGGAGCGCTACGACGAAGCACTCCAACATGGGGAACAAGCTGCCGCTAGTGAGGGAACCGGTGGGGCGCGCACCTTCCCCGTCACGACTTCGACAGGGGAAGTGATCGAAGTACGCATGAACCTAGAGAGCGTCAAGGGTTGGATCGCCTACCGGCAAGGGCGTTACGATGAAGCCCTGGCACTGTTCCGGAAACTAAAAACTTCCCACACAAACTGGGTGGATGTGCGCTGCGGCGAAGGTTGGGTGCTGTTTGCCCAGGGAAACTACCCTGCGGCAGAGAGAGCCTTTGAGGAGGCCGTTCAACTCTCCCCGAGCTATCCCGACGCCATCTCTGGCCAGCAGGCCATTCAAACTTGGCGCTACTACGATTACAACCGCGGTTGGACCCTATTGCTTGCTGGCGACTTGGCGGGTGCCAAGCAGGTCTTCCAATCTATCCAAGAAGACTCACGAAAATCCTTCCCGCGGGATCGTATGGAGCTGATCGAGGCTTCCTTAGGCTGGGTCGCGTCCTGGTCAGGAGATCGCAGAATTGCAATCCAGCACTTTGAAGCTGCACTGGCATTGCGGGCAGATCTTGGTTTGGCCGAACGCGGCTGGGGGGAACTCCTGTTGGCAGAAGAGGAATGGGATCGCGCCGTCAGACACCTGCAGGCGGCCCTCAAGTCCAAGGAGCTCCAGAGCAACGCAGACACATACGTTTCCCTGGGACTGGCCCTCATGGGCGACAGGCAACTCGAAGAGGCGGAAGTTGCCTTCGACAAAGCGATTGAGCTCGGCCCCGCGCTGGCTGCCGCCTACCGGGGACAAGCTCTCCTCCACCTGCGCAACCGTGATCGGGTCGATGCCCGTATCACACTGGAACGGGCTATTTCCTTTGATCCGACGGTAGCGGACGATGAGATCATTCGTAAGAAAATAGACGGCACGCCGGAGCTTCACCGACTGCATAGCGTGCTTGGATGGGCATGGTATTACCGGTCCAACTACGAAAAGGCCCTATCCGAATTTGAATTGGCCATCGAGAGGGACCCCCTGGAAACCAGCGCACTGCAGGGCAAGGGTTTTGCCTTGCTCAACCAGAAGCGCATCGATGAAGGGCGTAAAACACTGGAGAAGTTCCTCAAGGATGCACCCAGGTACGAAGACCCCTGGGGCAAATGGTCCACCACGCTTTCCACCCTTGCGTGGGCACTGTACGCCGACGAGCAATACATCAAAGCAAGCAAGGTCTTCCGCAGATTGCTTGCGCTGCACAAGGGGCAAAAGCTCGCTTATGCGGATCCCCATGATGGTCTCGGTTGGTGTTATCTCCGTGAACGCAAGGAACGCCAAGCCAAGAAAGCCTTCACCGAAGCGCTCGCAATTTCCCCCGCTTACACAAACAGCTTGAGTGGGCTCAAAGCCCTGGAACAGAACACAAACCAATGATCAACCGCGAAAAAGTAGCCATCGTCGGCTTGGTCGACGGACCTGAAGCCCAAGCGGGTATCGGAGTTGCCGCATGCCTGGAAGCTGAGCACTTCATCCGTTTCGGAGTCCTCGGCCACCGCAACGAATCTGGCGCCATGCGACCCGGCCTAGTGGACCACACCCTATTGCTTCCCCCCGTTGCCGACCCGGGATTCGGGGTGGCCTTGGGCAAGGTGGTTCAGGCGAAAGGTATCCAGTACTTCTTGCCTGGCTCTACCACAGCTGCCAACACATTGTCCCGAGCCTCTGCTGCCCTAAACTCCATGGGTGCCGTCGCCATCGCCCCAAACGATCGCGCTTTGGAAAAAGCCCGGAAGGTGGGAACCCAAACCCTTGCAAAAAATGCAGGCATTCGGCCGGTGGACTTGTGGCCTGCGCCCCTGATGGCCACCGACCCCCTGTTGGTAGGTTTAGGCTCGAACCCCATGTTACTTATTGGCGACAATGGCGAGTATCGACGAGCAGGGGATGCTTGGGAAGCGATTCGCGCCCGCGAGTCTCTTGCCAAAAACTGCGACACCATCTCCATGGCGGCCTGTTCACCCAAGGAGTTCTTTGAAGTCGCTCTGCTGCTGGATTTTTCCAGCAATACTCGCGCAGCATGCTGTGTTCGAGTCCTGGCGGACGACAACAACGCACGTCCTTGGATGATCACCAGCATCGAGAACAAGATCCTCCTGGATCAAGCCATGCGTTTCGCTCGAGCCACACAACTCAGCGGCCCCCTACGCTTGAACTTCACCCGGCGCGGACACTTGTTCTATCTGGTCGACTGGCAACCAGGCTTCCCAATTTGGATCGAGATCACGCATGCCGAAGGCCCCGACATGGTGCCGCTCTCCCTGCAAGATGCGCTCGCCGGCGCCACCCCCGACTGCACACCAGCCAACCTTCTTTTCACCCAGACCGCCGAGGACTTCGCATTCAACCCCCGAGGGATTTCCAAATGAGCACCATCGACCCCAAACAAACGACCTACACATCGCCTGAACTCTTCAACGTCTCCGACGGACCCGTGGGACGCCCTCCCGGTAGCGAACGCCGCATTGAAGCGCAGTCTATGGTTGCAGGGCACTCGGTCGAATCCTTGGTCGAGAAGTTCGGCAGCCCCCTTTATGTGATGGACGAAACGCGCCTGCGTGCGTCCTACCGACGACTGAGTGAGGCCTTCAAAGCGGGCTGGACCCATACCGTTATCGGCTGCTCGGTCAAGACCAACTATCTTTCATCCGTAGTCGCGGTCATGCGAGACGAAGGTGCTTGGGGAGAGGTCGTCTCAGGTTTTGAGTACCGCCTCTGCCGCGACCTGGGCATTCCTGGCGATCAGATCATTTTCAATGGTCCGTGGAAGACCGACGACGATCTGCGCTTGGCCTTTTCTGAAGGTGCGGTGCTCAACCTGGATGGCGACGACGAGCTGGAACGTGTCGAAGCACTCGCGGCCGGGCTTGGACAGAAGGTGAAAGTCGGCCTGCGCATCAACATGCAGCTCAACTACCCGCCGTGGGATAAATTTGGTTTCAAGCTAGAAACCGGTCACGCCATGGAAGCGGCGCGACTCGTCGACAAGTCTGAACACCTGGAACTCAACGGGCTGCACATGCATGTGGGCACCTACATTCCAGACCCTGGTCTTTACGGTCGCGGCATTGAAGCATTGATTGCTTTGGCTCTGCGCATCGAGCGCGAGACAGATGCCACGATCTCATCCCTGGACATCGGCGGTGGTTACGCCACGCGCAACACGCTGCACGACACCATGTTGCCTGGCGAAGCGATCACGGCTACCGCAGAAGAATATGCGGAAGCCATCACGGCCCCGCTGCGCCGGGCTTCGGCCCAATTCAAAGAGGCTCCCCGCCTTTGCATCGAGCCGGGCCGAATCCTGGTGGATGAGGCGGCCTCTATGATCACCACTGTGCGTGCTGTCAAGCGTATCTCCGGTCAGCAAAAGGCCGTCCTGATCGATGCCGGCGTGCACATCATGCCCACAGCATGGTGGTATGACCACGAGATCCGCCCCGAGTTCGACCACGGCCACGACATCGAAGACTATCGCATCGTGGGCCCGCTTTGCATGCAAATCGACGTGGTACGCAAGCAGGTCAACCTGCCAGCACTTAGTACCGGCGACCGGCTGGTGATCCAGGACGTGGGCGCGTATAACTTCTCCCAATCCATGCAGTTTATCTACATGCGCCCCAACTATGTGATGGCCCACGCCAAGGGTGTGGACATCATTCGTGCGCGGGAAGAAGATAGCTACGTGCGACAGCTCGAGAACCTTCCGGATCACCTGATCGGACCTGAAACACAGGGATCCATTCTCTGTAAAGACAAGCCAAATGGTTGAGGGATCCCAGGGCGCCACTCCCCGAATGGGTGAGGATTCTTACCGTTCCTTCCTGGTTGGATACGGCGCCCTGTTCTTTGCTCCGCACCCTGTTGCGGGCGCATTGTTCTTATTGGCGACTTTTGCCGGCAGCGCCAATTTAGGTACGGGGGTTTTGCTTGGCATCCTGATCGCGACTTGGACGGCGCATATTCTTCGGCGTTCTCGTCATGAGTTGGAGAACGGGCTCTATGGCTTCAATGGAGCCCTAGCGGCATTTGTCATCTTCTCCCTGCAGGCAGAGGCCGGCGCTCTGTATGGATACACCGCACTACTTGCAGCCTTGACGGTCCCTATCACGATCGCGCTCGTGGATGGTCGCTGGGTCAACCGATTCGGATTGCCGGTGCTGTCCATCCCCTCCGTGCTCGTTGGATTCCCGGCATTGCTGTTGCTGTCGCGGTTTGCCGGCTTTGAGCCTTGGTCCGACCTCATTCTGCCAGCGCACCTATCCGGGGAGTCCCTCTTTCAAGGCGTCTACTACACAAGCGACATGTGGGATGTTTCCCTCCCCACAGGCATGCATCCCCCGATGCTGATCCTGTTCGGCTTGGGGTTCGCGGTGTACTCCCGTCGGTTGTTGGCTCAAATGCTGCTCGGCATTGCCATCTCTTCCGTCGTCGGATTCATGTTTTTGGGTTGGCACGGCGCTTTCGAATTCGATTTTGTGATCATCGCAGGGCTGCCCAGCTTCGTCGCGATCGCTTGCATCTTCACGGGCAAGGGTTGGCGTTCCCTGGCCCTTGGCGTGGTTGCGGTTTTCATGGCCTTCTTCCTTTGGTTTTTCGGCGGATTGTTCCTGGCCGACTATGACCTGCCGCAGTTGACGGCGCCCTTCTGTATCTGCTGTGCAGTACTCTTGGGGGGCCTTCGAACCCTTGGCCCAAGAAAGCCGGCCTTTTTGCCCGACCTCATACCCTTGCACCGGGTAGGGCCGCCGACAAGCGCCTCCCACTGGGCTACCCAACGGGCATCCGGATGGCACTACTGGGAAGAACTGTCTGGCCGGATGAGTGGCAATTGGGAGGACTACGCCACCGCAGACAAATTGGCACGCGCCCGGGATCTGGTGCGCAGGAGCCGGCACATCGTGGTCATCACCGGGGCGGGTGTCAGTACGGAATCTGGAATTCCCGACTATCGAACCGGGGCCGTGGCGTGGAAGCAGTACGACACCTCCCATTTTCGCTTCGAGCGCTTCATGTCATCGGAAGTCAGTCGCCGGGAATATTGGAGCATGAGCCAGGACTTCTTCCTGGTGCTGCGCAACGCCAATCCCAACCCCGGGCACGTGGCTCTGGCAGAATTGCACAAGCTTGGAAAGCTCGAGGCTATTATCACGCAAAATGTGGATCGATTGCACCAACGGGGCGGAGTCCCCGGAGAGAACGTGATCGAAATACATGGCAATGAACACGGTGTCACATGCTTGAAGTGTGGCCTGAAATACTCACGCGACGAGGTTTACGACTGGATCGTAAGCGGAATTCAAGTCCCCTACTGCACATCCTGCCAGGGGATCCTGAAGCCGGACTCCACGGCCTTCGGTCAACCAATGATCGAAGAGCAAAGTGAACGCGCCCTAGTGGCGCTGCAGGCCGCGGATCTTGTCATCATCTCCGGAACGAGCTTGGAGGTTCAACCGGTAGCCACGCTCCCCCTCATCGCCCTGCGCGCTGGAGCTCCATTGGTGGTCGTCAATCTACAGGCCACCGACTACGATATTTTTGCGTCGCATGTTTTCCGCGGACCCAGTGGTGCAATCCTCCCAGAGATCTGCCGCGCCGACTGAACCGATACAACATCCGAATTCGATGGCAATTCTTCGATGGAAAAAGTCGACCGCCTCGAGTACGTGCGCTCGAGAAAATTCCGGTGGTGAGGTGAACTCAACGCCTTCCGGATTCACTTCGAGATTCCTCCAGTCACGCATGTGCAAACCGAAACAGTCGCGGTTTCGGTAGGGCTGCTCATCGAACCGATGGGATGCGTGGTGATGCTGGCCATAGGGGTCACTCCCAAGAAATCTAACGAACCTATGGAAAAGGAACCACGCTAGCGGTTCTTAGGCCGGATATAAGGCATGGACTCTTCCCCCGGGATCCACTTTACTCTCACGTCCTGGTACTCGCTGGCAATAATTATGAATGTGGCTTGCGAAGAACATATCCCAAGCCAATCGAGTTGGATGCTCCTTGGAAGCAACGGTTGTCCAGATCTATCAGGAAATCGGTGAGTTTCACCATGCTCGGCTCGCCAGAAGAGGGTCGCAAGCCACGAGTATCACCACCCCGCTTCTGGCTATTGCCTGAGTTCGCTTTCAGGAGCCCTTGAAGGATTCCAGGCCAGTACAACTCCATTGCCCCTATCAGAGCCCCACTTAGGTTCTTCTTGACCAGAACCTGCATGCCTTCTTCCTGTACCCAAGTTTCGAAGTCAGTGCCGTCAATCAGAGAGCTGTGTCCAAAGGCATAGGCTCCCAAAGAAACCAAGCGGCTGCCCGCAAAATAGTTGATGGGGTCATAGGTAATTGGGAATCGGGTTTGTGGAAAAGTGATCACGGCTATCCCACCAGGCATCATGACCCGTGAAATCTGCCGCAACATCTGCCGAGGATCTTCCACATGCTCAAAGACATCCACCGAAACGACGAGATCAAATTCGCCATCAGTGAACTCCAGGCCCATTGCGCTCTGCACCCGGTAGCTTAGCCCCTTGATGTGCTGATTTAGCGTACGCGCAAAATCAACATCACTGGGATTGATGTCGCAGGATATGAGTTCCTGGCAGACAGTAGAAATCATCGGGTCATAGTCCCCCTCGCCGGAGCCCACGTTCAATGTCCGGGAGAAACCACTGCACGGTTTCAAGGTGGTTACTTGATCCCTAACGAACCGGTAGCGTGTCCTATAGGTTGGGAAAAGCAGTTTGTAGTTCATGAAAGGCAAACCGCTCACTTGGAGGGCTTTTCGGTGGTCCCACTCAACCCTCGTACATCCTTGACCAAGAAGAGGTCGAAATCGAAACGTTGCACCCTGGCAATTACTTCACCTGGAAACATCTTGTCAATGTCAACCCGTGTCGACACTGCAAAGAAATCGGCATTTTCCTTGTTGAGAGTGGATTGAATCCTGGGATGTTCCTTCGAAAATTCCGCGACCACATTGGGGAGCCCAGGAAAGTAAACGGCCACCGATTCTGCCGAATCCTCGGTGGATGTTAGAAAATCGTCCAAGGCCACGAGAGCCTCCCACCCGGACAAGAACCAATAGTCGGCCCCAAAGTCCTTGTACCCCTTTTCATGCCCACCGGCAAGCTCGTTGAAATAGGCGTACTGATAGGGATGCAATTGCACGGTCCGCACAAGCGGAAGGATGAACAGCAACCCCATGGTTGCCATCCCCAAACGTCTTACTTGGGGTCCCCTAGTGAAAACCCAGTTCCATCCAACGGCGCTCAACACAGCAAAGGGACCGATGACAAACAAGATGTGCCGTGCCTTGTCGAAGAGAATGGCGCCGCCGGCTACAACTGTGATCAACGGAAGCACACCAGCCACAATGACCACAGAGACTTGAGTCCTTAGCTTGCTGGGAGAGCCACAAAAAAGCCCCCAGGTGGCGACCACAAACGCAAGAACTCCGAGGAGAAACACCTCGGGGGTTTGAAGAACAAGTAGCAGAGGGTCGTAGTAGCGGGGCAGCTCCGCTGCCCTTGGTAGCTCACCAAAGAACCGGACTTGACCATTCCAGCCGAACTTCACTGAAGATGTCAGCGCCTCCCAAGGCTGCGCGAATGGAGCAACTTGTGCGGCCGGCCAGGCGGCAAGCATGGTGGCATAGCCAACGAAAAACACAATGCTTCCAATGGAAAGCAGTCTGAACATGGCCACTCTTGTGGACAGGGATCCCGATCGTGTGCATTGCCATAGGGCCCATGCGATCCCCAAAGCAATAGGAGGAATGATCAATACGCCGCCCACGCGAACACCAAGTAGCAGACCTAGGGTGAATCCTATCTTTGCGGAAGTACGGATAGACCACGAGGGCAAGCGCTGAATAGCAACAACCAGGTAGTACAAACACCAAAGGTAGAAGACCGCGAAAGGACCATCCTTGGAATTGAAAACCTGGTGACCTACGAAAAACGGATTCAGCAGTAGGAGCGCCGCAACAAAAAAACTAGCCCGAGTACTGCGTGAAAGCGCATGGGTCAGACGCCAAGCAGCCACGACACCGAGAAGGCCGACCAGCGCGCCTACCAAGCGGCGTAGTGGAAAGATCGGAACGTCCGGGTAGGCCTTATGAAGGTACCCAGGCCAAACCTCGAAGGCCCCGCCATACAGGTCTAGGTTCCTCAGAGAAAGAGCGCGCTCATCTTTAAAACCACTGGCGTACCACTCCGCACAGTACTCGCCGTAGAGCTGCTGAACTGGGTCGTCAATGGGGATCCCGCGTTGCGGGTAACTCAGAAAAATCAACGCTGCACATGCGAGCACCAGGAAGGCCGAAGCCATGAACCAAGGGTCCCTCCCTTGTTTGCCCAGGTTCTCACGGATGAGTCGCAAGCGGATCTGAACCACCTGGAAGAGCATCCTGAAAGCATCCTTGACGGGGTCCACTCGGCTGTCATCGACAGCCTCCCAATCCACCGGATTCTCTCGAATCTCCAACCCTGATTCCTGCGCTCGCAAGAGCAATTCAACATCGTGTGCCCACCCCATGCACTTAAGTTCGCTAAACAGTATTCGGGAGCGATCCCCGGGATACAGTTTGAAGCCGCATTGACTATCGCCTACCGACAGGGGTCCGCAGACCAATCTTGTCAATAGGTTAAAGCTGCGCCCCATCACATGACGCATGAGGCTGTCTTTCACCTGCGATCCAGAATGAACCCTGGATCCGATGTGAAGAACCTGCATATCGGTGAGATCCCACCGTTTGTCCGCGATCCACGCATTCAAAGTCAACGGGTCGGTAGCCATGTCAGCATCCAGGGTCAACACCCAATCACCTGAAGATGCTACAACCCCGGACTTCAGCGCCGCCCCCTTGCCACTGTTTTGCGAAAGCTGCTTGCAGGTCACGCGCGCGGAAACCCGATCCAAGCCAGCTTGATCCAACTCCTCGGCCAAGACCTGCAACCGATTCCACGTTCCATCCACGCTTCCATCATCCACCAGGATCCACTCGATTGAATCAAAAGGAAGCTCACAACCCCGATGGAACGCATCCATCCCTTTGACTAACAAGGGAATCCGATTCTCCTCATTGAAGAGCGGGACGATTATCGAGAGGGTGGATGACATGGGGGGGGACTGGCTGACGCGATACGAAACTGAATCTTGGGGCAATTGTCATCGGTGCCCAGTATCTCCCGACGAGTGAATGCGTCACCAGTAGGATTGGCAGTCCATTTGCGATTGCACGGAGCCCGGCAATGGGCACCGAACAGTACCCATACTCTACCGCATTGGGAATCAGCTGGACCCCGATAGGAGTCGCTTCAATCGATTTCTCCCAAGTTCGCGTGGCCGTTTCGGGGCCGCAGTCCTGCTGTGTCTCGAATTGCCCGTCTCTTTCTACCAAAGTAGGGAACTTTCCTAGCGCGCCGCGCTCGACAGCTCAGCCGGCTGGCACGGCCGGGCCATCTGCGTATTTTGGAACCCGACCGATCCAGATCGAACGCCTCGAACTCCTAATCCAACTGAATGCGACCCTGTTTCGCAATTGTGGAATGCCCCTGCGCATTGGGTGCTAAGAGTCGCGATGTGCAAGGGCGTCCCCCCCCCTGCCCGCGCAACTCACACCAACGGCAAGCCTTCCCTATCAACATGCGCTTGACTCGGCGCTTTGCCCTCCGTATTGGTCCGCAGGATTCGGAAAGTCGGATGACATCCTGGCGGAGGCCTTGTTTCCGGATCGAAGCCTGTTTCCTTCCCTATCGTAGTAAGGCGTGCAAGTTGTAAGCTCTGTCAAGTTGCGAACCGCTGTATGATCGCAGACTAGCTATCAGGCCCTTTTCGCGACTTGAGACACGAAGCAATGGACAGCCACGACAATGAAATCAGGTCGAACACCACAAGGTGGGGCTGGCTCGGGTTGATTGCCGTCTTGGTCCTCGCTTCCGGTTTGCGGCTGTACGGATTGGGCGAAACACCAAATGGGCTCTTTGTTGACGAGGCATCCACTGGGTACGACGCCTACTCGCTCTTGGAAACCGGTCGCGATCAGTTTGGGAAGAAGCTCCCATTGTTTGCCCAATCTTTGGGTGACTACAACGAGGCGCTCTATCGGTACCTGGTCATTCCCCCTGTGTACCTATTCGGCTTGAACGAGTTCTCAGTTCGCCTTCCGGCTGCACTTGCTGGAATTCTGACAGTACTGAGCTTGTTCGTGCTGGTACGCCGACTTTTTGGCACAAAGGTAGCTCTATGGGCGGCTCTGTTTCTGGCATTAAGCCCATGGCATATCCACTTTAGCCGGATTGCGTTTCGAGGTGTGTTGCTTCCGCTGTTCGTGACTTCTGGGTTGGCAGCATTGGCGATCGGGTTTGGACGGAAAGGAACACGGCCCAGACCTGCGTATATGTACCTCGCGGCTTTGTTATTTGTTGGAAGCCTGTTCACCTATTCAAGCGCAAGGGTGTTTGTCCCCCTGCTCCTCGCTGGATTGGCATGTGTATCCCACATAGAAGTCCGCGCGATGGGCAAGCACAGTTGGATCGCTGGGGGAGTGTTCCTCCTGGGTGTTCTTGTCCTGCTTCCCTTCTGGCTTTCACCCGAGGGAATGGCAAGAGCCGACGCTGTGAACCTCAAGTTCTCTTGGGGTGCTTTGCGGAACTACTCCTCGTACTTCGGATGGAAATTCCTGGTTACAGATGGCGACCCAAGCCCCAGGCATGGCGTGCAAGGGATGGGGCAGCTCTACATGTTGGATGTGCCCTTGCTGATCGTCGGCGCCTTCACTTTGCTGAGGCGTGGCCAGCGGGCCTCCAGCCTATGGTTGTTTGTGTGGCTGCTGTTGTTCCCCTTGCCCGGTGCGCTAACCGCTGGGTCCCACGCACTAAGATCTCTGGTTGGCGTACCGGCTTTTTGCATTGTGAGCGCCGTCGGGGCAAGCGCCGTGTGCGAACGGTTCCGCTCTTTCCAGGCACGCGCCGCTTGCATCGCAATCCTGCTGGCCGGAATTGGTGCAAGTTCGGCCAGGTACGTACACACATATCACACCAACTACTCCACCACCTCAGCACCCGCTTGGCTCACCGGAATGGGAGACTTGGTGGCAAAGACCGAAGCCTATCAGGGAACAGCGGTTTTCATCTCCAACCAGGTCCCATTGCCCTTCTTGTATTTGCCCTTCTATTTGTCCTGGCCACCCGGGGAGTATCAGGAACTTTCTTTCACCAAGGACCCTGTCGCTAGGCTCAACGGGTACCAACTGGGGCGCTACCACATTGTGAATTTTTCCCAGGAAGCCCTGCCCACTGAATCGTGCCTCCTTGTCGGCAGCCATTCCGAATTCGCCCCATGGGAAGCTCAATTGGCCGATAGAATCGAAAGCGTACAAGCTGTAATCGGACCAGAGGGCCAAGCCCTCTACGTCTTGATCACACTGAGAGAATAAGGAAGAAAGTCCCTCGTGCCTGCTTTCCAGGCCCCCCCCCCACCGGGGCTTGTCGGGTTGTCAGACGCCACCCTGACCTCCCCAGAACCATGAAACACACCATCATCGCATTGACGCTCCTACTCATCACGCCTTTCCTCATCGCAGTCAACCAGCGGACAAGCAAGCCAGCCTCCAAGAACAAGCACGTCACGGACCTCGAAACGCTAGCCGATACCATCAAAAAACTCTTCTCCAGCATCTCTTTCGTTGGGGGCAGCGAGTGCGATTGGGAAGGCATGGCTGAAGCATTCATGCCGGGTGCAATTCTTGTCCTTCCGACGGCGAATGAGGCCGTCCGCCAGACGCAAGACCTAATATCCTTCCGGGCTGGCTTCAAGGATTTTGTTGCCAACTCTCCGGCAAAAGAGCGTGGTTTCCATGAGAAGATCATGCACAAGACCATCGTGGAATATGGGGCCGTTGCCCACGCCTACGTGGTCTACGAATCACGTTTCGAGGCGGACAGCGAGAAGGTATTGGCCCGCGGTGTGGACAGCATTCAGTTGTGCAAGAACAAGGGCCTGTGGCGCATTGCAAGCGTCGCATCCGAACGGGAAACAAGCAAGCGCCCGTTGCTCCCCCGGTTCCTGGGAAAGTAGGAGCGGCCTGATCATTGGGCACTGATGCGGATGATGTCGACGGGGCAACCCTCGGCGGCCTCATCCAGCTCGGCTTCGTCGATTTTCAATGCGACAACCTTGTGGAACACGCCTAGGGGTATTCCGTCCACAAGCTGCGCCATGCCACTTTCGTCCATACGGAAATACTGGGGCGCCGTCTCTTCGCACAGGCAGCAGCCGATGCATTCGAGTGCCTTGTGTCGAATGACAAGGTGCGCGCGGGTGACCTTGGTCATGCCTTGACGGTGACGGGCGCCAGCACGTAGATCTGATCGCCCTTACGGGCGTCGTCGGTGTGGGGCATGGTGAAGGTGATACCGCGTTGCACACTGGTTGGAGATAGATCCCCCGCATCGGTTGCCACTCGGAATTCGCTGACTGTACCGCTGACAGCTCCGGTGGTATGGCCGACGATCACATACTCATCACCAATGCTGAAATTGCCGCCGCAGCATTCCACCGAGATTATGCCGGCCTTGGGGAAGACGTGATTGAGGGTACCCACCTTTTGCTTTTGGCGCGTGGCTTTGGTGCCATCCGCTTTGGACCAGCCCTGCTTTTGCCCCAGGTAATAACCCGACGAAAAACCGCGGTTGTAGACCTTTTCGATCTTGGGCAGCAGCTCGTGCACTAGATCCTGGGTGAAGGTGCCGGCTGCGACGGCGTCCAAGGCTTCGCGGTAAGCTGCTGTGACGGCGGCCACGTAATCGGCGGGGCGGCCACGGCCTTCGATCTTAAAAATCTGGACACCGGCATCGACCATCTTGTCCACGAAACCCAGGGTCAGAATATCGTTGGGCGACATGATGTAGTTGTTATCGACCAACATCTCCTCCCCGGTGTTGGCGTCCTTGACGATGTATTCCTTGCGACAGTTCTGTTCGCAGGCGCCGCGGTTGGCGGAGGCATTGGAGGTGTACAAGGACATGCTGCAGCGGCCGGACACGGCGATGCAAAGAGCACCATGGGCAAAAGCCTCAAGCTCCATCAACTTTCCGAAACGACCGCGAATGTCCTTGGCTTCGATTTCCGCATGCACCTTCTTGATCATCGGGATGCTCAACTCGCGGGCCAAAACAATGCGATCACAATGGTCTGCGTAGAAGCGCACGGCTTCCGAATTGGAAATCGAAAGTTGGGTGGAAAGGTGCACCTCCAGGCCAAGCTCCTTGGCCATCGAGACCGCGGCCATGTCGGACAGAATCACCGCGCTGGCCTTTTGCTCGGCCGCATCGATCAACAACTCACGGCAGAGTTTGAGGTCGTGTTCGTAGAGAACGGTGTTGAGTGCCAGGTAACTGCGCACGCCGCCCTCGCGACAGATGCGACAAATCTCGGCTAGGTCCTCGCGCTCGAAACTGCGCCGTGCCCGAGCCCGCATGTTGAGCTGCGCCAGCCCGAAGTAGACTGCATCCGCGCCATTGGCGATGGCGGCGTTGAGCGAGGAGTAGCAGCCCGCAGGGGCCAATAGCTCGATCAAGGTAGAGGGAGAAGCGGTCATGGGGCGGGATCTTACCACGCAAATCTGGGGGCTGGACCTCCCCACGGCTTCGCCCAATGGGATCTCGAACGGGGACTCTCCAGCGCCCCCTGAGTTTCATACCATGGCAGACCCATGGAGCCATGCAAACAATGCCGGGGTGTGCGCGGAGCTACCGTCGTCACCGCCAACACCACCGAGAGCATCGTCGCTGCCTGCGCCGAGCTTTTTGAGAGCATGACCCGGGCCAATGGAATCCAAGCCAGCGACATCGCGGCCATGGTCTTCACCGCCACGCCCGACCTGGGGGCCGCTTTTCCCGCCCAGGCGGCCCGAATCGCTGGCTTTGAGGCCGTTCCGCGCATCTGTGCCCAGGAGATCGACGTGCCCGGTGGCCTTGCCCAATGCCTCAGGATCCTACTGCTCTGGAATACGGACAAGCAGGCCGGGGCCGTCACCCACTGCTACCTGAATGGCGCCCAGGCGCTCACAATGTTGGATGAGCAGGATCCCTCCCTGCTGGACGGGCTGCAGAAGCCGTTTTCCGGCTAGGGAAGGCACTACGGCGCCGGCGGAACGCCATAACCGCTTGAAAAATAGGCAGATAGGGCCAATGCGCCGGTTTACCGCAAGAAGGTCGGTTACAAATGTCAACGATTGGGGGTACTTTGTCGACAGAGGAACATCATGTCGAACCAAAAGCCCGCCGAATCCGAATCTCCCACCCCTGCAGAATGGAAGACCCTGCGCATCGTGCACGGGATGGAATCCTGCGCTGCCAGGGACGTGGTGCAAGCCGCGGCCGCCGATTTTGGCTGGTCAGCCAGCACCACCAAGACCCTGCTACGACGCCTGGTTGAAAAGGGGCACCTGCAGACCGAGCGCATCGGCAACTCGTTCCTGTATTCGCCAACCCAGTCCGCCATCAAGATGCTGTGCCGTGAGGCCGACGGGCTCTTGGCCAACGCGGTGGACAACGCGGTCGGCCCCCTGCTTTCGTACATGGTCAAAAAAAGTCGTCTGTCCCAGTCCGACCTGGACGAGCTGCGCACGTTGCTCGATGAGAAGGAGGCTGGACAATGAGGTCTATCGAAACATTCGCGACCGACGCTCTGGTCCATGGGCTCGAGCGCTCCGTGGCCTTCACTGTGGTTTTCCTGGTCGTTGGCGCGTTTTGGTTGCTACTAAGAAAGCGTTTGGGAAGCCATGCGGGCAGCCTGCTCTTTCTCTTGCCCCTGTGCGTACTGGTGGTTCCCGTTGAACGCTGGATCCCCAACCCCTGGAGCGGGGGAAACCCCATCGAACGTGCGGCGCTAAGCTGGTTGCCCCAAACGGAACAGGCGCCCTTGATCGATCCCACCACCGAAGGTTTCCTGGACTTCGGTCCGCGGGAGGCCCCGGCAACGGCAGCCTTGCAGAACAAGCCTAAGGAGTCCGGTGCGCAAACACCTGCCTTGCCCCAGTGGCAAGTCGTGCTCTTCCTGACCTGGATCCTTGGATTGGGCGCATTCGTCGCTCGCTTAATTTTGCGCCAGAGAAGTATCCCTGAACTTCTCGAGTCCGCTCAGTTGGTTGGCCCAAGCGAGCTACCCTTCGATGTGGACGACGCTTTGAGTGAAGCAAAGGTCACCCGGCCGCTGCTCATCCTCGAAAGCCCCGAATTCGACTCCCCTGTGCTTTGGACGGGATCCGTACCTGGCAAGTTCGTCGAAGCGGAAGCGCGTCGCAAGACAGCAACGATCATCATTCCAGAGGGCCTCACCCTTCGCCTTTCCGCCCTCGAGTTGCGTTGGGTCTTGCTGCACGAGTTGGCCCACCTGGCGCGACGCGACCACCTGATTGAACTCTTCCAACGCTTGGTGGGTGCGGCCTTCTGCTTCCACCCTTTGGTTTGGGTCACCAATCGCATCTCGCGCGGCTATCGCGAGTTGGCCTGCGACGATTCCGCCCTAGCGCGCTGCGCCAAAACCGACCGCAAGCAATGCGCCCGGGCCCTCTTCGAGGTCGTAGCCCACGCCTCCGCCCTGGCCCAGTCCCCCACTGGCCAACACCACCGAACAACCCACGCGATGTCCTCTCTTTTCCTTTCGAAGAACCTAACCAGGAAGCGAATCATGCGTCTGATCGAAATCGACCGCCCCTTGGCCCGAGGCCTACGCCTTTCAACCATCCTCCCCATCTTGCTCATGTCCGGTGTCGGCTTAGCCGCCGCCCATTTCCCTGCAAGCGCACTCCTTGAACCGCAAGATGAGGACTCGATGGAAATCATGGACCACAACGAAGTGGATCCACTCGAGGACATCGCACTGGAGTCCGCCAACAAGGCAACCGATTGGTTGATGGCAAACCAGGACAAGGATGGCGGTTGGTCGTATCGCACCCCATCTCCGAAGGAGATAAGTGGCTGGGCAAAGGGACTCAGTGGCCCCGCATTCGACGAACCGGTCGTCATGGACTTCGAGCCCTATCACAACAATGTGGCGCTAACAGCCCTTGCGGTTCAAGCCCTAGCCGCCCGCGCCGACACCTCAAAGAAAGATAGCAAGGTTCAAGCTGCCATCGACTCCGGAGTTGCTAGCCTTCTATCAAGACAAGACAAGGAAAGCGGTGCGTTTACCAATGAGGGCGCGCATATCGTGGGGCAGGCACTTGCTACGGAGGCCATTGCAATCGCCTACAAAGATCGAATGACACCCGAAGTGAAGGCTGCCCTAACCGCGGCGGTTGCCTACCTGGAGAAAGGTCGCAATCCCTATGGAGCATGGAGGTATTCGGTACCGTCGGACGGTGACCAGGATTCTCGAATCACCGGTTATGTAATGTTAGCCCTGGTGAGTGCCTTCGAGGCGGAAGTCCATGCCAACCCCAAGACATTCGCGGGCGGCATGAATTACATGGTCGAGCTTGAAGATGCAAAAACCGGCCGGACGCACTATATGGATGGCTCTGAGTTCGCCTTTCGGATTCTGTCCCACAAGGACAGCCACCCGGCTGAACGTGCCGAAGTCCCCACGGCCATGCACCTGCGTCTGCGCAACTCGGCTGGCTTCGATAGCGTCCCCAAGGGAGCCATGCAGGCTTCCATCAAACTACTCGGGTCCCACGCACCCGTATGGGACCGGGAAAAGGGAACCATCGACTTCACCTATTGGTGGCAAGGCACCGCGGCGTTGGCCGGCACGGCAGCGGGCGATCCCAACCGTGTGAGCTGGAACAAGAAGTTGCGAACGACCCTAACCAACCACCAGATTACGCGTGGCGACCAGGCAGGAACCTGGCCCACGGTGGACGCCTGGTCCGCACCTGGGCTTGAGGTCTACACCACGGCTGCCTGCGCATTGGCACTCTACAGCTCGCTGTAGAACCACGAATCCATGGGAAAGCGGCCCCGGGCCGCGGCAATTCCATTCGCGTGGGGCCGCCGATCCGAAGCCGGTCGAGGGCCGTAGATCCATCGATCTACGGCCCTCTTTGATTTATCCCGAAGCGCGACCGCTCGGAAGTTGGGGTGCGGGCTGTTTCCGTGGGGCGGTGCCCGGTTAGAATTGCGAGCCCGGCGCGCCCCCCTCAACGACCGAACGATGTTCTCCCGCGCAACCCTCACCCTGCTTTTGGCTCTCGCTTGTTCGATGTGGCTGCTCACCGCTTGCACTGGCGGTCACGAAAGCATCACAGGGGAGATGCACACCATTCAGCTCGGACCTGAAAAGTCCTTGGAGCTACCGGTGTATGTCTCGCGCCTGGTCCCTGCCAACGCGGCCGTTTTGGATTTTTGCGCCGCATTGGTCGGGCCCGAACGCGTGGCCGCCCTCCCCAAAGCGACTCTGCACTACTCCAACATTCCAGAAGCGAGGCGTGGGCCTTGGGCGGAGCTTCCGGTCATGGAAGGCCTGCACTTGGAAGACCTTGCCAGTGCAAATGTGGACTTGGTGATCGCCCATGATTGGCAGGAACCCAGCTTGGCTCCGGTCCTGGAGCGTGCCGGAATCCCGGTGCTCTTCCTACCTACCGTGACCTCTACAAATGACATCCTGAAGTCGATGCACCTGACATCCCTTGCCATGAATGTGCCGGACAAGGGTGTCGAGCAAAACACACTTCTGCGGCAGCGCATCGCCAACCTCAGGACCCGGGGCGAAGCCTTGGCTAAAGTTTCAGCCATGGTGTACTCCAATTACGGAGCCGGTGGTGGGACCTCTGGATCGGGAACCAGTTACGACGTGATGATTCAGCTTGCGGGCCTAAAGAATGCTGCTGCTGAAGCGGGCATTGATGGACACGCCGATTTGGACATGGAAGGCCTACTCACAATCCAACCCGACCACATCATTCTGAGCGGGGGCCCCGATGGATCCAGCGCAAGCTTCGACGCCCTGAAGTCACAGCTGAGTGGCGCTCCTATCAAAGCGGTGAACGAGGAACGCATCGTGCTCCTACTGCCCAATCAGCTCACGACAACCTCCCAATTCCTGTTGGATGCGGCTGAGGACCTGCAGAGCCAGATCATTGCAATGTCCAGCAAGTAGTTGGCCCGGAACGTTTGCGCATTCGGTGTGAACCCCAAGAACACTCCAGAATCAGCTCGTCAGGCTGCGCAGGAACGTGAGTCCCTTGCGCAACAGCGACACTCCCAGGGGCTCTGATTTGCCTTTGAACCGCAAGGAGCCTGTCAGGCGATGGGGTAGGCGGTCCTTGTTGCTGGCCTCGCGCAATACCACTTCGACCTCGAACTGACTGCGCATGGCCCTGCCCGTTGCGGGGTTGACGGAATAGTCCGCCGGGTCCAAGTGGGCCGCGAAAGGCTGATCGAATTCGCGGCGGCCCGCGGGAATAACCCGCTTGACCTGCCCATGCCAAGTGTCGCCGAGATTGGCCTTGGAGCGGAATTCCACCGAACTGCCAGGTTGGGTACGAATAGCAACCAATTCCTCTTCGGAGAGCAATGCTCGCACGACCCTATCCCCGGCAACCAGGGTCCCGACGGGTTCGCCTTGTTCCACAAAGCGTCCCACCTCACTGGGGTGAAGCCCTTGCACGATCAACCCATCCGAAGGGCTTATGACTTGCAACTTTGAATGCCTGAGAGCCCCCATCGGACCCCTCGATCGAACCCGCACAAATCGCGGAGGATGCGGGCTGCTTCTAGGAGAGGCCGCGGATCTTGCGTCGCAGCACACCGCGCTCCACGCGCGTGTCCCGACCCTGAATTTGGGCCAACTGGAACAGCTCCAAGGCCCCTCGCAGGTCGACCTCAGTCCCCACGCCCTCGCGCAGTAGCTCCGCCTTCATGTACAGAGCATCGGGGTCTTCCTCCGCCACCGCAGGCTCCAAATAATCGATGGCTCGAACGGCGTCCTTAGGCATTCCCACACCCGTAATCGAACGCTTTGCCAGTTGGCACGCGGCACCGCCATGCCCCATGGAGGCCGCCTGCTCCAGACTGTTCAGAGCTTTCTCATCCTCGCCCTTTTCAGCGAATAGGAAACTCAAATTGAAGACCGCCTGCGCCTCGCCCGCTTCCGCCGCAAGCCTGTACAAACGCTCCGCCCGCTCCGGGTCCTTGTCCTGCCCTTCGCCGTGCCAGGCCAAGGTCCCCAAAAAAGTCCAAGCCTCCGGCACCTGGGCTTCGCCCGCTTTGTCGAACCACTTGATTGCTGTGGGCAAATCGATTTCGACACCCTCTCCGTAATAATAAAGCTCGCCCAACATCATGCAGGCGGTGCCATCCGATTCGGAGAGTTCTTCGAGCACGGCAAGTCCTTTTTCAGGGTCCGCTTCGACGCCAACACCGTGGATGAGGTGCTTGCCAAGCCAGCGCCTACTGACGGGGTGTCCCATGCTAGCTGCCTTGGACCGGCACTCAAACGCCAATTCAAAGTCTTGCGGCACACCCTCACCATGCTGATAACACACCGCCAAGTTCTCCATGCCAGCATCATTGCCTGCATCTGCCGCACGCTTGTACCACTGAAATGCTTGCTTCAAACTGCGCGGCATACCGATGCCAAAGCGGCAATAATATCCCATCCAAACCATGGACTCGTCATGCCCATAAGTGGCGGCTTGGGTATGCCACTTGCGAGCACCCGCCTCGTCCTCACACAGATCCGCGAAAGCACACGCCAAAAGATACGCGTACTCCGGATCGTGGGTTTCGCTAAAGAGCTGTTCCGCCTGTGCAATCCCAAGCTCCGAGTTTTGAGCCATGCCCTGGCCATAGATCATGCAGCCGGTGAGATAGCGGTCGGCGTCTTTGGATCCTTCGGCCTCCGCCTTGCGCAGCCAAAGAACAGCGGCATCCTCGTCCTGTTCGACACCCTCACCATTGAGATAGCAGTAACCCACGGCGGTCATGGCCTCGCCGTCGCCTAGATCTGCGGCCTTCTCAAACCAACGAAACGCGGTTCGCTGGTTCTTAGGAACCCCGTTGCCTTCTGCGTAGGCGCAGGCAAGGTCGTACTGGGCATCGCGCTGGCCATCCAAGGCCGCTGCGCGCAGATGGGCAATCTCTTCGCGTCGGTTCAAGCAGATAATTCTAACCCCAAATCCCAATGAAGCTAGTGCCATCCCCCCTTTGACCTCCACCGGGGCCGCCTCAAATTGAGCCCTTAAGGCCCCGGCCGAGATCCCCGATAGCACCTTCTCCGGGCCCGATATCACCAAGAACCACACCACAAGCCCCATGAAAGCCCCCCTTGACCCCAAGGACCAACCGAGCTGCTCGGGCTGTATTCACCTGCAAGTGACTTACAACCCGGAGCAGCCCCATGGTTGCCTGGCCTTTGGATTCCGCTCTCGGGCCATGCCCTGGCGCGTGGTTTTTGAACAATCCGCCACCCCATGCCAGCTCAAGCAGCTTCGAATTCCGCCCCAAAAGGGCATGATTTCAAGAGCCCGCCACTAGCCTGACAGCATATTTGGGAATCAGCGGTTTCCCGGCGGGTCCCTGCAAAGCACTCAGATTTCCTGCATGGTCGCCCTATTCGCGGGGTTCGGGCACTGCAGCCAGGCGACTTGTGAAGGTTCGACGGGGGGTTGTTGTTTTTCAGGCGGCCTGCCAGGTGAGCGTTCAGCAAGACCGGAGCCCCTTGCTCACGTATTGAACCTTTGGTTCTGGACTGGCACGGAAATCAAACCCGCCGGATAGGATTATCTTCGTGAAGGACTCCTCCATCCGATGCGGCGCCATACGCCAGGAGAGCAGCAAAGGCTCCAAGGCCCCGCGCTCCAAAATGACACGTTGGCGGATGGGGTTCCTGATCGGCATCCATCTGCTCTTCGCCTTGCACCTGGCCCACTGGAAAACCACCGGCCGGACTATGACGCCCCTCGAACCTTCCGAGGCCATGGAGTTCAGCAAGCGCTCGGTGATCAACGCAGGGTTCATTTTCTTTGCGATCACGATCCTGAGTACTCTGGCCTTCGGACGGTTTTTCTGTGGGTGGGCATGCCATCTAGTATTCGTCCAGGACCTGTGTGCGGGTCTCATGAAACGCTTTGGAATCACGCCACGACCCCTGCGCTCCCGGTCGCTGGCATTCGCTCCGTTCCTAGCGGCCGGCTACCTATTCTTCTGGCCATTCGTCGAACGCGCATGGCTTGGAGTCCACGACATGGAACCGACCCTGCACCTCGAAACCTCCAAATTTTGGGCGACATTTCCTGGGCTGATGATCGGCATCCTGACGTTTGTCGTGGCCGGCGGAGCGGTTGTGTACTTCCTCGGTTCCAAGGGTTTTTGCACCTACGCATGTCCCTATGGCGCTTTCTTCAATGTGGCGGATCGCTTAGCTCCGGCCCGCATCAGGGTCAATGACGATTGTGAACGCTGCGGCCAGTGCACGGTCGCTTGTACTTCCAATGTGGCCGTAGCCGCAGAGGTCCACAGGTATGGCACGGTTGTGAACCCAGATTGCCTAAAGTGCCTGGATTGCATCAGCGTTTGCCCAAAGGACGCACTTCGCATTGGTCTCGGAAAACCCTCTATCGCCGTCCGCAGCAAGCAGAAGCGCCGACCCCGGTTCACACCTGGTTATGAATTCCTACTCACGTTTGGATTCATTTCGGCATTCTTGGTCTTCCGTGGACTCTATGGCCGTATTCCGTTCCTATTGGCCCTAGGGCTTGCAGGTTGTTCCGCATACTTGCTCCTGCGCGGAGTGCAGCTGTGGACGCAACCCAAAGTCAGCATCCCCCCATTTCAACTCAAGTCCGAAAATCGAATCACCAGCGCAGGCAAAGGTTATGCCTTTCTAATGCTGGGCATGATTTCATTCTTCGGTCACTCAGCTTGGATTCACAGCCTGGACGTCATGAGTCAACGCGCCTACGCGCCCTTGATTCCCGTGCGAGCGGAGTGGTTCACCCCTGCCCGCCCCGAGATCACGGACAAGATCACAGCGGCGGCCAAGCTGGTCATCAGGCGCAGCAACAAAGTCCTCGAATTCGGCCTCTTCGAAACACCACGTTGCCGGGTGGAACGGGCTTGGGCCAGCATGATCCTGGGGGACACGGATACGTTCACGGCAGACATGGCGGTTGCCGCAGCGCTTGCGCCAAGCGACGTGAATACGCTCGTCGAGCCTGCCCACAACCTGCGAGCCAGCGGCCAGGTGGAGGCTTCGATTCCCCTGTACCTCGATGCTGCGCGGCGCGACCCCGATGAGGTGCAGACTATGCGTTTTTTGATCGACGCTTCCTTACAGGTTGGTCAATTGCAAGTCGCGATAGATCACCTCAAAGCACAAGTCACAAAACGCGCATGGGACTCGGTCGCCCACGAACACCTGGGAATTGCGTTTCTCAGGGCGAAGCGGATGGACGAAGCATTGACATCCTTTGAGCAGGCGTTGGCCCACGCAACCGATGCGGCAAGACAGCAGCGAATCACGGTTCAACTCGCCCGAATGCACCTGGAAGGTGGAAGGCCTGCGCAGGCCAAGGGAGTCCTGATTGGCGGGCGGGAGCAACTTCCCGATGACATGCACCTCGTTTTTGTCCTGGCCCAAGTCCTGAGTGCGGACGACGACCCGGCTGGGGCTATCGAAGTCTTGCTCGAGGGTCTGGCTATTGAGCCGCAGAACGAGAGACTCCAAGGACTCTTGGCTCAATTGAGGAACCAAATTGGGCGCTGACCCGCCGCCTCCCCCACAAAGATATTGGGAGCCAGTAGAGCGCTCACCCAATTTTGGGTCCCCCAAATCCAACCGCCCACAAGCCCTTACAATTAATGTACGCGGCCCCAGATAGTGCCCAGCCACGGTTTGACTGCTGTTATTAGGGTCAATTTGAGACAAATCGAGGCGCTTGGAACACGTGGGTGGAACATTCGGGCGACAAAAGCCCTCTCAATCCACGCACGGGAGGAGGTAATCGCCCCCCAGACCCCTAAACCGCGATAACATATGGTGGCGGGAAGTGGCAAGAGTCAGCCAGTGTACCCCTGCTTCCCCCCTCTCCTCGAAACCACTCCCCAACCCAGAAACTCAGCTCATGCTCAAGAAACATCTTCTCGTCGCAGTAGGACTGCTGTTGACGCCGCACTTGGTCGCCCAAGACGTCGCCGTTTCCAAAGTCGCCGGTAACGGCTCAGACGATTACTTCATGGAAGCCAACACCGGCTCGATGGTTGCCTACTCGATGGGTTCGACCTCCTGCAACGTGGGCAATGTCACCATCAACTGGACTCCTAGCAACCACCAGGCCCCGGTCATCCAAACGACTATGTTCCGCATCAAGGATGGTCGTATGGAGCAACTCGGCTACGGCTGGCTGAAGGACTCCTTCTGCGCCGTTAGCGAAAACTCCTGTGGCAACTGCCAGAGTACGCCCTGCTCCAACTTGGGTATCGGCTGCGCCGACACCTACGGTTCCAGCCTGAACGATGGCGCCAATGGCGTTGCAAAGTTCCAGGTCACTGCAGCCACCGGTACTTGGCCCTCAGGCACCTGGATCTCCCCATCTGGCTCCCTTCCCCTCCGTGGCCGGATCCAGTTCCCCACCGCCGATGCCGCCAACCCCGGCGCCACGTACATTGGCGAGGTGCTTTACCTCTCCGAGCACGACCAGCTGGCTGGCAACGTCCGCAACAACGCCTCGTGGCACGAATTCCAGTTTGTGAACGGCAGCCTGTCCAACCTGGACAACGTGGGCAGCATTCACATGTACGACCCGGCTATATTCGCTTGGAAGAACGAGCATGCTGACGTGAACATCACCGAGGTCGTCATCGTCGACGAAGGTGGTCCCGGCGTGCACGGTTACATGTTCGTAGGCTCCAAGGCTACAGACCTCGGTGGTGGCCAATGGCGCTACGACTACGCGATTCAGAACATGAACTCTGACCGCGCGGCTAGCTCCCTGATCCTGCCCACCATCGTCGGCAGCGTGAGCAACATGTACTACAAGGACGTGGACCACCACAGTGGCTCCATCTGGGCCAACGACGATTGGAACATGAGCTCTGCTGGCAACATACCCTCCTGGACCTGTCCTGAGACCTACGCTCAAAACCAGAACGCAAGCGCTTTGCGTTGGGGTTTCATGACGACCTTCAGCTTTGAGTCTGACGCCCCGCCGGCCTCCAGCATGGCACCGGCTGAGATTGGCCTGTTCACCCCGGATCCCGCTGGTGCTTCAACAAGCGCCGCTGCGGACGTCATCGTACCAGACAACAACGCATGTGTCGGTGGCTCAATTACCCCCTACTGCTCTGCCAACGCCAACTCGGTCTTCGCCACTGGTGCCAACTTCACCGTAACGGGTACCCCGAACGTGGCTGTAAACGACTTGGCCTTTACGGTCACCGCCCTTCCCCCCTTCCAGATAGGCTACTGGCTGATGTCCCCGAACGAGGACTTCATCCCCCTCTTCAGCGGCAGCGAGGGCAACCTTTGCCTCGGCGGCGGTGGAGTTCGTTGGAACGAAACACAGCACATACAGTGGTCTGGCCAGTTCGGTTTCGTACAAATGCAACCTGACCTGACCGCCGGCCCCTACGGCACCGTGTTCAACGATGGCGATGTCTGGAACTTCCAGTTCTGGTACCGCGACCAAAACCCGAGCAACACCTCCAACACCACGCAGGCGATCAAAGTGACCTTCTGCCAGTAGTTGGAAATGCCATACCGCTCGTCCCAGGACAGGCGGAATGGGAAATCCAAGGATCGGCCCGCTTCCCACTGGGAAGCGGGCCGATCCCTTTAAAGCTACAACTATCCCGTGTGAAACTCCGATGAACGACTCAGTCCGGTTGGATTGCATCAATGTGAGGCCGGGTAGCGCACGCATCCCAGCAAATCCCGTCAGAAACCTGTCGGGGCGGCCCTCACCGGGCAAACTATGTGCCTTGTCGCCCTGTGGCAAGGCAGGCCCACCTACTCCCCAACACCATGACCCTCGAAGACCCCGCAGGACACCTGCTTTCTATCCAGAGCTACCTCCTAGAAGAGGAGAAGCACCACCCCGAGGCCACCGGACGCCTGACTTGGATCCTTTCCTCGATCACCCTGGCTTCCAAGTACATTGCGGCTCGCTGCCGTATGGCCCGCCTGGAGGACGTTCTCGGTTCCTTGGACTCCGAGAATGTGCAGGGTGAAGTCCAACAGAAGCTCGACGTCATCGCCAATGAAACCTTGCTGCGCGCCCTCGGAAAACGTGCCGGGCTTGCGATCGTGGCTTCGGAGGAAAACGAAGAGCCCATCATTCTCCACACCTCATCGGATCCCGAGCGGCCCTACATCGCCCTCTTCGATCCGTTGGATGGGTCCAGCAATATCGATGTGTGCGGGGGCGTGGGCACTATCTTCAGCATCTTGCACCATGATCGCCGCGCTAATCCTACCGAGAATGCCGTCATGCAACCCGGCACCCGCCAAGTTGCTGCGGGTTACGTTCTTTACGGCCCCTCGACCATACTCGTACTGACCACAGGAAACGGGGTTCAAATGTTCGTATTAGACCCGTCGATCGGCACCTACTTGCTCGTGGATCGGGATGTCAAAATCCCCCAGAACTCCAAGTCCTACTCCGTAAACGAAGCCTATGCAAATAGCTTCCCCGAAGGCTATCAGAAGTACTTGGCCTGGGCCCACGACAACAACTACTCCAGCCGCTACGCGGGAGCCATGGTTGCCGATCTTCACAGGATCCTTCTGAAAGGCGGAGTCTTCCTCTATCCGCCGACCCAGAGTTCTCCCAAGGGAAAGCTACGACTGATGTACGAGGCCAACCCCATGGCCATGATCATCGAACAGGCCGGTGGCAAATCATTCTGTGGAACAACACGTACCATGGAAGTCCAACCTGAGAATGTGCACGACCGCGTCAGCGTTGTTATCGGCAGCCCGGACGAAGTTGATCGGGTTCAGGACTACCTGGAGTAACCTCCGATCTTGCACACACGGGGCCTTGACCGGGCTCCATCGAGAGAACTCGAACCCCTGAAAAACCAATGCTAAAAGCCCTCCTCTGCTGCGGACTTATCCTACCCCTGAATCCCCTTGCTGCACCCAGAACGGGCAACAGCGCCGGGGTGGCGCGCACCCATGAGCAGGGTCAATCCGTGGTTTCGCAAGCCGGATCCATTCTCGCCCTGGGTAGCATGGAGGTCTTTGAGGCCGCGCTCGTGGACGCCCTCGGGATAGCCCAGGTCAACAATCCCAGCGTTGTCATTCTTCCCCAAGCCAGCTCAGAGGAAGACAGCGGCCTGGAGGAGAAGCGTGCATTTGAGGCCATGGGCATTTCTGATGTTTACATCCTGAAGGACCTCTCCCAAGAAGGATCCAAGGACCTGCTGAGGCTAGCCTCCGTGGTTTGGCTTGCCCAGGGATCCCCGCAGAAACTGATGCGGAAACTCGCTGCCGACAACCTCGCAAGCTTCTTGCCCCGCTTGAACGGCCAGGGACTCATCATCGGTGGCGCAGGACGTGTGGCTGGAGCCCTGGGGATCGGTTTCATCGAAGGCAATATCAAGCCACCTCTCATGACCAGTTTATCGGTCATGCCCAACCGGGGAGTGGGTCTTTGGAATGGTTTTGTGGTGCCCTGCATGGATGAGGACACACGTCTAATCGAGGGCATTACCGCTTGCTTGGACCAGCCGAATCGGCCGGCGATCTATTTCAACCATGGGTCTTCCATTCGTATCGACGGGGACAACATGTACTTTTGGGGCTCCGGTTCGACCCTTTTTCTGGACGCCCGCACGGCCAAAAAGAGCCTCACTGAGCCCAAACAGTCCATCTCCATCCAAGATGTAAAATTGCACTCCTTCACCGAAGGGGACACCTTCACCTGGTTCAAATAGGCGCCTCCACCTGGCCCATTTTTCTACTCAGCCGGCTCTCATGCGAGAGCTATTCGGGTATACATGTGCCCATGGGTCAACACATCATGAAAGCACCCCACGGCAATACGCTCGTCGTGGAATACGAAGGTGGCACCATCTACATCGGCCGATTTGATCGGTGCAACGGATTCGAAGTCCTCATGCACGATTGTGACGTTTGGGACCCAACCACAGCCGGTACCAATGAAGAAAGAGCGGCTCATTGGGTCCGAGAAACGGCCACATATGGTGTGGACGTGAAGCATCGGGACATCACATTCGATGCGTCTGGTGTCACCGGTTGGAGACCCTTGGGCGAAGTACCCAAACTCTGAAACCCGCCTTCAAGGGAAGGGACTCCAGAGCCCAAGCCTGTCGAAGCCGTGAGAATATCCGAGTCCAGTAGGAGCTTCCTTCCCCGGAAACGCATACTAGACGGTCCAGGTACCCCCACTCCAAACCAGGTCCTTTAGCGAAGGTACTCCGCTTTCCGGAATGGCCCGCGCGACCTGCTCGGTCACGGCTGCATCGTAACAGAGGGCGTCGACATCGCGGAAGATTCCGATAGGCATGGGCATGCCTTCGGTCGTTGTGATGCCGCTCAACATGACTCCGGGTGCGGGGCTTTCCGTGGAGGGATTCCAAGTGTCCGCGTCCGCAGAACCACAGGCCTCCATTTCATAACCGTTGAGGCGCAAGCCCTTGTCACTTTCTTTGCCAAACACCATGGGCTGCCCGGGAACCAGGTCCACGGTGCGGTCAGCTTTCACGCTACGGTCCATGGTGCTGGCGTAGAAGTCCTTGTTGAAGATCACGCAGTTCTGGAGAATTTCCACGAACGATGTGCCCTTGTGTTGGTGAGCCGCCCCAAGAATCTTGCCCAAGTGCTTGGGATCGGAATCCACCGAACGCGCCACAAAAGTGGCCTGTGAACCCAGCGCCAGTTGCAGAGGATTGAAAGGGCGATCCACGGAGCCCATCGGGGTAGTCTTCTTGCGCGTGCCGACGGGAGAGGTGGGTGAATACTGCCCCTTGGTCAGGCCGTAGATCTCGTTGTTGAACATCAGAATATTAATGTTCAGGTTACGGCGTAGGGTGTGGATCAGATGATTGCCACCGATCGACATGGAATCGCCGTCGCCTGTGATCAACCAAATGTCTAGCTTGGGGTTGGCCACTTTCAGGCCCATCGCGATGGCCGGTGCGCGACCATGGATGGTGTGGAACCCATAGGTGTTCATGTAATACGGAAAACGGCTGGAGCATCCAATTCCACTAACCACCACCGTATTGGAGGGGTCCGCGCCAATCGAAGCCAAGTACTTCTGAACCGTAGCCAGGATTGCGTAGTCACCGCATCCAGGGCACCAGCGCACATCCTGGTCCGACTGGAAATCCTTGCGGGTGAGTTTAGGCTTGTCTGTGGAGCTCATGGCGTTGTCGGGGCTTTGGAGAGCAAGCGGTCGATTTCAGCATCGATCTCGGAGGTTAGGAAAGGTTGACCCGACGTCTTGGTCAACGAGACAAAATTGTGTTTGGGATACTCAGAGCGAAGCAATGTCACAAGCTGCCCCATGTTCAACTCTGGAACGAGAATGGTTTTGTAGCCCAATAGCAGCTCATCCATACCCGGGGCCATGGGCCAGATGTGTCGCAGATGCGTGCGGCCCACCCTATGGCCTTTCTTCATGGCCTTCTCACAACTGTGCATCAACGACCCAATCGTCGATCCCCAGCCGAGCAACAGCAGGTCGCCCTGCTTGTGGCCCTGCACTTCAGGTGTTGGCAAGCTCTTCGCAACTCCACGAACCTTCGCATCACGCGCTTCGCTCATGTGTTGGTGGTTTTCCGGATCTCCCGACACATTTCCTTTTAGGTCACGCTCCAAGCCACCGATGCGATTTTGGAGTTTTGGGGTTCCGGGCACGATCCAAGGGCGCGCCCCCAACTCGTCCCGCGAATAGTTATCCCGACCATCCGGCTCGGTTTTGAACTTGGCCGGGAACTTGGGAAGTGAGTCCATATCGGGCAGCAACCAGGGTTCGGCACCGTTGGCAATGAAGTTGTCGGACAGGAGGATCACGGGGGTCATGTATTCGACGGCGATGCGGCAAGCCTCCACGGTTAGCTCGAATGCGTCGGAGGCAGACGCGATGGCAACCACGGGTACAGGCGTATCGCCATTGCGGCCCCAGATAGCTTGGTACAGGTCTGATTGCTCCACTTTGGTGGGCAAACCGGTGGAAGGACCTGCGCGCTGAACGTTGAGCACAACCAAAGGAAGCTCGACAGCAACCGCCAAGCCCAAAGCCTCGGTCTTGAGGGCCATACCCGGACCCGAGGTCGTTGTCACCCCCAAGGCTCCGCCGTAAGAGGCTCCAATTGCGGCGCAAATGGCGGCAATCTCGTCCTCGGCCTGAATGGTGGTCACGCCGTATTTCTTGTGGTCGGCCAGGATCTCAAGCACCGTGGAAGCCGGTGTGATCGGGTAGGAACCCAGAACCAGCTTCAATTCTGCCAGTCGAGCACCCGCGATCAATCCCATGGCGACCGCGTGGTTGCCCACCACATGGCGATAGGTGCCGTGGGGCAAATCACCCGTCTTCGGAACCTCGTACTGACCTTGGAAGATCTCCTGAATATCACCAGCGTTGTAACCCGCGCGTAGGGCAGCCTGGTTGGCGGCGACCAAGTCCGGGTTCTTCTTGAACTTCACGGCCAACCAATCCAAGGTCGGCTCCAATGGGCGACTGTACAACCAATACATCAGGCCAAGCGTGTAGAAGTTCTTGCAACGCTCTTTGCCCTTGGAATTCAAGGGAGAGTCCACCAGCGCCTCCATGACCCTCGAGTTCACATCAATCGGGATGACTCGGAAGCCTTCTAGGGAGCCATCTTCCAACGGATTGCTATCCAGCTTTGCCTTCTTGAGGTCTTGAGCTTTGAAATTGCCGGTGTTGATCACCAGAATTCCGCCAGGTTTGATCTGCTTGAGGTTGACCACCAGTGCGGCCGGATTCATGGCTACGAGCACGTCAGGCTCGTCACCTGGGGTGTGAATGTCGGAGGAACTGAACTGGATTTGAAAACCAGAAACGCCCGCGCGAGTCCCCACTGGTGCGCGAATCTCCGCCGGAAAGTCCGGGAGTGTGGCCAGGTCATTGCCCGCCAACGCACTCGTCATGGTGAACTGATTGCCCGTGATTTGAACCCCATCGCCAGAGTCCCCGGCAAAGCGGATGACCACGCGATCGACTTGACGGAGCTCACGCTCCGGGGTAATTTCCTGGTTGGACGTCATTTCCTGGTGGGCCGGCTTCAGATCCGGTCTACGGGATTTCATGGGGTGGGGCTCAATCCAACTCGGAACAGCCACTCTCACCCTGTGAGATTCGGGGACATTTTATAGACTTTGCATGCCCGCTTCCCCCCACGAATCCCCGATCCCTGAAGCAATACACATGTGGGCTGCCACAGTGCCTCAATCCGCGGAATCGTGCACCTTATCGCAACTCCCAATGACATCCCACCCCCCCTTCGACCAAACCACCCTGGACCATGATCTTGAGTTTGCCAAACTCGCAGCCCAGCAGGCGGGAGAGCGCGCCCTCCAGATCCGTGCGAGTAGAAGGTGGCAGGACCGGACCCTGGCGGATGTGGGCGACCAAGCCTGTGATGCATACCTTCAGGGCTTGATACTCGGACGATACCCCGAAGATGGCCTCCTTTCAGAGGAAACAAAGGACACTGCCGCCCGGCTCAACACAGAGCGCGTCTGGATTGTGGACCCGCTGGATGGAACCAAGGAATTTCAAGTGGGGCGCGATGACTGGGCCGTGCATGTGGCGTTGACCATCGGAGGTCGATGCTGCTTGGGTGCGGTGGCGCTGCCTTCCCAGGGTCGAACCCTGTGGGGGGTGGCGTCCGATGGATTCCAAAAATCGGGGATCACAGGGTCTGGCGATCCGCTGCCCGGAAGCAGTTCGGGACCCAAGAAGCTGCGTTTGGCCGTCAGCCGAAGCCATACACCCGACTGGGTGGAGCGTCTCGCCCAGGAATTGGACGCCGAATTGGTTCCTGCGGGAAGCGTGGGCAACAAGGTGGGCCTGCTCTTTCAAGACAAGGCGGACCTCTACGTGCACAAGACGGGCCTAAAAGAGTGGGACACCTGCGCTCCCGAATGTGTGGCCCTTTCCTTGGGCTGGACCGTTTCCAGGCTGGATGGGTCACCCCAAACCTACAACGAAGCCAATCCCTACAACGACGAAATGCTCGTTTGCCGACCTGCGGACCGCGAACGGGTTCTGCGGGCGTTGACTGTCTGCGGAGCGTTGCAATAGTGCGCCCAAGCAGGTCGTTAATGGTCAGTGGCCTGTTAGGAACGCTGCGCCAATTGGCGAAGACGTTCGAGGGCGCGTTGTAGCTCACTCGCCAAACCTGGATCGATCCTCAAACTCAACGCCTCGACCAAACCGGTTGATTTTTCAATCGTCGATTCCGGACCGCGGCTGAAGTGTTTCCAAACAGACTCGGAGTCATCGCTCCCCTCGAGCGCAAGCGCCAAGGTCGAGAGGTTGTGAAGCTTGTCGCAAGCTTTCAGGGTTGCGGCACGGGAAGACATACTGGGCGTTTTGTCCACTGCCGCCTGCTTGCGGGACTCCCAACTATCTCCCGAACATTCTGTGAGCTCGTCCACCAGACTGGCCACGTCCTCGCCAAATTCGGAGCGCACACGATCCACAGTCCAATCCTCACAATCCTCAACCACGTCATGCAGCAAGCCCGCTTGAACCATGGCTGCATCGCATCCCAAGCGAGACAACATCATGGCCACATGCATCGGATGCGAAATGTATGGAACCACGCCTCCCTTGCGGGTTTGGTTGTCGTGAGCACTCAGGGCCGCCTCCAAAGCAGCCTCCACTCCGGCATCGAATATTCCTTTCACTAGATTTCAACTCCGAGGGGTTTGATTGCAAGAAGGCCAAAAAGCACCGAGAACAGAATGAGGTTGAGCAGGACGCCGCTCGGGCCGCGGCCTGGGAGCCACCCTAGCGTGCTCTCAGGATACCGAAACTCTATGCGCTGCCAAGAATTCAGAGCACCTTCCGCAGGCCAGAGAATCTGCTCCCAATTTGAAGTGCGGAGCGGTTGAATGGCCGGGTAGCGGCGGCCCTCGACCGGGCGTTCCCCGGCCCACACATGTTTGGTGGTGGATACGCCAGCCCGCTCAAGGGTGATCTCATGGTAACCCGGAGCGCTGACAACGAACTCCTGAAAGGCACGCCCTTGTTCCGCAACTTGCGTCAGGGGCGAAACAGCAACCACGCCTTCAGGAAAGGAGACACGCACCTCTTCGTTTCCAGACCAGGCCAAACTCAAGGTGTTCCCTCCGCCAGCCAATTCCAGCGGGACAGTCTCTGATACCGGCATGGGGTCGAAAGCATAGCGAGCCACGAGTTGGCCAGCGACTAAGGCGAACGGAATTGCTAGTGGCACAAAGGGCCCGAAGTTCAAACACATGTAACGCATGTTGTGCCACAGGACCTTGCCGATGGCCCGCGTCACCAAACCCAAATCATCCTGGTAGAGGCGGATCTCGATCATGTGCCCCTTGATCAGATCCTTGGCCCGACGGATCGATGTTTGCGGACTGATGTGCTTAAATATCAAGAGGGCCAGAACGCTAAAAACACCCGACACCAAAATCAGAGCAAACTCCATTCCCACCCACTCCAGGGGCTGGAGTAAGAGATCGAAGCTTGCGGTGATGAAGCGCTGAATGGCGTTCATGCGGAATTTAGCCTAGGAGATGTAGCCCAGACCTTTTAATCTGGCCGTGATGTCCTCGTCGGAACTCGCATCTTCAAATTGGGCGACCTCACGCTCAAGCACGTGCTGAATGAATTCATCCCGTGATGCATAACCTGCGACTTCTGCGATTTGTTCGATACGGTCGAGCAGGTCCTTGTCGAGTTTGACCTTGTTGTTGCTTCCAAACATGGTGTTCTTTTAGGGGGTGATTGACTTACTTGAGAAACGGCTGACCATCCAGCTTGACCTCGGGCTTTGCGCCATACTGGGCAAACAATTCTGCGGTGACATCCTCCAGCTTCAGACCCTTGCGAGCCAGCACCCCATTGGTCAATAGCGTTCCGGCCACCACGCTAGGATGCATCAAGTGATTCCCGTTGAAGGTTCCACCCAAGTTGTCGCGTAGCACCGCGGCTGGAATTCGCGCCAGGGACGATTCATCGGAGTTGCCGTACCCCGAATTGTATCCCACCACCAAGTCTGGCGCCTCTCCGACCCGCGATCCAGAATAGACCTGGGAACCAGAATCTGCGGCGAGCACAACTGGAATGCCCTCACGTCCGGGTACGTCGTCCTGAATGGCTTCCAGCTTGGTTTTCAGTTCCGCTATGAGATCCTGGGCAGACTGCCCTGGCTCCACAACCCCCTCAGCCTCGCGCCCTTTTAGGTTCAGATAGAGACCATTAAAACCCAACCCGTATGCCTTGGTCTCGGACCAATCCACGGCATGTCTCAAATGAACCGGATGGAAATCCGCGTGGTCCATGGCCAACTCCCGGGACATGTCCGGCTTGAGCACAAGGTAACCATTCTCAAGCAGCCACGTGTTGAGGCTGAAGATGCGGTTATAAGGGGCAAAACCATGGTCGCTAATCACCAGAATCAGCGTGTCATCGCCAACCCTCGAACGCACCTCGCCCAGAACGGGGTCCATCTTCAGGTAGAGGTCAATCAACACGTCTTTCCACGTGCTGCCCTCCCGGCCAGACCACCATTGCGAATCCTTGGCCGCCAAGGTTTCGTCGTGGTGCGGATGTTGTTCGTCGGAGTGCCGCCACATCATGTGCGCACATAGGTCAACCGTCGAATAATAGAAGAAAAGCAAACCCCCACGCTGATCGCCCATGTAGGCGTTTAGCGCATAGTCCAGCATGCGCCCGCGTTCCTGGAAAACCAGCTCGGTTTGCGCCATAAACTCCTCATCGGTGAGCAGCCCTTTCTTCAGGCCATTCACATCCTCAGCCATGCCTTGGGTGTAATACAGACCGATGGCCTGGGCCAGTTCCACACTGGCTTCTTCAGGGTCTGAGATTGGAGTGACCGGATTCATGGGGTCAATGTCCACAGGCGACGCGTACAACTCCAGTTCGGGTTCCACGCTGCGCAGGTAGAAACGCACGATTCCAGAAATGGAATTCATGCCAACCGGAAGCAGGGAAAACTCGACGGGAACAAAAACACTCCATTGCCCCGGCTGCAAAACGAGGCGTTCTTCACCCAACTCGATGGCCACCGAGTCACTTTGTTCATCCACAAAAAAATCCAGATCCACCCGGGCTGAGGGTTCGCCATCTTTGAAGGGATTTACGGGCCCCGTCAGATTCGTTCGCACGCGCCCATTGCGCACCTGAATGCGCTTGACCTTTGGATCCGTAAGGCGATCTAACGGGGGATTCGTCGTGAACAGGGTCGGCTGACCATAGGCGGAGTCGATGGCCGGCGTGAGCATGCCGGGAAAGGAGTAACCGATGCCTTTTTCTACCGGGAAGTTTATCGGCATACGCCAGACACTGGCCGGTACTTGCTGCTCGCCGAGCACGGTCCAAAATGCGCGCCCGCTGCGATTGCTATCACTGGCATCGGTGAGCGGGAACTTCCAACTACCCGGCAGGCCAAAGTCATCGGAGTGGACGGATTTTTGCGTACCTGGTAACTCTGAGTAAGTGGCCGGATCCCGGTGGATGAAATCATAGACCCCGTGGGATCCCGGATTCACGCCCGTGATGAAATTGGACCACGCGACAGGGCTCTGGGGCGGAGTGGACGTACCCAGGGGCTGAATGCCGTCGGATGCGTCGACGAGGGCCTGAAAGTTCGCCATACGATCCGGATAGCGCCGCATGGCTTCTTGCAGGATATCGGGATCCAAACCATCGATTCCGAGAACGACCACGCGTTTGTACTGAACCGGTCCCGGGCTACCTGATGCATGCTGCCCCTCCTTCTCGGAATCACCGCAACCGGCGAGCAACGACAGGAGCACCAGGCCGAAAGGCAAATACCTCATCGAGATTCCCCCACGCCCTGGGCATCGCGGTAGTGTTGCAGTGTTTCGGTCGATCCCTTTGTCACTTTGGTGCGCTCACCGAACAAGGGTGCTCCCATCATATAGCCGGGGACATCCACTCCGAATTGATCGAGCACCGTCGGCCCAATATCCATCAGATTGGGGGTGTCCGTATTGATCTCCCGGTTGCACCAGAACACGCCGGGCACCAGGCGGGGGTCGACACAATGATCGCCAGACCAGGACTTGGTATTGTCGGAGAATACGACCTTGGAAACCGCCCCCGTGGCGCAATCCCAGGAGTGTCGATATCCACGCTTGTACCCGATCAACAATTCCGGGGCCAGATCCGCATAGGGTCCACTGTGCACATCATCCGTCACAAAAACCGAGTTCAGAACATTCTCACCAGTCTCAGGGTCACAGAGTTGTTCCAACTTCTGTTGGATCTCCAAGCACAGGGTCTGGGCTTGCGCACCTGGCTCTACCTGCCCCTGTCGCTCGCGCCCCTTGCGGTTCAAGAATATTCCGGTCAGACCCAGGGTAAAGGCTCGAGTCTTGCTCCAGTCCACGCTTTCGAACCAATCCCCCGACGTTTCCGCTCCATCCTTGAGCACCAAGTAACCCTCATCACGAAGCCACGAGTTCAGGTTTACGCCACGTCGGAAGGAACAGAAGCCATGATCAGAAATGACCATCAAGACGGTATCGGGATCGTCCCCCACCTTGGCTTGCACTTCAGCCAAAAAACCATCCATCTTGGCATACAGTTCCGGAATGACGTCCTTGTGGATCCTTGTGTCCTTGCCTTCATTGGCTGGATGTCCCCCATCTAAATACCGATAAAACATGTGTGAGACCCGGTCGGTCGTATCAAAGACGCAAGTCACCAAACCCGACGAAGTCTTGTCGATGGCATCCCACAGCTGTTTCTTGCGCTCCTCGAAAATCAGCCATGCCTGCTTGAGGAATGCTTCCTCATCGATGACCCGCTCATTGAGCGCCCAGGTATCTTCAGCCAACCCCAGCGTCGCGAACTTGCCGAGGGTCTTGGCCAAATAGATCGAATAGACCAGTGGGTGCGCAATGGGCAAGGCCGGCTTCTCTGGATCGATATTGATCGGGGTGACGTACACCTCAAAGGCCTCGTCGGTCCAGGTTTGAATGTACAAGCGAGCAATGCCCTGACAGCCATCAAAAGGCACGGTCATCCAAGGTGTGTATTCCCGGGGCGCGACCGTGACGGTGTCCTTGCCCACCGTAATACGAGCTGTCCGCGCGGCCCCATTCAAGTCGACCGAAAAGGGGCAGAGCATGGCCTTTCCATCGCTGCCATCAGGGCCCTTGAGGTTCGAATCCATGCGGCCTGCGCGCAGAGTCACTTTGAACTGCTGACCTACCACGTGCGCGCCTTGGCGCGACTTTGTGGAGTAGAAGGAAAACGACCCCTGGGTTCCACGGATATCGGGCACGCACATTCCAGACAACAACGTTCCGCTCTTGAAGGGCTGCGCCGGATAGGTGATTGGAACCCGGAGAATGGACGACCATACCCGTTGGGCACCAAGCAATTTCCAGAACGGCTGACTGCGCTGCAAAATCTTGTGGACGGCCCGCGATCCAAAAGGAACCTTCGCAAACCCCAGGTTGAGGTTCTTTGCCATACTACGGGTTTCCGTGGAGGAAAGAACCGGCATGTAGGAGCAGGGGTCGCGTGTCAGGAAGTCATAGATGTTGTGCCGTGACGCATCTACGCCGGTAGCAAACGAGGACCATGCCACCGGAGAGATGGAAGGCAATGAAGTGCCCAACTTGTGAAAGCATCCCTCTTCAGCCAGCCTTTGAAAGTTTGGCATGCTGCCTTGCTTGCCATACTTCTCCGCCAGACCCGGATCAAATCCATCCAATCCCACGATCACAATGCGCTTAACCTTGGAGGCTCCTTTGTTCCTTCCGCGCAACATGCGTGCGGCCGCCTTCAAAGGCCAAATCAAGATGATTCCAAAGGCCAAAAGGAAAGTCCCCAAAAGCACCAAAACGGACCCAGCGGCTGCAAAGCCAGCTCCAGGCCCAATGTAGGCGAGCACGATTCCACCAATGGCTGAAGCGGATTGTACCGGGAGAGGATCGGAGGGCATAGCTGTGGCGCAATGGGTTGGCCAGTAGCTTACTCTTCTTTCGAATGGCCCGCACTATTGTAGACCCGTCTTGCTCCCCGCTCGAGGGTGCCTTCCCCCATACTTGCTAAAGAGGTAAATTCGACTTCGTGCCCAGTGGGCGTAACCTTGCATGTGATTTCCAATTGGCGCACATACCCACCAGCCAATGGATAAGCCCCTTCCCCATCCTGGTGCACTCCCAATTCGGGCAAATAGTCGTGCTTTTCGATGTCAGATTTTCCCACTTGCGTGACCAACCCCTGGTTGTCCAAGAACTCATCGGGGCTCAAACCCTGCGGCCCAGCATTCTCTTTGGCCGCCCGATAGTCCCTCCAAAATTTTGAGGTTGCCATCTGGATAGCCGAATCTGCAATGCCACTGGACACAAGGGCACCCTCACCCATTTCGGCAGCCTTGCGCTTCGAAGCAGAGCCTGCGGACAGGGCAACCGCAAGCACCCCAACGACTGCAGCTGTGGACGCATGAGTTGTGACCACGACTCCCCAATGCTTGGAGTTGGGTTGGAAGCTATGGGGAATGTTCATGGGGAATGGATGGTGGAGAGAAACCTCGGGAGAAGTGGTGACGAGCCTTGGCTTGTGGCTATGGGTGAGGTCTACACGTGACCCAAGCTCCTTCTGCCTCTTGCTGCATTGACCTGCTCGCTGTAGGTCTTTGCCTTGATTTCAAACGGCACACCCATCATCACGGGCCTACCGACAGCAACCACAGTTTCCGCTGCGGGCTCGGCCATTAGGCAAGCAACATCCCGGTTCGAACCGACGGTTGTTATGGACGGCGTGAGCACCATGAAGCCCACCTCCAGGGTCTCTGTTTTGCAGCTTGCATTGTTTCCTTCTCACCTCCTCGGCGATTGACCCGACTGGACATAAAGCCAGGCTTCGCCGCAGTTCTTCGACTGTTGCGCTGTATTTGGTTGAGAGGAATAAAGTATTTTTCCTACCGATGCCACCTCGTCCGATTAATGCCACAAGTATTTCCCCCATTTTGCCGACAAATCGGGCGAACCTTGAATCCCCCCCCCCAATGAAGCTCTCTAGCCCCTCGTCCACACGCCGAACCAACAAGCGAAATGGATTCAGCCCAGTTGAATTCATAGTCGCAATCTGCGTCCTGACGACCGGCCTGCTTGCCCTATATTCCACTTCTGTTGTAGCCCACTCCCTCGACCATGCCAGTGAAGCGCGCAGCAACGCTGCGTACGCCATGCAGCGCGTTATCGAGCGCACAAAGGCCCTATCTGCGCAATGGGAAGAAAACCAAGTCGGTTGGTCCAATGTGGTCACCACTGCTCTGCTTCCAGGAGGAAGCATTGGGGTCACCTTCGATGTGGAAGGCCTCGACCCCTGGCTTGGAGCTGCCAGCATAGGAATGGTCCGAATCCTCACCGATGAAACCCTGACCGATGCGGAACTTGGCATAGCGCTCGGCATGCCACGGGACCTCAATGGTGATGGGGACGCGGTGGATATCGACGTCACCGACGATGCCACACTCCTTCCAATCATTGTGCGCGCCCGCTGGAGTGGCGCCGGCGGCAACCGGGAAGCCACGCAGGCTTTCTACCTGACCAATACGTAGTTCGATGAAGATCACTCTAGAGTTTGCGGCTGAAACCTCTTGCTTCAACGTTGTCCGCGGAGACTGTCGAGGACAGCAATCTCCGCCTCCAAGCCTTGCTCATTTCCGGCATGCAGAGCTAGTGCGCCACCCAAACGAATCTCAAGCAACCTGAACCGACACAACAGCGCCCTCTGACCAAACAACGCGATGAAAACAGAACGGAAGAAGAAACTGAACAAACCCAAGCTGCAGCTGCGCATGATTGGCGTATTCGTGGCCATCTCATGCTTCGCTGCCATTGGGCAAGCCCTACTGCTGGCCCAATCCCTAATGAACCTGGGGCTCAACATCGAGGACCCCACTGTCAGACGCACCATACAAGAAGCTATGCCGGGCATGTTTGTAACTAACCTGATCCTGACCGGCCTGTTCCTTCTGCCGTTCAGCCTCTTGGTAGGAATTCACGTCACCCACCGGATTGCTGGTCCTGCACAGCGCATTGAGAAGCATCTTCAATCGGTGGCCAAAGGGAGCGACCCCAAACGACCCTGCGTTCTGCGCAACAATGACGAGTTGCAAGAACTCTCCACAGCCATGAACGAGGCGTTTTCGAGGCTATCCGACGATGGCAGACCCAAGACAGCCCAAGCCACCGGAGCCTAAAGCATGTCCAATTCAACAGCCAGAAAAAGACAACGTCGAACACGCAAGCTAATCGACAAATCCCTGCAGTTCCATCTCGTGAGCGCCTTCGTCTTGGTCGGTTGCCTCGCGACTCTGTTCCAAGTGATTCTGCTCAACAACTCAATGCTTGATTTGTCCAAGGAACTCGGCGAGAACGGCGACATCCTACTGGCCAGGATTCCAAGTCTGATCATTCGCAGCATGCTCACGACTATGGGACTCCTTATCCCTGCCCTTACCCTCGTCGGCGTCCTAGTTACACATCGCATCGCGGGTCCCGCCTACCGCATGCGCTGCTACTTCCAGGAGATCGTGGCCTCTGGCAAGGTGACCTACACCTGCAAAATCCGCAGGCGTGACGAGCTCCAATCGATGTGCGACACGCTGAACCTAGCTGTGCAAAGAGTTCAAAAGGACTACCCCGAGAGCGAAGCCAGCGAATCCAGGGCAGCAACCGACCAGGTGGTAGGAGACTCTCCTAGCATCCTGCCCGCTGATCCCATTCAAGTGACCGACCCTCAAGAGGACCGGTCCGTCTAACCCGCCGATCCAAGGAAAAGATAGCGATCGTGTCACCCCATACTGCGGGGCGGTCGCTGTTCTGTAGCTAGCGAAAGGCCTCAAGGAAGCTTTCTCACCGGATCTTTCCTTCGAGATAGGGCACCTCAAAGCACTTTGCATGCATGATCGGTCCATGCCCAAAGTAACCGGCTTCGCCAAACAGTTCGCCATGGTCAGCTGTCACAATGATATGAGTGTTCTCCGGAACCATGTCATAAAGTTCTTCAAATACATCATCCAAATAGCAAACCGTGTTGATCTGTCGATCGCGTAACTGATCTAGCTTATCCTGATCGAAGAATTGGAATTCTTCCTTGAAGCGATCATCGGCACCTTCGCTCGCTTCGATCTGGTCATTCATCTTGCGGAACACGCCGTTCACTCCGCTGATACGGGGCCACATGGAGGAATCCTCGTCAGGCAACGCGTAGGGGTAGTGGGTTTCCCCCACATTGAGCATATAGAAACTGGGACGGTCGCTATCGAACTTCAAAGTCGGCAACATAGCGCGCATGTCATTGTGCGAGTCCATGAGCTGAAAGGAATCGAAGCCGCGATTGATCGCCGTTTTGGGATTCAGAACCGGCAAGGAAACACGTGCATGCGTTTGGTAGCCCATTTTGTCTTGCAAGAACTCCGGGAACCAAAGTCCAGGAACCATTGCGCCAAAATCAATGCCCTTGGCCGCCAATCGATCGTTGTAGTTGAAGAAGTCCTCCTTGTAATACTCCGAAGCGTATACATGCTGGGGGGAAGTATGCGGAAGCAAACCGGTCAGAAAGTTGTAATGACTCGGCGCGGTCCAAGACGCATAGGTGTAGCGCTTCTCAACCTTGCCAAGTTTGGTGATGATCTTGGGCTCCGCTGCAATCAGAGAGTCCCAGCGCAAAGAGTCCAACGTGATGACGATCACGTTGTTCTCGCCTTGCGGCTCCGGACGCGGCCCCATGCCAGGAGGAAGGCGTCGTAGCAGCGGTTTGCGCGGAGTCTCTGGCTTTTTCGAGCGACCGAACCAACCCATAGTCAAATCCTTTGGGTCTGAGCCTTATTCAGCGACTTTCGCTTGGGTTTTGTAATAATCCACCAGGATATTCGCGGTAGTTTCGCGCATGATTCGGGCATCGGGTATTTCCCCAGCGATCAGGTGCTCACGCAGTTTGATTCCGGTGATGGCCAGCGCCGTGTTGCCCTGGTTTTCACTCACTAGGCCCACGCGACCGATCTCCTCAAAGTAAGCGGCGAATCCCACGTTGACCGTGCGGATGCCAAGCTTGCCTTCCAGATTTTCAAAGATCTGCTGGGCATCAAAATCTCCCCAAAGCGCCGTTCCATCATCAAACTCCGCAGCCGCATGCTTGCGACCAATGATGAAGTGAGTGAAGCCCATATTCTGGCGGTATATGGCATGCATGACGGCTTCGGCAGGGCCTGCGAAGTACATGCGCATATCCAAACCAACCAGGGCCAAGTTGTCGTTCAGGTCTTGGTTCTTACTCTTCCAGAGCTGCACATCTGCGTCGTCCTTACCCAGGATTCGGCTTTCGACTAGAGCCTCGTAGGTCTCCATGCGAATCGCGGCGGGCACGTCCTCAATGTTCAACTGGGAAACCAAGGGATTTAGAACAACCCCGGTCTTCTTCCCTGTAGAGCGCAAGATCACCTCAGCACCATGCACCAAGGCATACTCGTGGGAACGGTCCAGAGGATTGCGAGCTTGGAATGCCACGGACTGCTCCCAGCCCTTTTCCCTTATCAACTGACGGGTCATCGAAGGACCCATGATATAACTGGCAAAAGGCCTGTCATCCACGGCAGGCACTAGCAAAATATTACCGCCCACCAACTTGGTACGCTCGTCGGCCAGCCACCGTCGTGCTCCTTCGTGGTCCGTGCGGTCTGTCCCATACACAACCCTAAGGAAGCGATTCTTGTCCCAGTCATAGCAGGAGCTGACCGTCAACGAGCCAAAGGGTTCGCCATCCGTATCCACAAGCTGAACCGTCGAACCAGGCTGACATTCGGCAGCCTCTTCATTGGTCAAGGGCAGGACAATTGGGATCGTCCAGGCCCACAGTAACCCATCACGTTCGATCGCCTTGCGTTCCAAAACACTTTCACAATCGGAAATGCCCATGGGTCCCGTCAAGGGGCTCAAGGTTCCGTCTGCGATTCGGCATAGGGTCGCGCGGTCCACATCGTTTACCTCTACGGACTTCAAGCCGGACTGCGAAGCAGCCGAGAGATCGAAGCGATGGACAGGTTGGTCAAGTCCGCCGTGCACGTGGCTTTGGCGGGGTGAGGTGGAAGGTGACATGATTCCCGTTGGGTTGGGGTTTGAGGTCGGTGCGGATGGCCCGCAATTGCGGACCAGGATAGGTGGGTCCAGGGGAGATGGAGCTACAGATAGCCCAGATTCTTGAGCTTACGCCGAATGGCATCCAGCTCGGCTTTCGTGAACTCCGCATCTCCCCGAGCGGAGCCGGGGACGCTGACCGGGGCATCGCCCATGAGGTCACGCAAAACGTAAACGACAAAATCCCTGGCCGAATCAAAGCCCAATTCTCCCACCACCTCCTGAATCTTGCGATACAGGGACCTGGGAATCTTGATGGTGACTTTGGTCTCACGCATAGCGAATGGGGTCCGTATAGGGCCATTGCGGAGCCCACGACACTCTGATCATACTCCGGTAAGAGTGCCCCCAAGCAAGCCAAAACGAGATAAGCTTGACCACGGACCAACCATGAAAAATATCCCAATCAAGCTGTTCAGCGCTACCTTGGCCCTCGCGGCTTCCCTCCTGATCCTTCCCGGCTGCGGTTCCACCAATCCCGAGGAAGAGGGGTACGCGGCCATGCAAGCCGGTGAATATCAGAGCGCCCTGGACCTGCTCTCCGAGGCCCTTGAGAACGCGGAATCGGGCAGTGCCAAGGCCCATGAATTGTCGGTTGCGCGCTGCCAGACCATGGCCCATTTGGACGCCGCAGCATCCAAAGATGTCTTCCTGGGCCTCTCTGAAAACGGCCTGGCTCTGACCCGCAAGGACTACGAAAACATGGCGAGCGAACTGATGGGGATTACGGCCTACGAAGAAGCAGCCCACGTGATCGCCGGTGGCATCGACACCTTCACCGACAGCACGAGACTGCCCAAATACCTGATCAAACTAAAAAAGCTCGCCGCATCGGGTGACGCCCCTGGACTGAGCTCCACACTGACCGGTCTTGGCTACGGTGGTGACTGACCCACGTAAACCTCACCATTGCGAACTACCAGGCCGTCTGGGTGTCCCAGGGGCATTGCTGGCCCCAGGCTCCCACAGATCCGGACGTGCGCGATTGACGCATCCGGCTCATCGGTGCCGGGAGTGACCCGGCAGTGGCTAAGCCACACTATGTGCTCGCTGGACGGCGGTAGATCGAGTGGATTGCGCGGGCGAAGGGGATGGGGTAGCGCAGCAGGAGCTGCCTGTACCATACCCAGTCGTGTTGGCGCGAGTTGGAGCGGCGACAAAGCCACTTCTTCCACGTTCGAATCAGTTGGTGGCGGAAGAGGGCCAGGGAGCGCGAGTTTCCGGTGATA
>JAAETM010000163.1 GCA_024228395.1 bacterium | reverse complement strand
GGTCCCAAAGTAAGAGCAAGCCAGCTTCCGGAAGGAGGTGTTGCGCTGGCCGACGGGACCAGCATCCGCTTGGAACCGGGCTCCGGACCAAGCAGTGCCGAGTGCGTATACGTAGAATACGAAAACCTGCTCACGGATCTGCAGGTTGGTGATCGCATTGCATTTGGCGACGGCGCTACCGTGGCTCAGGTAGAGGACAAAGATGGATCAGCCCTGCATGCGTTGGTCACCCACGGCGGTGTTCTGCGTGGGCGTCCCGGGGTGCATATCCCTTCGGATCGACTGCGGCTCACCACACCTACGAGTGAAGACTTGCGATTGCTGGACGCATTCATCGAGGCCGGAGTGGACATGGTAGCCTTGTCCTTCGTCCGCTCCGGCCATGATGTGCGCCGGGTGGGCACTGAAGCCAGTCCCAGGGGTCCATTGGTGGTCGCCAAGATTGAAACAAGGGCCGCTATCCAGAATCTGGAGGGGATTCTGGAAGCAGCCGGCGCTATCATGATAGCCCGTGGCGACCTGGGGGTTGAGTTTCCCATCGAAGAGCTTCCACATCTCCAGAAGCGTATTATCCGCGAGTGCATCGCGCATGGCCGGCCGGCCATCACGGCCACGCAAATGCTGGAGACAATGATCGAGGCGCCGACGCCAACACGAGCCGAGGCTTCGGATGTGGCCAACGCCGTGTTTGATGG
>JAAETM010000162.1 GCA_024228395.1 bacterium | reverse complement strand
TCGCGGAAACGACACGAGAACACGACCCTCTATTGCGGCTGGGGCAGGCTTTTCGAGCGGGCATTGCGGGGTCGATTAGTTTCCTCAAGCGGGTCTTGTCCTTAGCGCGCTGCATGCAAAAAGGGTGGGCGCGCTACTCGGCCACCATTGGCGCGACAGTTTTTGCGCACAACCTGGCGGTACTTGCCCGATGTTGAAGCACATTGTGCAAGCCAAGATCCGTGTCTAGAGTTCGCCCAGGCAGGAGGTGTGCCCGGCGCTAATCCAGGAGCGCCCCAAACCTGCCAAAGTGGCCAATTCGGCACTGAATCACGTGCTCCGCGCCGACCGCAGGCTTTGTCCTGATACCACAGCAGCCTCTGCGCTCCGAACCTGGCCCGCATTGACCCTCTATCGAACAGCATCTAACTAACGAGTTGACAGGTCCATCCATACCAGGAGCCCAGTGTGGTAATTCCGCTCGCTGGGATCTGTGCGGGGGGCGCTCCGGTCAGGAGATTGATCGGGGCGGCTCTACCGCGACATCCGTCAGTGCTTTGTGGCCGGCCGGTAGTAGCTTCCGGGGAAGGGGGCTTGGGCGGCATCCTGGGGAGCATTCACCTTGACCACTTCAGCGGCACAGACCTTGTATTCAGCCGTTTGAGTGACTGCGTCGCCCGCATCGTTGGTGAGCAGGTTGGCTCGTGCTTCGGCGAAGTGCAGGGGCATCCAGATGGAACCCCGCCGCACCTGTGCGGAAACAATGGCGCGGCAAATCACTTCGCCACGGCGAGTGCTGACCCGCACGAAGTCGTTGTGCTCCAGGTCCCGTTTGCGTGCATCCTGCGGGTGGATCTGAATGAAGGCCTCACCCTGCTTCGCGTCGAGCCCGGATTCACGCCTCGTTTGGGTGGCCGCGTTGTAGTGATACAGGGTGCGGCCCGTGGACAGCACCAGGCTGTACTCTTCGTCGGGCAGTTCTTCCGAGGGGCGGAATTCCACGGGCCGAAATAGCCCCTTGCCGCGCAGCACACCACCCTTGTGCAGGTAGACCGTGCCCGGGTCCTCGGGTGTCTCACAGGGCCATTGGATTCCGGTCAGTTCGCCTTCGGCTGTGTCCTCCAAGCGTGCATGGGAAATGCCAGCGAACTTGGGCGTGTCCCGGACCATCTCGGAGTAGATCGCTTCGGGGGAATCCAATTGCCATGGGCTGCCCAGGGCGGCGGCCAGATCGATCAGAATCTTCCAGTCGGCGCGCGCTTCGCCGGGGGGCTCGACGGCCTTGCGCACGCGCTGCACGCGGCGCTCCGAGTTGGTGAACACCCCGTCCTTCTCCGCAAAAACGCTGGAGGGAAAAATTACGTCGGCAAAACGTGATGTTTCGTTGAGGAAGGGTTCTTGAATGGCTAGGAAGTCCAGCTTGTTGAGGCCTTCTTCGACGAGGGACACGTTGGGTTCCGACACCACGATGTCCTCGCCCAGGATGAACATGCCTTTGATGTCCTGCCCCAGGGTCTTCATCATCTGGTTCAGGTTGAGGCCCGGTTCTGGGCTCAGGGACACGCCCCAGGAAGCCTCGTATTTCTTGCGGACGTCCGAGTCAACCACCTTTTGATAACCGGGATAGAAGACGGGCGTGGCGCCCGCGTCGTTGGCGCCTTGTACGTTGTTTTGGCCCCGCAGCGGGTTCATTCCAGAGGAAGGTTTGCCCAGGTGTCCGGTCATCAAAACCAGGTTGGCCAGGGCGTAGACATTGTCGGTGCCATGACTGTGCTCGGTGATGCCCAGCGTGTAGAAGATCGCGGCGCGCTCCGTCGTTGCGTACTTGCGCGCAACCCAGCGGAGATCCTCTGGCGCGATGCCGGTGTGCTCCTCTGCGGCTTCGGGGGAATACGAATGAACAGCCTGTTTGACATCCTCGAAGCCCTCGGTGTGTTGGGCCACAAAGTCATGGTCGATAAGGTCCTCCTCGATGATCGCATGCGCCATGGAATTCAATAACCATACATCACTGCCCGGTTTGATTTGCAGGTGTTTCTCAGCCATGGTGGCCATGAAGATGCGGCGCGGGTCCGCGACCACCAGGGTGGCGCCCTTGTGAATGGCGCGCTTCATTTCCATTGCGATGACGGGGTGTGCTTCGGATGTGTTGCTGCCGATCACGAACAGGAAGTCCGCATCTCGGATCTCTCCGATCGAGTTTGTCATTGCGCCCGCACCGAAAGTTGTGACCAGACCGGCCACGGTGGGGGCGTGTCATGTTGCAGCGCATTGGTGCACGTTGTTGGTCCCGATGGCCGCCCGGGAGATCTTTTGCATCAGATAGTTTTCCTCCACGGTGCAGCGCGAGGAACTGACGAACGCCAGGGAATCAGCGCCGTGTTCTTGTTTGATCCCGAGCAGGCCTTGGGCCGTGCGCTCGATGGCCTGCCGCCAGGTGGCCTTCTGCAGCTGGCCAGCTGCATCCCGTATGAGCGGGTGGGTCAAACGGTCCCTATGGTGGATGAAGTCATAGGCGAAGCGGCCTTTCACACACAGGTTCCCGTCGTTGCTGGTGGTGCCAGGTTCGGGGCTCGTGATCTTGATCACCCGTCCAGCACCATCCCGGGCATCGGGGTTCACGTTGAGATCGAGCTGGCATCCCACGCCACAGAAGCTGCAAGTGCTACGAACCTTGGTGAGTTCGTCTTCGTGTTCTTCCTGGCGGGTGATGGGGAGCTTTTCGGCCATGGCTCCGGTGGGGCAGGTATCGATGCATCCGCCGCAGAGCTCACAGGAAGTGTCGAGCAGGGAGCGTCCGTCAGACGTGGAGATCGTCGTCTCCCCCGCGCGACCCGCCAGGGTGATAGCGCTGACCGATTCGATTTCATCGCAGTAGCGTGTGCAGCGTGCGCACGCGATACAGCTCTTTGGGTTGAAGTCCAGATAGGGGTTGCGGTCGTCCGGGCGTCCGGTGCGAATGTTCTGCAGGCGGGGCCAGTCGGTGGGGGCTCCCAGATCCTGCGCCATTTGCAGCAATTGATTGGGGCGCTTGCGCTCGCGGGATTGCCGCTCGTTGGTGTGGTCGGTCAGGTACAAGGCCAGCAGACCCCTACGGTGACGTTCGATTCGGGGGGAGTGGCTCGAGACTTTGGCGCCACTTTCGGCGCGGGTTGCGCATGAGGGCATCAGGCGCCGCGCGCCTTCGACCTCGACCAAACATGTGCGGCAAGCGCCCGCGGGTTTCAGCCGCGGGTCGTGGCATAGGGTTGGGATGTAAATGTCATTCTTGCGCGCCACTTCGAGTATGGTTTCGCCCGCTTCGAAGCCGTAGATATGGCCGTCGATTTCCAGGCTGAGGCCGGGTTGTTTCGGGTTCGGTGACATGGCTATTGGGCTTCGAAGTCTTGGGGAAAGTAACGCAGGGCGCTGGTCAGTGGGAGGGGGGCCGCCTGGCCTAGGCCGCAGATGGAGCCTTCATTCATTTGCCAAGCGACCTCGGCAATTTGCTCCAGGGTGTCGTCGCCCATGCCTTGTGCCATTCGTCGTTCCACGGCCTCTCGCAGGAATCGGGTTCCGATGCGACACGGTGCACATTGGCCACAACTTTCGTCCGAAAAAAAACGCAGTTGCTGCAGAGCCGCATCGCGCAGATTGACCGTTTCATTTAGAACGACGATGCCCGCAGATCCAAGCATGGAACCCACCTTGCCGAGAGATCCATAATCCAAGGGTAGTGTGGCTAGAACAGCCGGCAAGAAGCCTGAACTGGCTCCACCCGGGCTGAAGGCCTTGAGCGTGCCCTGCATGCCGCCGGCAGCATCGATCAGTTCCTCCAAGGTGGTTCCCAGGGGCAGTTCAAACGTGCCGGGTTCTTGCACATGGCCACTGATGCAATACAGCTTGGTGCCGGCTTCCTCGCGTCCGAGGGCGCGGAACCATTCACCGCCGTTTTGTAGGATAGAGGGCACGCAAGCGACTGTTTCCACATTGTGGATCAGGGTCGGTTTGGCCCATAGGCCGACCTGCGTCGGAAAGGGCGGCTTCAAGCGTGGCATGCCGCGCTTGCCTTCAAGCGCTTCGAGCAGGGCGGTTTCTTCCCCGCAAATGTATGCGCCTTGCCCCCCGTGAAGGTGGAAGTTGAGGTGGGAAAAGAGGCCATTTTCCTGGAAGCGCTTGAGGGAGTCTTCGACCGTTTTCCATGGGGATTCAAACTCACCGCGCAGGTACAACCAGATGTCGGTGGCTCCAATGGCCTCGGCCGCGATTGCGAGTCCTTCGAGCACGCGGTCCGGTCGACGCAATAGGACCTCGCGATCCTTGAACGTACCGGGTTCCCCTTCATCCGCATTGAGAACCAGGTAATGCTGGGGGTCCGATTCCTTTCGAACGGCATCCCATTTGATATGCGCGGGGAAGCCGGCGCCGCCACGGCCTTGCAAGCCGGAGGTCTTGATGTGCTCGATAATTTGGTTTGGTCCGAGTTCCTGTGCTTTGGACCAAGCAGCTCCATCGTGGTCGCACTCTCCCAGCAGGTCGATCGCGAGGAGTGATGAGCTAGAAGTTTGCGGACCCACATGGCCTCGCCAGGCCCACTCATCTTCTTCGCCGGGTGCCCGTGAGCTACGTAGGTCTCGCCATCGACCGTTGGCATTTTCGATGTCCTGGCCGGTGATCGAGGGGAGTACCCGGCGGTCGCGCAGTGCCGCGGGGGCAGCATCGCAGGCCGCCAGGCATGAGCAAGCCTTGGCGGGCAAACCGGCGGCCCGAGCCTGCTCAAGCAATCCTGCGGCCCCCTTGAGCTGGCAAGAGAGTCCGGTGCAAACGCGCACTTTGGTTTGCGGATCCGCCAAAAGATGAAAGAAGCTGCTGGAGCCATAGACGTGGGCTTCGGCCAGCCCCAGATCCTCGGCGACCCGGGCTGAAGCACCGGGGGTGAGACCACCTTCTTTTACCATGCGGCTGGGGATGTTCGAGCGAGGGGGGATTGCGTCCATGGGGTGAGGATAGCCCCTGGGGGGTCCTGGGCGGTAGGGGGCACCCTTTCGCCCAGGGGGGGCGGGGCGGGCCGGACTTGGATGGATTTTGTCTTCCTCGATAGTAAGCCCCTATCCGTGCAGCGGATCACAGTACCCTCTCGGGACCTGTGAAGGGGATCCACACCGCATTGCCTGTGGGGTCAAGATCCACAAATCCTTGTCAGGAACCAAGTTGCCTTGCCTGGTGCACGTCTTCATGGAAAACCCGGGCCAGGAAGAGTGCTGCTTGCCCCGAAAAGGGTGTGCGGTTGCGCTCGCAAGCCCGGGGGGAAGCGGACGCAACGTGGATTGCTGGGGGGGGGCGCACTGGCATGGTTTTTGCGGACTTTTCTGGTGACCCGGCTGGGCAAAGTGGGGTACCCATTACAATGGGCCCGTTTTGTCCCTTGTTTCACTGGCGATTGCATCAGCGAATGGCAGAGAAGCCACTCCCTTGCTTGACCTAGGGGGAGGCAGGCGGGACAATACGCCAACGAGTATCACCATCGAGTGAATGGTGAAGGCTCTTCCATCCCAAACGCCTTCGTCATCTCGATACCCCAGATCACCATGAACTCCCCTTTTTTTATCCAGCAAGCTCCTGGCTCTTCACCGAGCTCCGGCTCCCTCCCGTTCCATCAGAATCACTGCTTGAAAGTCGGTCGGGCTTCCAAATTGGCCCTGGGATGCAAGGCCAGTCTAGCGGCAGCGCTCGTCATCGGTGGTGTTTCGTGTGGCGGTGGCACCGCAGGTGCCCAGGGATCTCCCACCAACACGCCGGGCACCTACGCCTCGGATTCCACTGGGCAGCATTACTTCACGGATTCCAATGAGCGCGGTCGCGCCAGCGAACTCGTGATTCAGAACATGTACTGGGGTCGCATGGTGGACGTGTTTGGTTTGAACCCCCAGGGCGAAAAAGTGCCGATGCAGTCGGACATGGTTATCGGAAAGGGAGTGCAGTCCAACGGGATTGATTATGATCTTACGACCAACCCCGTGACCGCCGTTCAGGAGCTCACGATTCTGCGGGATGTTACGGATACGGGCATCGCTGGCGGATTTGAACAGTTTGAGTCCCTTCTGCGCCAAACCCAAACCAGCTTGGATCCCGTGGATCAGCAAGGTCCTTCCAGTTCCACCGGTGGATCCGCTGGCCTGTATACCATGGTGCCCCGCAACGCGGCCCTGGTGGTGGTCTTCAACGATCTGTTGGCCCCCGACTCCATCGATGTGGATACGATCCGCATGCACACGGGGACGAACCTGTCGACGCCCTTTGAATTACGGGTGGTTCCGGATACGAACTTTGGCGATGTGGCGGACTTGGATGGGCAGCCCGGATCGGAGTATTACAGTACTCGCGTGATCTTGGACCCGACGATCTCGATCATCGAGTCCTTCGGCATTGCTTCGTCCTTCCCTGTCAACTCCCAGGGCTATCCGGCCAGCACAAACGTCATTTTGGCGAACTTGCTCCTGCGTATCCCGACCCTGGAAAATGGGTCCCTTGGGCAATACAAGGTGCTGGAAAACCCGACTGGTCACGGCCTGGACGTGACGCAGAATGGTGCTTGGGATCCGAACGGGACCCAGGACATATTCCGGGCCATGCGTTCCGGTGGCTCCACAGCCGTGACTGGCGATACTTACAATGGCTTCCTCCTGGACAACCAAGCCCCCGAGGTGGTCGGTTCCAGCGCTGTTGTTATCGTGGACGCTCCGATTCAAAACGGGTTCTACCCCAACGAATTCGTGCTTCCGAACGTCACCTTCGATTCAAACCATTGTGCTCGCTTGCCCCAGGCAGGCGATGTGATCGCCCAGATTGCGGAGGGCATTTTTGCTGACGTGCTTGGTGCACAGGTGCTCAACGGCCGTGAGGTCGTCAACCTAAGAGTTCGCTTGCGCCAGTACCCCGTGTCGTGGTCTGGCCCCGAACAATGGGTGCTTGAAGCCCAGGGCGTTGCTGAATTCCAGTCCGCATTTGATTCCATAGCCGACGCGGGACGCGTGGGTTGTTTTGTGCACATCAGCCCCTTGCCTTCCGGTTATCCCGACCAACCCGTTTTCGGAGTGGACCCCAACAGTACCTTCCAGTTGCGCTTCTCTGAGCCGATGGACAGGTCTTCGGTTACCGCCTTCGATTCTATGCTGTTGACGCGCGAGGAGCTTAACCCGGCCAATGATCCGCCCCTGTCTACGAGTTCCTTCGTCGTGGGCGAGGTGGGCCTAGCCCCCGACCTGCAGCGCTTCACCTACAACCCGGACTTCCCGTTGAACCATGAAGAGGGTACCGCCGAGGAGTACTTCCTGAGCATGCTCATCGGAGGCTTGGGTGCGACGGACTTGGCAGGCAATGGTCTGGGAGGCAATTTCCCGGCGATTCCCTTCCACCTGGATGCGGCCAAAGCTTCCACGCGCAATGGTGGCCGAGTGAGCCGGTTCTCCGGGCTTGACGAGGAGCCCGAGCATCCGGGCAATGTCCCCTCCGATTACGGCATCATGCCGGAATGGGGTGGTCAACACCTGTTCGATTTGGGCCAAGAGCACATCTTCCCGCGTCCGGTTACTCGCTACACCGTGGTCGCTGACCGGTCACAGGCCGTTCCGGCCATGATGGTGCCCTTCTCGGTCGGTATCCAAACGCCTCTTTCCAACCTTGGGTCCAAGATGCAAACGGTTTACCGTTTTGTGGACGTGGGGTGGACATTGGAAGACGCCGCCACGGCCAATATGGACGTGACCGGAATCGCTTGGGCCCCGGTGGATGGTCTCGTGACCTTTGACACCTACTCTGAGTTTGAGGTTCGTATGAACCACAGCCGGTATGCCCCAGATGAGTTTATCGACCCCGCTAACCTGTGGCCCAAGTGGCCAAGCTCCGGTTTGCAGGCGTCCTACACAGCAAATTTCCTGGATGGGGTTGCCGACCCGCAGCGTGTTATGCACTCAAGGGAACTAGGCTATCAGGTGGACCCTGGAACCGTGTTCACAGTGGGGGGGGGGACTACCAAATTCGTTCGGTTCCCGATGAATCAGAATCTGACCAACCCCAACGACGAATTGACTTACACTTGGCGTGATACATCCCTGCTGCACCGTGCAGGACCCTTTAATGGTGGAGCTCCGCCGGACCAGCAGATGTTGGCGTTGGGCTTAGATCCTGAAACGGATATTATGCGGACCAGCAACATACGAACGGTTGGATTGCCTTTGCTCGTCGAGTTCCGCTGCTATCCGGATTCCGCCGCTAGTGGCTTGAACGGTTTCGACATAAACTTGGCCGCGAACTCTTCCTCACAGCCGTACATGCGGGCTTTCTCTACGGGTGGATACAATTCCTCGGGTAATGCGAACACCATCGATCCGGATGCTTCCCAGACGGCTAGCGGTGGTTTCAATCCCAATGCGAACGGGCAAGCGACCCCCGGTCTCGACAACTCCTTCTACTTGGGAGCGATCGATCTGGTGGTGCGGGTGAGCCGCAGCTTCTCGATTTGGTTCCCTGCAGATGACCCGAGCAACCCGGGTAACCAGCTTGCCAATGCCCAATTTAGCCCGGCGGTCATGGAACCGCGGCTTGTGGACCAGCCCCCTGGTACCACGATCGAAGTGGATTACC
>JAAETM010000161.1 GCA_024228395.1 bacterium | reverse complement strand
GAAGTCGAGCAACCCGACGAAGCCCTGACCGCCAGCGAGTTGCACGCCCAGGTCGAACACGCCCTCAAGGATCTGACCCCGGCCCTGCAGCAGGCGGTGCGCGGATCTTTGTTCGACGGCAAGTCCCCGACGCAACTGGCCGTGGACTTGGGTTTGGATTCGGGGACCATTCGTCAGCGATTGTTCCGCGGCATGAGTCAACTGCGTTTGCTGTTGAAGGGCGCTGTGCTGGTGCTCTTCGCTCTCTTTGGGTTGCGTTCCCAGGGATTGGCGGGCGTGCGCAAACAGGTGTTGCACGAAGCCGCCCGCGCTTCGGCGGGTGGAGCGACTGGATTGGCCGCTGCATCTTGGCCGGGTCGGATGGTGATGGTGCTCGTGGTGGCTTCGCTTTGCTGGGTTGGTGCTAAGGCTCTCTGGCCTGCCCAGGATGCGGAGATGCGCGAGCAGGGCGGGATGGAATTGGCCGGGATCAGCTCGGATCATGGCGTGGATTCGAACCCAGTGACTGAGCTTGTGGGCATGGCTGCGACCGAGGCTCGCGCGGTTACTGCCAAGCAGTTCGTGTTCGCAGCTCAACTCGTTTGGGACACCACGGGTGAACCGATTTCCGGGCGCGAGGTTAGCTTGTCCCTGTACAGCGGTGAGAAGGCGAGCGAGACCTCCGGGACCGATGGCCGGGTTTCATTTCCATTTACACCCAGTGACAAGCCGTGGCGGTTGAGCGCGATCTCTACGCCACAAAGCCTTGGCGCAAGTCTTTTCATCGGGCGGTCGGATCCCAATGAACTCTTGGTCGTTCGGCTG
>JAAETM010000160.1 GCA_024228395.1 bacterium | reverse complement strand
TGAACGCGAGACCGGCCTCCTGGTGCGCCTGTACACCAAGGTGGGCGACCCGGTTTCGGCCAGTGAAATCATCGACGAGTACCTGCGCACCTCCGGGGGCGACCAGGTGGATGCGCTCAAGGAAAAGGCGCGTGTGTATCTGTCCTGCACAGACTTCTACCACTACGAACGCACGGTCGAGGACTTGATCGAACTCGACCCGGACGGCAAACCCGACTACCTGCGGCAGATGGCCATGAGCCAACTCGAACGGGGCAAGCCCGAGGACGCGCGCGATGTTCTGCGCCAACTCAAGGACCTGGAAGGCGAAGGCACCGACGCCGCCGAATTCGAAGCGGGGGTTTTGGCCCTGGCCGGCCTGCGCGACGACGCCATCCTGGCCTACCAAAAAGGCATTGCGGGCGATCCCAACCGCATCGAATCCTGGCTACTGCTCGGCAACCTGCTCAAGGAAACCGGCCAGACCCAGCGCGCCATTCGCATCTTCCAACACCTGGCTGAAACCGCGGCCAAGGATGACCTCTTCACCATCGCCATCGATGGCTTGTTGAACCTGGAAGCCCCCGCCTCCACCCTGAGCTGGGCCCGCCGCATCACCCTGGAGCGCATCGCCGGGCGCAATGACAAGGCCTACCTCTATCAGCTGGTCGCCGACCTGGCTGAGGCCGCCAATGACGACAAGGGCGTGCTGATCGCCTTGGAGAGTTCCCTCTCCATCGCCGGCGAACGACGCTCTTCGATCCTGCGTGAACTGGTGGACCGGGCTGCGGGTAGCCAGGACGTGTGGAGCCGCGGACGCGGTGGAAACAAAAAGAAACACCTGGCGTTCAGCCGCCGCTTGGTGGGTTTGGGCGAGATCGTTCCCCCGGATGTGTTCCTGAACCTGGGTGAGGTCTTCCTGGAAGCCGACGACCCCACCTCGGCCCTGCGCACCTTCCGCATGGCCACCGACCTTCCCGACCAGGGCGCCTTCAACCGTCAAACCGGTTCGATTTTCGAGTCCGCTGGATACCCGGAAGAAGCCCTGAGCACCTACCAGCGGGTGTTGGTTTCCGAACCGACCAGCGCGGGCCTGTTGGTCAAAATTGCGGAGATGCACGAACGACTTGGAGACAGCGCCACTGCCGTGGAACTGTACCTGCGCGGCACCGAGCTACAGCTATCGCGCCAGCCGGCTTCCTCCACGAAAGCGGAAAAAGCGAGCACGCAAAGTGGATCGCGCAGCTGGTGGGGTGCGCGTAACGTGGACGACTTCGACCGCTACTTCCAACGCAACCTAACCGGCGTGCTGTCCGTGCTCTCCTTGGAAGCGGGGCAAAAACTTGCGGCCGAGCAGTTGGAGATGGTCATTTACGAGCTTGAGAAAGAACTCGCGGACATGGAACCGACAGAACCCGCAGACGACGGAGAGGAAGCCCCCAAGGAGACCTTCAACCGTTTCCCCCGCTCATTCCACCGCGCTGGTCTTGTGCGCCGCTTGGCCTTCGCCTTTGGCGTCCCCCACATTGCACACAAGCTGGACCTGACGTTGCTGGACCATTTCTTCCCCGATGACAAGGAGATGCTTCCGCGCCTAGTCCGCAGCCGCCTAACAGGTGGTTATGTGGCTTCCGCTCGCATGCTGCTCGACGCCACCCAACGCTCGAAGGAAGAGATCACGCCCCTACGCTTCCTGGTCGGCCAGGGTGCCGAAGAGGAGCTGCCCAAGCAGGTCACCGTCGAAGAGACCATGCGCTTGATCCTACCCCTCATCATCGACGGCAAGACCGGGGATGCGGCCGTGTTGCTCGGCCGGACCAACATCGCCAAGGATGCCGCCGAGGCCCACGTGCAAGCCCTCATGGCGGCCTCTCTGCACATCAAGAACCCGGACCTGAGCCTGCGCTTTGGGCGCCAATGGCTGTTGTTGATTTTCAACAGCGGAGCGAGCCCGTGGCGCATGCGCCCGGTGCTTGAGAAGCTGGAGCAGATCCTGGGGCCCAAAGAATTCCGCGGCATCTGCATGCTGCTGGCGGGCAAGGCCACCGAGGACCCTGAAAAAGGCCAAGCCCTGCTGGAAATGCTTCCTGACCTGCAGGAGAAGTTTGAAGAGCCGCTCATCTCCGACGAAGAATTGCGCGACCTGATCGACGCCAAAGATGACTTGGGTTGGGGTTGGGGTTTGGGTCCTGTGATTCTCCTATTGCCTGAAGAGCAGCGCGTCTCTGCCTTGCGCAGCGCCCTGCCGCGCATCAACGCAACCGCGCGGGCGGGTTTCATGATGATGATGCTCACCGAATCCAAACTGCCCCTGGGCTCCCCTCTCACCGAGTACTTCGCCGAAGCATTCCCCGAAGCCTTGCAAGAAGCGGACATGAAACTATTGTCCTTTCGCTTCATGGGTCTGGCCGCCCTCGAAACCAATCACGAGGCTGCCTTGGCCGTCTGCGGCGCCGTGCTCGAAACAGACCCCGAGCAATTCAATGCGAGGGGAGCTCGACTCGCCTTGCTTGAGAAACTCGGACGCTTGGAAGAGGCCCTAGCCCTCGCACCTGCCGACTGGAAAGCCTGCAACAACAACCCCGATTGGCAAGCTCGCAATACCCAGCGCGCCGTTGAAGAGTTGCTGATCGAACATAACTTCGATACCCTGCTGCTCTGCCTGGACGAAAACCCTGGAGATGATCCCCAAACCGATCTGATCACCCGTGTGAACCTGCTGTCACGCAACGACCGCAGCGAGCAAGCCCTGGAGTTGCTGGGTTCGGCACTGGAGGAAGATCCGGAACACATGCCCTTCTGGAAGGCCATGCTGAGACTGCGCGTGGCCGCAAAGGACCACGCCGAAATCATCACATGCCACGAGAGGATCATCGAGCTCGAACCGGAGGAGCGCTCCCACCAGGAGCGTCTGATGAACTATTGGTTGAGGCAAGACAATCCTATCGAAGCTCTCGCGCTCAAGGAAAACCTGCCCCCCAAGGATGAGGACGACGAGGATTCATCGGGCATTCCCGGACTTCCCCCCGGTTTGATTCTGCCCCCTGGAACCACGATCGTGATCAACGGCGTAACCCACACGGCGGGTGGTTCCAAGTCCAAGCGCAACGAACAGCCCTCCATGAAGCGCGTGAAAGAACTTGCGGAAGGTGGCGACGAGGAAGCGGCAGCTACCATGCTGCGTCGACTCTGGCGAGCCTTCCCCGAGGGCATCTCCGGCCGCGACCGCTATGGACGCATCAGCGCCAGCAACAGCACAGGTAACGTTCCAAACTGGGCATGGCCGGCCGACGAAAAGAAGGAGGACGAAGAAAAGGAAGAGGAGGATGAGGTCAAACCCTTCCGCGGCGGTTTTGATCGCTACAAGGAGTACACAAAGCCCGAGGAGAAACCGCGGGTCAGCTCCTATCAACACCTGGCCGAATACGACTTCGGTATCGAGGAAATGGAGCACTTGCTGCGCACGCGCAACACGCGAGCCCTCAATTCATCCAGTGCCCGTGAGCTCATGTCGGGCCTGCTGAAGCATCGAATTTCCCTCTCCTCCCCCAGCCAGGTGCGCGATGGGCTGCTCGCCGAGCTACAGGCAAACCAAGCCGGTAAAGTCCAACATGCCATGCTCTTGCAGTTGTTCGACGACCACTCCGAACTGCTCGATGAAGAGAGCTCCAAGATACTGGAGGACCTGGCCCGCACGCTTCAAACCACCGACCTCGGCCCCCTCCGGAAACTTGCGCAACTGCATGCACGCCGGGGGACCACCGAGTCCGCCATGCGTATTTACAGCTGGTGCGCCACCAAGGTACAACCCGTCTCGAGGTTCTTCTTTGGGGAGCAGAGCGGCGTGCAATTGGACGCCAAGGACCTGCTCGACGAAGTGCGGGAGACCCTCACCGGCGAAGCCTTGCTTACCGTGACCGAAGAGATCCTCTTCGCAGCCACCTCGAGCTCAGACCAATGGGACCGGGGCCGAACGGACCTCTTCGTGCTGCAAACCTGGAAAGACATGGTGCCGGCAGAAGAAGCCCTTAGGCGCTGCGCTCCGGTTCTTGACCCCCTGTCCACCACCAAGTTTGACGAAGCCCCCGCGCGAGGCTTGGCCAAGGAAGCCATTGAACTGTACTTGCTGGTGGGCGACACCGAGCGCGCACTCACCTGTTTCGAAATCGCCCTGGCCAAATTCGACCGCTCCCTGTTCGTCGGAATTCAGTACCTGTGGCCCAACCCCGAGTCCCCTGGCCGACTCAGCCACATCGACCTCAAGACCCTCTTCCCGGTGGACTCGAGCGCTTACCCCGCGGCCCGGGATTGGTGTGTGGGCTGCGCCAAACTGCTCGCTGAGTGGCAGGCGGAGGAACGATTCGACGTGGCCAATGCTGCAAGGTTCAGTGCGTTTGCTGCCCTGCGCTTGACGGAAATGGGCGAAATGCAGGCCGCGCTCGACATCATCGAACCCGCCCTGGCTTGGGAAGACTTGAGGCCACACTCGGCCCTCTACCTGGTGGATGCAGCCAGGGCAGCGGGTGCCGAAGAGTTGGCCACCAAGGTGGAGCGCAAGCTCTTTGATGAGAGGGAACTGTTGCTGGGGCGCGTACCCGACGTGCTCTCCATGGTGCAAGCCAGCGCCGGCCCCGAGGCCGCGCTCGCCCTTGGTGAAGAGCGCATCCAATACACGCAAAACAAGGGACTCTTGAGCGCCGTCATCTCAGCCGCGGAAGCCGCGGGCAAGGTGGAGCGTCTCGGGGAGCTCCGAGACCTGGAAACCCGGGCCACCGCCGCCCGGGCACGGCTCAAGGAAATTCGGGAAGCCGAAATCGCCGCCGCCAAGGCCAAGGCCGAAGCCGACAAGTAACAGGAGCCTGGCATGCATCCACCACACGCTTGAAGTGGATTGCCGAAGGCCGGCGACACCGATTCGAGTGGTGGATGCAAGGTGAGCCCGGCAATCCATTTCCAGCATGGGATGCATGCGTACCTGGCTGCGAGTGGTGGCTGGGCATGATGTTTCATTGTTTCACCCCCCACCGGGTGTCGAAATATTGAGACGTTCGTCTAAACCATTCTGTGGAAATACGTTATGCACACCTAGGGGCCAAAAACCGCCCTGGGGGCCCGCAATCGCGTTCAGGAATCTGAACAGGCGCCCCGAGACGTGCATCCAGGCCAATACGCACGCAATCGTCATAAGCGACTTCCTAGGAGCGGGTTATGGGAGATTCCTGGCCCTTCACCCCACTTGGCACGGGAGCTGCTCTGAATCCCCCGCACCGCAAGCCGCCAACCGCCGACGAGGAGATCCAACATGAAGAACAACAACAGCTTCTACAACGACCAGAAGTTCTGTCCCACTTGTGACGAGTACGTATCCTACCTCTCCAGCCCGGTTCAATGCTATTGCGTGCAGTGCGGCGGCGAGGCCCGCATCATGTCCCCCGAAGACTGGGCCATCTTCAACCACGGCCGCGCCAAGCCCACCCGCCGGGGCAAGGGCAAAACCACCCGCACCAGGACCCAGACCACCCAAGTTCAGACGAAGGTTCCAGCAGCTACGATCGATGGTAGCCCCCAACAGCCCGGCATTGTTCGCCCCGCGTCGAGGGCCCAGGGCGGACGGCCTATGGAGTCAGCGGGGTCTGCTGATCCCTCGCATAAGATCGCATGACATCCGGACAGGTCTGAATCAGATCGCGCGCGGCCATGTACAAATCCAAGTCCTGCTCCGGGTCCGTCAAACCTTCCGTGTTCAAACCAGCTTGCCGCATGCCCGAAAGGTCGCCCATGCCCCGCTTACGCATGTCTTCCTCGGCCAGATAGAAACCATCCCGGCTGCCCTCCAGGAGTTCGAAGCGCTCGGCGGCGCTCTTCTCCCCCAGCAGCACGCAGTAAGAATCCACGCTGCCTCGTCCCACCCGGCCACGCAATTGATGCAGTTGCGCGAGCCCCAGCCGTTGGGCCTCCTCGATCACCATGATCGTGGCCGCTGATACGTCCACACCAACTTCGACCACCGTTGTGGCAACCAAAAGGCCCACGTCACCCTGGCGAAAGCGGTCCAGCCGCCAGGCCCGTTCTTCGGCGGGCAGCTTGCCGTGCACCAACTCCACACCGAAGCTGGACAGACGTTTGTCCGCGCAAAGCTCTTCGTAGCGCTCCACCGCACCCTGCCTATCGTCGTCCCCCTGGCCCCCGATGCGCGGGCAAACCCAAAAGGCTTGCTCGCCCGCTTCCAAGCGTCCTGCGACAAAGGGCCGTACGCGCCTGATCTTGGGGCCGCGCGCCCAATGGGTTTCGATCGAACCGCGCCCAGGAGGCGCTTCCTTGAGCGTGCTGACCTCGAGATCCCCGTAGAGCGTCAAGGCCAGGGTGCGCGGGATCGGGGTGGCGGTCAACAGCAACAGGTGTGCGTCCTGCCCCTTGCCTGCCAAAGAAGCGCGCTGCCCCACGCCAAAACGGTGCTGTTCGTCGATCACGATCAGGTCCAAGCGCCGGAAGCCCACGTCCTTGGAAAACAAGGCGTGGGTACCGAACACAACCTGCAATTCACCGCGTTTCAAGCGCTGGACCAGATATTTGCGGTCGGACGCAGCTAGGGAGCCGGTCAATATTTCGGCCTCGATGCCCATGCTACGCATCATGTCGCGCGCGCCATAAAAGTGTTGCTCCACCAGCAGCTCGGTGGGCGCCATGAACGCCACCTGCCCCCCGGCCTCCACGGTGGCCATGGCCGCGTACAGGGCCAACGCGGTTTTGCCGCTGCCCACGTCGCCCTGGACCAAACGCCGCATGGGGATGTGCCGCGCCAGATCGCGCAGGATGTCAGCCACGACCTGCTTTTGACCCGGGGTGAACTCGAAGGGAAAACGCTCGGCTATCTGCTTGTACACCGGTTTCGGAAAACGCACGGCGCGTGCGCCGCCCCCACGACCCGCCCTGCGGTTTTGCAGGTTGGCTTGAATGGTCAGCAGGGGTTCCAAGGCTAGGCGCCTGCGACCCGCCTCATAGGAGGCGAGTCCCGTGGGAGTGTGCACACCACACACTGCTTGGGCCAGGGCTGGAAGGCCATGCTGGGCCAGGGCCACATCGGACAGCGGGTCCACCAATCCCGCTGCCGCGAGCTCGATGGCCTGCCGAATCAGACTGCCCAGGTAGGCTCCCGAAAAACCGGTCGGCGCCGCGTACTGGGGCTCCACCGTGCCCGCCGACGGCAGGGGTTTGTCCCCATGTCCGATTTGCGGGGAGGTCAAGGCCGGACCCTTGGCGTCCACCCGCAGGCCGTAAAACTCCACGTCCTCATCCTTGGTCACCACATCGACCATCCAAGGTTGATTGAACCACATGCCCACGATGGTCGACCCGTCCGGGCCTTCCAGCGTGATGCGAACCAAACTGCGCTTGCCGCCGAAACGTGTGCGCTGGAAACTCTTAACCTTGCCAGCCACGCGCACGGTGTCTCCCTCGCGCTCAATAGCCGATGCCACGTCAATGGGTTCAGGCCAGCGCACCACGCCAACCGGAGGTATCAGCATCAGATCGCGCAACACGTGCAACCCGGCCTTGGCCAGTTTGTCGCCCTTGGCTTTGCCGATACCCGGCAGGTCCGTCAGCGGGGAGTCGGGCCGGTATTGGATTGCTTGGGCCATGTGAGAGTTGCTTGGATCGGGCGGTGGTCGCTGCGCACCTCGGGGCCCACGCCCCGGGATTTCACATCCAATCCCCGCACTAGAATGTGATCCAGGGGCAGGATTCGCAAGTCCATCCAGTGAGGTCTCCAGGATGCCATATATCCGAAACCCTGCCGGCTATCACGCAAACCCACACGCCGTTTGAGGGCCTGGAACAGGGGGCTGCCCTCGGTTGCGTTGAGATCACCGAAGACCACCAGGCCATCGGACTCGCGCCTAGACTCCCCAGAGGTCAAATCGGTTGCCAACTGTTCAAAGAAAACCTGCCGCACGCCCCCCCGCCAAGTTTGGCTGGGTCGCGGTGGATGCACCAGGCAAAGGTGCACCGGACGTCCCTCGAACATCAACGTGGCTTCCAGACGCATGGGGCGCTCGCTTTCCTCGCCGTTTCCTCCAGCGCCATAGGCCACCTTCACGTCGGTGAGGGGCGACTTGGAGAGCAATCCCATGCCGTAGTACGGATGGGGTTCGACGGCTTGGTAGGGATATTCACCCCGCCACGACTCCAGGAGTCTTGGCCAGCGCAGCTTGGACCGCGGGGAGTCCTTCATCTCCACGAAACCCACCACGTGCAGATCCTCCTCGCCCATCCAAGCCCCCACCGGCTTGGGATGCCCTATGCCAAACAGCAGGTTGACCGACCCGATGCGCAGTTCAGGAGCCCCTTCGTCCACGCTGTCGGCTCCCCCGAGCAATACCAAGGCAGGAGCCAAACCAAACAAGCCCAGCACACCGAACAGGGTGCCGATGCACAGGCTCTTTGGCAGAACACGTTTGAACCCGATCCAAATTCCTGCCACCAGGAGCAAAACCACGGACACGTGTGTGCGCATGTTCGAGAGCTGTTCGAACTGGGGCCATGCGCCCGCAGCCAATGCCCCGCAGAATACAAGAACTGCGAGCACTGACAACACGCTCAAGAGCACGAACAGCAAACGAGATAAGATGCCAACCTTCAAGCGGGCTCCTTTGCGATACCACGTTCCAGGAGCATGATCATCACGTAGGTGAGTACCGCCGCCACCACATAGCAGCCCATGGTTGTGTACATCAGAAGTGAGTAGTCGGTGCCACTGTTCTCAAGCACCTTCCCACCCAACCAAGGACCGATCACCCAACCGAGTCCCCACAGGGTGGCATTGATTCCAGTTTGCGCTTCGCGCACCTCCGGAGCGGTGACGCTTATCATCAGGTTATTGTGAATTGGATGGGTGCTGTTCATCAGGGCACCGCGCAAGAGAAACGCCGTCGCAGCCACTGGCATGTTCATGGTCAACTCGCGACCATCGGAGATAGTGCGATAGATAAAAGCGGCCAGGATGCTGGTCAGCCCGGCCCCCATGATCGCATACCCCGTTGCATCCAAGTAACGCGCCAACATGGACCAGGTGACCGCCTGTGCAAACCCCATCAACACGGCCACGGTCAGGTAACGCCGCGCTGGTTTGCTGGCTAAGCGCCAGTGATCCCGATAATTGCGAAGGAGGGTTGCCATGCGAGTGCAGAGCATAGGCTCCTGGCGCGGGGATTGCACGCCAGTCCGAGTGGACGCCCTCGGGCCTGGTAGGACGCCTGAAGATCAGCACTTTCTCGGCGGGTCCCCATGAATCGCCTGACAGGGCGCCCAGGTTCCCTGCATGATCACTCCACTCGCGGGGTTCCGGAACGAAGCCGGACGACTTGTGAGCACCCGACGGGGATCGCTGTACTTCAGGCGGCCTGCCAGTGGCCGCTAACCACCTTGGCGCTCATCGAAAGCCCGGGCACTGTCGAGCAGCAATTGCATAACATTGACCTTGGCTCGCTGAGCTTGGGTATCGGGCAAACCCGGCACGAAACGGAAATCGGCTTCCTTGCGGTGCTCGAAAATACGATCGAACAGGCTTTGGATTTGGTGGTTGAGCGCAACCTGCAGTTGCTCGGAGCTGATCAACCCCCCATTCAGCATGGTCTCGCCCAACATGAGCGGGGTATCCTGATGGCAGAACAAGAGGGAGTCCATGCGCTCCCTGGTGATGGCTCCTTGCTCGATCAACACCTCTCCCAGGCGCAAATCCGCAGGAGCATCTTCACTGTAGGCGTGCACCAATTGACCCACTTGAAAGTGCAGTTTGGCAACCTCCTTCGGCATGTTCACTGTGAGCACTCCGGTCATTCCTTGCCCCCGCACCATGCCGATCAGATTGGGCAACTCCACAACCGCGCCATGGCCCTGCAAAACGCCCACGCCTTCCGATTCGGGTAGGCCGGCCGATCCTTCCTGCATCGTGGCACCAGGATCCGTTTCATACGTGTGGAATTCACAGTCTTCTCCGGAGCTGAGGTAGTGGGAAAGGCCTTTCACCGTACGCGACAGCCAACCGGTACGATTCTCTTTCGCATCGGCCAAGCGTGCGGGTTCTCCGAGGGCTTCCAAGGCCAATTCCATGTAGGACTGGGCCTTGCGAGCGGCTGAACTGAATTCCTTGGAGCGGTCCCAGCTACGCCAGAACCGTTCTCCGGACTTGAATCGCCCAAGGTCTTCTTGAAGCAATTGGAGGGAAACCTCCACCTGCTCCAGGGCTTTTTGATTGTGACTCTGCGACATAGGTATCCAGCGGTGTGCATCTCTCCATGGCAAATGTGACGCCCCCTCCCCGCCCTTCGACAAATTGGACCAGGATCTAAATGGGCTTACCTAAGATTCAGGGCGGAAGTGTAGTATTCCCGGAAAACGACCTCAATCCTCGCCAAAACCCGCCCCTAGGGCCTCTTCGAAGCCCAGCAAAAGATCCCCTGGCTCATTCCGATCCAGGCCAAGCCCGTGCAGGAAATAACCCTTGAGGCCCGTATCCCCCCGCTCTTCCAGCGCCTTGGCAAAAGCCTGCCAGACCCTTTGATCCTGGGCTAGCTGTCCTGCATTGCCAGCCAGGCTGTGCCCCTGCCCCGCCCTGACCTTCGAGTGCAAACCCACGGACCACAGGATATGGGGCCGTCCCGAACTGGCCTGGGAGGCGGCCTCCAGGCCCCCGGACCAGTACCGCTGGATTGTGCTCGGCGCGCCACCGCCACTTTGTTCCAAGGTCCTTTTGCCAAGGAACAAGTTGATCCCCACCACATCTAGACTCCCCCACACGTCGGTGTGCTCCACACTTCTTGGTCCGGGAACCGCCAAGGTGAGCGCGCCATCGAATACCTGACGCACGGAGCGGATCAGGTGCTTCCATGAGCGGGAGCGCAATTCCAAAAGGGCCATGCGGTCCGCATCTTGAACTTCCTCCTCCCGCGGCCGCGTCCTAAGGACCTCACCCATGTCGCCCCCCAGACACAACAGCTCAGCTCCGGCGAGCCGCCCAAACAGGGCGGCGTGCATGGCTCCACGCAGGTAAGCTTCGAAAAAATGCTTCGTCCGACTTCTGTTAGGCCAACTTAGATCCTGAAGCGCGACCCCTGAAGGGGTCGCCCAAATCTCCAACTCCATGGCCACCGAGATCCCCGCACGCCTGGCCATTGCAGCGGAAGCGAGGAGCAAGGTCTCACTGCGCACGTCGCCCATGCGCGGGTCGTCACGCAGGGGCCTGCTTCGAACAAGCGGTGAGTGCGGCGCACTGATCAGATTCAGGGTGTAGGCCGCCACAGACGCCTGGGCGACGCGCAGTTCACGCAATCGCGCCCCATGGGAAGCCGACGCAAGGCCGGGGGCTTCGAGGTCAAATCCACCTTGCATGGAAACGCCCCTGCGGGTTGACCACTGTTCGAGCGACTGTGGAGACTGCGCCCCTTGCTGCGTCTCCGTGAGCCCCCCCAAGCGCTCTCCGAAGGCAGCGAACCAAGGTTTCCAATCGTTGATAGACGCACCTTCGACCCAAAGACGCTTCAACTGCCTTGGATCCTGATCCGATATGACCTGCACCAACAATGCCCGAAGAGGCGTGATCAAATGGGGTGAGGTCCGCGCAAGCCCTTCCCCGGAAATCAATTTCTGGGGCGTGGGCAACTCGATCAAACAAGCCAAATGGCGACACCACTGCTCGAGGGGGATTCCCCAATAGATCCCGGAGGCTTGAATAGCAGCCGCCTCAGCCAACCACGGAAGAGCTGCCGGCCCCAGATGTTGCTCGAGGTATACCCGCCCAGCCTCTGCGCCACCATCACCCTTGCCACCGGGTAGAATGAGCGCTTGCACGGATTTTGATTCCAGCGACACCTGCGCCCAGCCCCCAGGCCGGTCGGCCAAACGCCACTGATGGGCGCTGTCCTGTGCAAACAACTTGGGGGAATTGGGTCGTTCCAAGCCTGACCAAAATCCCAGCACCTGCCAGGTCCCATCGACGGAATCGGCGTAGGCCCGCAGATCCACGTCCACGCATTCGCCAACGCTATCAATATGCCAGTCTTTGTAGCGACTGCGCCTGCGGTCGACCACCCCCTTGGGTTGTCGGTGCCAAGGCCGACAATCAAGCCAACGATCACGTCGCACCTTCCCGAGTGAGTTCAACTCCGTTTCAAGCACGGGGAAGCCTTCGGAATACAAACGCAGCATGGGAAACGTGCCCGGTTGCAGCCGTTTCAATCCGGGCGCAAGCGACTCCTCATTTTGGGCGCAGAGCAAGGTCACCGGATAACCACCCCCAAGTGGATCGAGGAAGGTGGCGACCAGCCAAGCGCTCTTATGGGTGGCCGTCATACCCGCGATCGACCAATGGGTGTTGCGCTGCTGGATGCCAAGGTGTTCTAGAAGTTCGTCCACCGCCTTGTCCCCAGCGCACCCAATGATGACGCGTGCAAAACCCGAGGAAGGCGACTCTCCGGCTTCCAGGACACGAACCTGCAAGCCCATCTCCCCGCTCCATCGATCCATGCCGTGCAAGAGCCACGGGTCATTCACAATCCCAGGCCGAGTGATTTGCACTTGCACTGTCGGGTTGCTGGAAAGGGACCAAGCCAAGCCCGCCCCACCCTTGTGGTGCCCATCCGCAGGTTCTCCGCACCCGAACAGACATTGGATTAGGAGCGCTACCACAGCTCCCCACCAGGAGCCACGGGGGTTAGATATCGGAGTTTTCAAGCTTCAACCCTTCCTCAAAGTTCTTGATGGCCCCCAGGAGTTCTTGCGCCAGCGCACCCTTCTGCACGGACAGGTCGCGGACTTCGTGGGGATCTGAAAACACATCGAACATGCGGTGGGTGCCCTTCTCCGGGTCCAACACCAATTTGTAATCGGCCCGAACGGCGACCCGCAGCTCGCGCGCTCGAGACAGTTCGGAGAAGAGGAAACGGTCGGGCACGGGTTCACGGGGAAGAACCGAAACCCCGCGCCATGTGCGCGGGGCGCTCAAACCCACCAAGCGCAAGAGGCTCGGAGCCAAATCAACGAGCGAGACCGGATTCTCTATGACACCCGGTCGCGTACCAGCTACCGAGATCATGAGGGGGACGCGGACCAGGCTGTCCGCCAGGGATGTGCCGTCCCCGATGTGCCCTTTTTCAAGTAGCTCACAACCGTTGCTCGCCACGCAGACGATGACCGTTTCCTGGGTCTTGCTCGAATCCACGAGTGCATCCAATAGGAGACCCAGCTGCTGATCCACGCGCTGCACGCCTGCGTTGTAACGTTCGCGCAGGACTTCGAGGTCCTCCGGCTGCCATTGATCCCGATAGCGCAACCACTCCGAACGGGTCAGGGGCTGCTGATTGTCACCCAGGTCGAAGGGCGGGCCCAGGCCACCCAGTTGAACCCATAACAAAGTCGAGGTATTGCCCAGGTCTCCAATCGCTTCCACGGCTTGACTCACCGTGGTGGCGGCTCGCTCGCGGGAGCTTTCGTCCTCGGCGACCATGTAGTCCTCGAACCCCTGGTCCAAGTTGTAGCGGGTGCGCAGGAATGAATGCTGCACAAAAGCACGCGTCTTCCAGCCCGCGCTGCGCAACACCTCGGCCAAGGTGGTGTGGTCCCCATCCAAGGAGCGCTCCAGGGATTTGAAATCCAGGTAGCTTGGATACTCGGAGGCCATGATCGATGCCGTGCTCGGGGCGCACCAGGAGCTGGTGGCCAGGGCGTAACCGTAGGTGAAAGAGGCCTCGGCCAAACGATCCAAATTGGGGGTCCAGGCGGATCCGCCAGGGCTAGCGCGGGCCGCCCCCTCGTCCGTTTCTGCAGGAACGTTGAACCAGCTCTCAAAAGCTCCAACCGCATCGCCCCGCAATCCTTCCACCGTCACCAGGAGCACATGCTTTCGACCTGCTGCCTGCACCGGTTTTTGCCCTGAGCCGCAGGCCACAAGCAACCCCAAGAGGCTGATCCACAGGGCCACCTTGGGGCCGAAGTTTTTCACGCAAATGCACTGCACGGCACGAGCCTACGACCCAGGATCCGGAGGAGCAAACCCCAGCTCGTGCGATGGGGCTTTCCCCGGGAGGATTCAGAATCCTTCCCAACATAGCGGGCTATTTGGCACAGTTTTCAACCAATTGCCGGGCAAAGATGGGATCCTGGGATCCGAACCGCCTGCCGTGGCACCAGTCCACCAGCTCCAGGTTATGGTCCACGGCAAGGGCCACAAGGGGGGCCACAGATTCGGGGGTGGCCTCCCCCTCCGGCCCCGGATGCATGCCCAGCACCTGCACGCGCCCCGCCGGGGCCACGCCATAGATGCAACAACCAGGGGATAAGAGGGCGAAGCCATGTTCGATCCGGCTGGGGCTCCCGCTGTACGCCAGGGGCCTGGAATCACCGCCGCAGCCGATGCGATCGACCAATTCTTGCAACGCGAGATTCCCCACGAGCGGCGCGCGCGGTTTGCTACGGACTCGAATCTCGGGCCAGCCACCCCCGGGTTCTCCCAGCTTTTGGACCTGCCGAATCTCCACGATCTCTTGATCCACAGCACGGCAACAGGAAGCGCTGACCAGTTCGATCTGACGCCAATCGTCCTCGCACAAGACGCACTCCGACCCGTCCACGGTTTCACGCGACAATCCCGGGATCGCGTCACAGATCGTTGGCAAGCTGTACAGGATGGCTCCCGCTTCGATTTCGAGCACACGACTCATGCGCAGCTCCAGGGCACGTAATTTGGAGTAAAGGGCACGGCTGCTGGGCTGCGCCCTAACCACCTGCCAGTCATCTCCACCCAGGTGCATGGTGGTCGGAATGGACAGGTCCTCAGGCAGCTCCCGAGCCCGCATTTTGGTTGTGGCAAAAACGTCTCCCGTGGCCTCATCGATGAAAGTCACCAGAATCTTGGAACCGAACCACATCAAGGCTGCCACCAGGAAGTCTCTGCGGGCAGGGGCACGTCCCTTCGAATGAAAAGATCCAAGGGCATGCCGTCGGAGATTTGCATCTGCGCACGACGGTAGCCCTGGGCGAAGCGCGTGCCCTCCCTCAAGGAGTGGTAGAAGCTCTTCTCCCAAGGACAGATCGTAAAAAACCCAAACTGGTCTCGTACCCCGTTCCCCAGGATCACGTACTCCGGATTTTTGTCCAAAATCCAGTCGTAGTTGCTGCGGTGATGGCCCTTGACCGCAACGAAATCCAAGTCGGGTTCCGTGTCCAACACGCTGTCGTTCGTGAGGCCCAAAATATCTACCAAGGGCAACTCGGAAGTCCACCCAAAGGCCCCTATGGGTGAAATGGCCACAGAACTACCAGCGGGCACCGTCCCCTTGAAGCGGGCACCCAAGCGTGCCCAACGATGCTTGAAACCCTCCTGCATCAACCGGCGAATGGAGCGCGCTTCCTTTCGCGGTGCGAAGGAGTCCGTACCGGGCACCTGATTCCATTGCATGCCCAGAGCCAAGACCGTAGCCAGCGCCAAAGTGAGCCGACGTTGGGTCTGCAGACTTTCGAAAGCCAGGTGAATCGCAAGCGGAAGGATAGGGACAAAAAAGCGGGACAGTACCATGAAGTCCCCCCCCACCGAAACCACATACAGACTGTAGATCAGCACCCCGATGGTGGCGCACAAACGCGCGTTGAATGTGCCCAGCCCCCCCCCCGGATGGCGCCCCAAGCAGCGAGCAACAGCAACAAGGGCAAGCCAAAGTTGCGGCCCGCCTCCAAGAAATAGTTCCAACCGTAGGTCAAGTCCGCAACCATGGGCAGCTTTTTAGTGTGGTAAGTGATCGGCAGCCAACGCCCGTAGTAACCGAGGCGGAACAGGGTCCAGGACACGAGTGCGGCGAGGGGAATGAGGGGGACGAGACGGTGCCCCGCTTTCCACCTGGAGAAAGCGAAGGGAAGAACAAACAACACACTCTCTTGGCGCATCAAGCATGCGACTGCGAGCCAAATCGCGGCACCCACAGCAGGGCGTTCTTCCTTCTCGGCCCGCTGGTGGGCAAGGTGCGCCGCGAGGTAACAGACCGCTAGTAGCACTGTGCCCAATCCCGCCACCGCATGCCACGCCATGGCAGGTGCAGCGGCCACAACCACAGCCGCGAGGGGCCAACGATCAGCAGCCTTCGAACATCTCGCTAACAACCATGAGCATATGACCAACGCAGCGATGCCAACCCCCACCGAAAACTGCGGCGACGAGCCCCCCAGGGCCTGCCAAGTCGCATGCATCAGAACCCACAGGGGGGTCGTAAAGCCTTCAAACCGTTCGCCCACGTTGAACACCAATCCATGGCCTTGCACCAAGTTGCGAGCGTAACGGAAGCAAATGTAATCATCGTCGACGGGTCCCGTGCCCAGGAACCACAGCCCATGCAAGAGGGCCAAGAGCGGCGGAATGAGATACCAAATCGGGGAACGTTTCATGGGGGAATCAACCTACTCCCGTCTCTCCAGGGCCTTGCGATAAAGCTTCTCGTAACCATCAACCATTCGACCTGGCAGAAAGGACTCCTGCACCCGACGTAAGCCCGCCTGTCCCATGGATCGCCGCCATTTGGGATCCGCTGAGATTTGCTCCAAGGCGATCGCCCACGCATCCACATCCCCGGGGGGCAGTAACAGCCCCGTTTCCCCATTCACGATCAGGTCTTTCAGGCCTCCCACGGCGGAGCCCAACACGGGCAAGCCGACGGCCATGGCCTCCAGAGCCGCAATGCCCAAGCCCTCCGCATGGGAAGGCATGGCGAACAGATCCGCGGCCGCAAGCAGGTTTGGCATATCCGATCGTTTGCCGAGGAATCGCACACAATCCCCCGCTCCGAGCTCGGCGGCCAGGGCCTGCAAGGCGATGCGGTCAGGCCCCCCGCCCGCGATGCAAAGCACAGGACGCTTTTGCAATCGGGAAATGGCTCGAACCAGGCTGTCGTAACCCTTGCGCGGGACCAGGGCCCCCGCTGCCAGGACCAGGGCACGATCGTCTTGCACCTCCAGATCCCGCCGCACTTCTGCGCGCATGCGTGTGGGTTTCAAGCGAGCCGGGTCCACCACCGACCAAATCAACTCTGTGGAATGGGGAAGCACGCCTCCCTCGTGGAGCTGCTTGAGAACCGCCGGCGAAATCGCAGCGGTCTGCGTGACGAAACTCCCGTAGATGCGGCCGTTCTTCCAATTGCGTTTCACAAGGCGGTCCATGCGACGCGTGCTCACCACCGGCAAACCCACGCGGTGGGCCGCCCAGCCGCCCAGCCAATTGGCGCGCCCGGTGTGCACGTGCACCACATCCGGCCAGGCCTTAGCCAAAATCCTCGTTAGCTTGCGCACGGCGATCACATCCCAATCCGCTCGCATGGGCAAACTCACCGTGGGCAGATAGCGTTCCCGTGCGGCTTTCTCCACGGCGCTCCCCGGTTGCGCGACGACGGTACAGGTGTGTCCACGCTCCACCAACCCATCGATGAGCAGGAAGACTTGGACCTCTCCTCCGGAAAAGCCCATCTCGGGGTCCACGTGAATAATGTGCATGGGAGCCGATTCAAAAACGGAGGCCATGGCCTTGGGGATTCAACCCAAAAGCATGGCCTCGCGTTTGGAATTCAACGGATGATTAAGGCAAACGCGCGTAGCGCACGACCAAATCCAAAGCATCGCCGTCGCCATTGAGGTCGGTGCCTGCGGCGCCCTCCATGTTTTCGGGAGCGAGCCAGACAACGCCCTGGGGATTGGTGCCACGCCCCACCATGACCGAATCCCGATTCAGATTATCCAGCACTCCCATGGAGGTCGCCTGGGACCCGCCGGTCAAGTCCACACGCTGGAGAATCGTGTCGGATTCATCCCCATCCAGGTTGTAGTCAAAACGTTGGTCGGCTTCCGAAATACGGTAGTAGCCGTAGTTGCCATGGGTGGTCATGCCTGCGTTGTTACGTTCCACGGCGACGCTGACGCCGGGAAAGTCCAGCTCGCGCGGGTTGCCACCTTCGACCGGGAAGGTCGGGATGCTGTCCGTGATGTCGCCGTCACTGTTGCGGTCGATACCGGTGGAGCTTTCGCGCATCGCGGCCAGGAAACGAAAATCCAAGGCCGGGTCCTGCGCCATCCAGGAAACCTGGATGAAGGTGGCGCTGCCTTGATCGAAGTTCCACGCGGTGCCGGAAAGATTGGGATCGAGAACACCAAGGAACTCCTTGTCGCTACCCGGATCGCCGTCGTAATCATTGCTGTCAGCAGCTTCGTCCACTAGGGCAACCCAAAGGTCCCCGTTCAGGGCGATCACGCCTCCGGAGCCTCCGGCGGTGGTGGTGTCCAGGGCGATGATTTTTGTGTCGTCGGTCACCGGAAGGGGTGCCGCCGTGGTTTCCACCCAGCGCAAGACCTCATCTGCTGTGTCGCCATCGTTGTTCAGGTCACAAGTACCTTCGTCACTCTCATCGGTGACAACAGCCAGCCACTGGGCCCCCAGACTGTAGATCTGTCCACCACCCACAAGGCCGGTGTTAGTGGGCGCATTCACAACCGGACCCGTGGTGAAGTCGGTGAGGTTCAACCAGTGCAGGACCTCATCCAAGGTGTCCGCGTCTTCATGACCGACACACTGGCTGGGCTTCCAAGCCCCGGCAAAAAGAAGGGGATCGTTCAGGTTGGCCCCCATCGTGATCTCATCCACAAAGTATGCGACCATTCGGTCCGCACCATCGGTCAGCACTTCAACGGTGGCTGCATCCGTGCGCAGTGTTTGGGGAACCACTTGAATAACGCCACCGGAACCAGTCCCCATGAGGGCCAGGACCCGAGTATCCAAGGCATCCCCGTCCCCATTCAAATTTCCAGATTCCAACACTTCGGAAACCGTCATCCAAAGCACACCGTTGGACTCACCCAACAGGGAGACATCGATTCCATTGCCCCCGGGATCCACAAGGGAGGTTTGGATCAAACGCGGCGCGGAAGGAGCGCTGGCGGCCGTGGGAACATCCGCCGCATACAGATCCGAATCCCGCAAAGCAACCGCAGCGGTGTCGGACTCATAAAACAGCTCCCCATTCGACTCAAAGATCGAAGTACCCGAGAGCGTGTCGTAGAAAGTGGCCGTGGCATTGCCAGCGTGCCAATAAACCAACACGTCGTCGACCATGTCCGAGTCGGTGTTCCAGTCGGTTCCGTCCGCAGACTCCGAAACCACAAAGAACAACACTCCGTTCACCCAAGCCAAGCCTTCATCCCCGACTCCCGGGTTCAGGGCAGCACCGGTCTGGACCACAGCATCGGTTCCCAGGTTCACCACGGTGATCACACCGTCGATGAAATCCCCGTCGCCATTGAAGTCCGTTCCACCTGCTCCTGTGGTCGCTTCGCTGGCAGGGAAGGCCATGTATTGGTCGCTGACCGCAATGGGTGAAGACGCCGCCACGGAATGGGCCAAGGTTTTTGCAACAAAGCTGTTGCCCTCATCGTCGTCCACGGTGCAAGCGTTGAGGAAAAGCCCGCTGAGAAGCAAGCCGGGGATCCAAAGGGGAGCGGTGCGAGAGGTGTGAGGTATCTGGAAGCTCATAGGAAAGACTGACGGATTGGGTCGAGGAGAATTCACCCCGAGGATAGCGGAAGGGGCCATACAACCACCAGCAGGCTCTCGATAATTGCGTCTGGAGGCCGCAAGTGCCGAATTGGCACCATCTGCATGGTGCGGGTCACTTTTGGGCCTGGAAAGCAAGGTTCCCGGATGCTCAGATGGGGGTATGAAGCTCCTCCTGGCCTCCCCCCCCCACGCGGACACGTTCGGGTACTCCATGCCCCCCCCCGGGCTCCTGCGGCTGGGTGGGGAGATGGAAAAGGAGGGCCATGGGGTGTTGCTGGAGGACTTGGCTTTCGGGCTTGCAGCCGGCCGGATCGAAAATGGTAGGGAGCTCTGCCGCAGTGCCGCCAAGCGCCTGACCGCCAGGGGCCAGGTCGATCTGCTCGGTTTGTCGGTGATGGGTGCGACCCTGCCCGCGGCCCTGGCCATCGCTGCCCACTACCGGGCATCGAACCCAAGCACCCCCATTCTTTTGGGGGGGCCGGGAACCACCGGCACCGATCGCGGCCTGCTCGAACGCTTCCCTCAGATATTGGCCATCGTGCGGGGCGAGGGGGAACACACCCTGGCGCAAGTCCTGGAGCGGCTCGCCAAAACGACCAATCTGAGTGGCATCGAGGGCCTTACCTGGCGCGATGGGCAGGGCCAAGTGCATTCGGAAAAGGAGCGCGCGCCACGCCAGGATCTGGGGGCCGTGGCGCCCCACGCCTGGCACTTGCTGCCAGCGCTCATCGAGTACAAGCAGCTCACCGGTGAAGCGGAAGGATTGACTCCCCTAGATTCGGGACGTGGCTGCGCTTACGACTGCAGTTTCTGCACCATCGGGCGATTTTGGAACCGGCGCTCCCGCCCCTTACCCGTCCCGCGCCTACTCCACGAAATTCTGGCCCTGCGCGAAATGGAGGGCGCCAAGCAGGCATACCTGTGTCACGACATCTTTGGTGCCGACCGCGCACATGCCATGGAACTGTGCACGGAACTGATCGAAGCCGGCGCCCCCGTACCCTTTGAGGTGCGCGCTCGCATCGACCACCTGGACCCCGAACTGCTCGAGTCCATGGCTACAGCGGGCTGCTATCGGGTGCTGCTTGGAATCGAGTCCGCCTCCGCAACAATGCGCGCTGCCCATCAGAAAAATATGCGCCGCGACATCGACCCATTGCGAGTTGTGGACGATTGTGTGCGCGTTGGCATCGTGCCCATTCTATCCCTAATCCTAGGATTGCCGGGCGAAACGGAAAAGCAACGGGCCCAGACACTGGACCTTTGCAGCCAAGCTGCCCTGCGCGCCTGCGTGAGTATTTCCCTGCACCTGGTGAATCCCCAACCAGGTTGTGCGCTCAGCGAGGAATTTGGCGAGGGCTCGGCAGCCGTACCGAACATCGCGCCCGATATGGCTCTTGGATCCGGACTCACCGGCGAAGAAATTGCCCTTATTGAAAAGCATCCTGACCTGTTCAGCAGTTTCCATTTACTCTCCCCCCACCTGTTCGCGGGAGGACAAGCAGAACTCCTAGAAATCGCAGCGATGGCCAAGGGCTTGCCCGAGCTGTGGCGCCGATACCCGCGCACATTCGCTCTCACCCTGCGCCACCGGCGAGAAAACAGCTTGCAGGTCTGGCGCCACTTTCATGGCCAAGGCCGCAGTTTCCCGGGTTGGATTCGATCCCTGGATGATGCGCGGCTCAAGGCCTGCCTGGCTTGGGAGCAGGCCAGCATTCGGGTCGCGGCCAAGCGGGTACAAACCATGAACCAGGGCCTCATCCCACGCCCCTGCGGCGAGACCTTGACCAGTCCCTTCGACCTAGAACAGCTCGCCGAGGCTTTGCTGACGGGGACCGATTTGCCGGCCCCACAAGTCGAAACCCATTTCGCTGTCGTGCCCTCGGCACACCGGGCCCCGGGCGTGCGCACCCTGCGCATTGCGCCGGATGTGGCCCGCATCCTCGACCTGCTCGAGCTCAAACAAACCCGGGGGGAAACGCCACCGGAGCAGCTCTATTCCGCAATCCAAACCCTGCAGAAGAACGGGTTGGTTCTCACGCCACAAACACCATGAAAGCACCGTCCGACTTCCCAGTATCCCTCGCCTTTCCACCCCAAGGCCACTTCACGCAGCCCTATTTGGCCCTGCCATGCCTCAAGTCATGGCTTGCGAAGAACGGCTATGCCGACGTTCATGTCCAAGACCTATCGATCGAAGCCTACGACCATTTCCTGACGGCGGACTACCTGAAGTATGCGGCGGACAAAGTCCAAAAGTGCTCCACCTTGATGTGCAAGGACAACGACCAAGCCATGCCCTACCACGACATGCGCGCCTGGCGCAGCGCCGTAGAAAGTGAGCTCACGAACAAATCCCTGATCGGGGACATCGAGCGCTGCAAACAGGTGGTGCGCAGCAAAGCTTTTTACAATCCCGACGAGTACATTCCCGCCACGCGGGTGATCTATCAGGGTCTGCGCCTGGTCTCCGCTGCGCATTTCCCGAGCGAAATCACACCGCACAACTTCACCATGCGTCATGCCAACGATCGCTCGAAAGAAGTCATGGCTGGAACCCTGGACGAAGACGAAAATCCCTTCATCCGGTTCTATCGCGAGCATGTGTTGCCCGGCTTGATCGAGCGCCAGCCCAAGGTACTCGGGCTGTCGATCATCTACGGCAGCCAACTGATTCCAGCCCTGACCCTGGGGCGCATGGTCAAGCGGGTTTTGCCCGACTGCCACATCACCGCAGGCGGCGGATTCCTGGCATACATCGGCGAGAAGCTCATGTCCGCAGCGGGCATCGAAGACTGCCTGGATTCGATGATCTTCCACGAGGGTGAAGCGCCCCTGCTCGCGCTTTGCGAAGCGCTGCGCGAGGGAAAAGCCGACCTGGGCGAAGTGGGTTCCCTACTTTGGCTGGACCGTAGGAATGGTGCCGTCAAAGCCGTGCGAAATGGCCCCGCGCACCCCATCCACCTGAACACGGCCCCCCAGCCAGACTTCACCGATCTGCCCCTGGATCGTTACTTTTCCCCGAAGGTCGTTTTACCATACGACATCAATAGGGGCTGCTATTATGGGGAATGCGCATTTTGCACCCTGCCCACGGTCATCGGTCCTGGTTATCGCACGCGCCCGGCAAGCACCATCGCAAACCATGTGGCGAGCCTGCGCGACAAGCACCAAACCACGCACTTCAGTTTCATCACCGACTGCATGCCCCCCGGCATGATTCACGACCTCCCCAAGGCCCTGATCAACTCCCAGGCTGGCATCACCTGGTGGTGCGACGCGCGCGTGGAACCCAAAGCCTACGACCGTGAGGGTGCGGCCCGATTGTATGAATCCGGGTGCCGCAAGTTGCTCTTCGGATTCGAAACAGCCACGCCTCGCCTTCTAAAAATGATGAAGAAGGGACAAAGCCTCAAGTCCATGGGCAAGGTGGTGCAAAGCTGCGCTGACGCGGGCATTTCGGTCACGTTGTATGCCATGGTCGGCTTCCCGAGCGAGACCAAGGAAGAGGCCCTGGCAACGCTCAAATACATCGAAGACTCCGTACCGCAAGTGCGCGAGGTTTCCCTGCAAACCTTCCATATCGATGGGGTCGCGCAAACCTATAGGGAACCCGAAAAGTTTGGCATCAAGATCCGGGATGACGGGGAAGCTGACCTGCAGCTGTACTACGATTACGAGTCTGAAGTCGGTATGACACAGGCGCAAGCGGCAGAAATGTTCGAAACCATGATGACCAGCTTCCGCAAGAATCTGCCGATCTTCTCCGGGGATTCGGTCCTTTACTTCATGCAGAAGAGCCACTACTTCTTGCACCTATCCCAAGGAACCAGCCCCGATGAATTTGCACAGATGTGCAAGGCCCGCAACCAGCCGCGCCCCGAGCTCGGGCCCAATGAAGACGTCAAGGTCCGCGGCGATCTGCAGTCGATTCCGCTCAAACACAGCTACCTCGGGGTCCTTCGGACCCTGAACCACCCCCTGTCTCGGGCGGCACGTCCCGACTTCCTCACCGGCCGTTTCGTTGGGGATGCCGAGGACCTGGCAGGGCAGGAGCTGCCCCCGGTGGAACCCTGCGACAAGGTCCTGCTCTACGACCCCAGGGGTCACGAGTTCGTGGAGATCTCCGCCGATGCGGGCAAACTACTGCAAGCAATCCAGGCGGCGGGTAGCCTCAATGCGCTCCTCAAACATAGGAATGCTCCCCGCGCCACGGGAGAGTCCTTGCGCCGCTTCGCCCGTGATCTGTACCGTCTGGGGGTGCTGGTTGCGGCGAGCGGGGACCCCCTCCAGCGCTACGAACTGCCCCAGCAGCCCCCCAGCAAGCCCGAAGAACACGTTAGACCACCCTCCTAATCGCTCCCAGGAGCCCCAATCATGGCCACCCAAAAGAAAAGCACCACCGAACAACAAGACATCACCCTGGACGAGCAGATCCAGGAAAAGGCCAGCGAATTGGAGAACCTGGACCTGGAGAACCTGGACCTGGAAGTGGAGGCGATCGACGAGCGCGTCAGCCCCAGCGAAACCAACGTCTTCGACAAGTAGTTCTCAGAACGGCACACACCACACACGGCACCCACCCAATGGGCCCTGGGTGCCTTAGCATCGGCCCCCCAACACTTTGGCGGCAAGAGGCAAACCCTTCTTACCCCGGGTCTATCCCGGCTTCTCCACCGTGCGCGCCCCCTTGGGTCCGCCAGATCCGATGTTCTCACTCCCCGCCCTTCGCGCCCCTGCAGCACCGTTCCTCTTTGGAGCCGCACTGATTCTTTCCGGAAGCTCCGTCTTGGCCCAGGGGGACGACTGCTCAACAGCCGCCCCCATTGGCGGAACCGGCACCTTCGCCTTCGACAACACCTCGAATAGCTCCAGCGGGTTCACCGGTGGCACTTGCACGGGGTCCATTCGATCCGACGTGTTTTGGCGTTGGACAGCCACGCAATCAGGCGACTACCAATTCGACACATTTGGCAGTTCCTTTGACACGAACATGTCCGTGCACTCCGGCGGAGATTGCAATGCCACGTGCCTCGGAAGCAACAATGATGCTGGCACGAGCTTGCAGAGCGAGATTCAAATCACTGGCGTATTGGCCGGCGATGAGTTGCTCATCCAGGTAGGGAGTTTCCACCTGTTCGTGGGTCCAGGCCAGATGAACATCACCCAGATCAATGATCCCTGCGCGGGGCTGAGCGAGGACAACCTCGAACCGAACGACACATGTGCAACCGCCCAGACCTTGGCGCCGGGCACGTACAGCAATCTGTTTGCCTCCCAAACAGATCCGGATTTTTACGGAATTGCTGTACAACCCGGAGAGCGACTGCAAGCCCAGGTGACAAGCTCCAATCCTGGCGATGTGGACCTTTCCTTGTACGACCCCAGTTGCGGCCTGATCGCTACCGACGGGGCCTCCTTGGGGTACACCAATGTGGGTCCTAATACCCGTATCTTTGTGTTAGAGGCCTTCTTGGACACGACCAGTACCGTGATTCCCTGCGCCCAGTACGACCTGAATGTCCAGGTGACCGCCGACCCCTGCGTGGGCATGGCCGATGATATGTACGAGGACAATGACACCTGCTACACCGCCACTCCGATGGGCAATGGCACCCTTGCGGGCCTGCATGTGAACCGCTGGGACAAGGACTTCATTGAGTTATGTGTGCCGGCGCAATCCACGGTGACAATCGATACCCTCTTCACCCACGCCCAGGGAGATGTGGATATTTACCTAATGCCAGACTGGGCCTTCCCCTGCGGCATTGGAAACGCTGGATATCTCTATGCCATGGGCACCTCGGTGGACGACAACGAATCCATCACCTGGACCAATGGCGGCAACAACAACCAACGCTGCTACCTGGAGATCAACATATGGCATGGCAGCGATTCCAGCTGCAACGACTATGACTTGGTCGTTGGGGGCGTGGATCTGTGCTCCATGGGGAGCAACTTCTGCGGACCCGCGCCGGACAATTCCGCAGGTCAGCCGGGCGAGATTTCAGCCCGAGGCAGCCTGCAAGCGTCGGCCAACAATGTCACCCTGGTGGCCTCTGACCTACCCCACGACCGCTTTGGCTATTTCCTGGTCAGTCGGGGTCAAGGGGTGCTGCAAAATCCGGCTGGTAGCTGGGGACATCTTTGCCTGGCGGGAGCCCATCCCATTGGACGCTTGAACGAGATCTCGAGTATTGGGTTTTCCCAGGGTGGTCGATTCGAAATCCCCATCGACCTAACAAACCTGCCGGAGCCTCCGGGATACAGCCCGGTCCAGGCGGGTGAGACCTGGAACTTCCAGGCCTGGCATAGGGATATAGTGGCAGGCCAATCCGGCTCCAACCTCACGAACGGCCTGGAAATCACCTTTCAGTGACGAGAATGAACTTATCCAGCGACCAATAGACAGCGATCCACGACGGCCTGTCAGAGAACCATGGCCGTTCGAGGGGTGACGCGGAACCTTCCGCCCCCACCCCCCCCTATCTTGAGACGGGCGCGGGTCCGGTTATGGCCATTTTTTCCTGGATTGGGGCCTTCCGCCCCTAGAAATGCCCAATCCAGCGGCACCATTCGCACAAGACGGCACCGACACCTGAACAGCCCCCATCGCTAACGGTGAAGGCTCCTTCACATTCGGCACCTCCACCATGTGCACGTGTGACGACCTTCCTGGCTGTAACTCGAACCTTTTTGGCGCCAGCCCCGTAACCGTTCAGGGGAGTGAGTGTGGATTCTAGCCCATTGGGGGGGGCTGTCCAATCAATGGCGATCGGCGATGCTGGCCTGCGCTGACCCGATCCTATCCGAGCAACTTCGGCGATGGCTTGTCCCCAAGCACCGTATGAGCGACGTTGACGATGAAGTCGTTGAGGCTTCGGCCTTTTTGGCGCAGCGTTGCCGAAGCGGTCTGCATCCGCTCGATGAAGCGGCTGCCGCTCTGGCTACCGAGACTCGTCTTGCGATGGATGACGACAGGTCGGACCGCACGCTCGGCGGCGTTGTTTGTCAGCTCGACCCCCTCGCACTCTACAAAGGTCCACATCGCCGGCTCTGTCCTCAAAATGCCACGGCACATGCCGGGAGTTTCGTACCCGCGGCTGAGGGCTCCTTGATCAAGGAGCCTAATCATTCGATTTCGAAGCTGGCGCGACCATCTCTTCAGTATCGTGCGCTCGATTTGCCGTCCTGAAACAGATGTCAGAGACGAAACACTGCCTGTGTTAGGCCAAGCAATCGCTCACCAATCCAGCACAAATCCTTCTCACCTTCGGCCATCCGCCTAAAGTCGCGGATCAAGTGCGCGAAGCAAACTTGGCGTTGGTCCAAGTCGATGAACAAGTAGCCCGAATACCGGTCACTTGAGGTGCGGCTTGATCGGAGGGATGTCGATGATCTGATGGCGCCACGGAACCCTATCACTTCCGCTGAGTAATTCATCGCACGAGCAGCACCGCTCTGGCTTTACCACCTTCATCTCGTCGACATCTTCCGGCGGTGCTAGCTTACGCTCTGCGCCCTTGTGCCCGGGCTGGCCTCCACGCCTGCGTTCTGAAAGCGTTTCTGCCGGGCCCCGAGGGTTCCATGGACCATCGCTCGAAGGAGGCTTGCTCGAAGTGCGGGATGTCTTAGGCTTGCGCCCCTTCAGGCGTTCGATCTCCGCTCCCTGCTTCGCGACAACTGCGCGAAGCTTGCGCAGCTCTTTCAGGAGCAACGTGCACGACGGACAAGCCAGCTCAGGTTTGATCGATTTCGTCACACCGGTACCATCGGCGCGGATGGACCATTTCTGGCCTGCTATCCCCGTGAACGGTTACATCGATAGTCCTGACAGACCTTGATTCGCAATACGGGGATCCTCTGCTAAGCAAGCACCAGCAGATACTGCATTGGTAGCGGTGCAAAGTCGATCAACGAGCCGCGTGATCGCTCTGGGGGAGCCCCCGGGAGATTGGCCGTACTTTCTTAAGCATGGGGACTGAGCAGAATCTACACCGCGAGTGTTGCTCTGCCATCTGAGGGATGACCCTATGGCCGAGGTGTTTGCGATACCGCTAGAACAAGAGCTCGCTTCCCACAGGTGTTTCCTCGAAACACAGGAAGGTTACCCCCAACGGTGTCTAGAAATTGTGCACCCTCGCCATAGAGCCCCGCTGGGAGAAATTCCCAACACCCAAGCCTTCTCTTTCCATACAATCGATCATCTATGGCCGTCACCGTGCACTCCACTCCACCCAAGGACCAGTTCGGGATGGTGGATCGATGCTTTCGCTTTGCTTTCTGGGCCGCCGTGATTTGGGCTTGCTACGGTGTACTGCACTCCTTCTCCACGGAGTGGGTTTGGCGGCTCGATTTCATAACCGCTAGTGGGGTTCCCCTGGCCTTTCTGGCCTACGCCACCCTTGGGTCCAGATCCAATCCAATTCCACGGGTTTGGGCTGCGGGCTTTTTGATTCTGGCCGTGCTGACAATGGTGCTCAGCATGCGGTTCGACCCCTCTCCCACCCTGCAACACGCCCATGCACTGATGCACTGCGTGCTGGTGATCGCTGGCTTGTTGTGGCTTTTGCCCGATCGCTTCGCTGGTGACACGGATGCATTCCTGCTCGTATTGGTGCTGCTCTCTTGCGTACACCTTGCGATCCTCTTTTTCCTCCCGCCCATCTTCAACACCTTGCAGCACTGGTTTTGGATTCATCCACCCAAACCGATTGCTCACATCGGCCTGCCCTTTGCCATGGCGGGAGTCTCTCTCCTGGTGGCCTTTCTCGTTCTACAGCAGCGCATTCCTGTTGTGGTCAGTTTGCTTTTGCTGGTAGGGCTCGGCACGGGCTTGCAGTACGGGTTTGCCTTGCTTGAAGGACGTGGCCTGACGGCATTGGAGGACCGCATAACTCTCTCGGGTCACGCCGAATTCGCAACTATCGCCGTACAACAGGGGGACATTCCGCGGGTGCTTGTGCACTACGAAGAACTACTAGAGAGTGGAGAATTGGGGCAATTCGCGAAGAGCAAACCTCCGGGCGTGCTGTTGTTCTACATGTTGACCGATCGGGTAGCAGGATGGTTATCCCCGGAGGTCGGCTTAGACGATCCCGAAGAAGCCCGCCTGCAAGCCCTGCGACGCATAGCCACCTACACCTGGCCCCTCTTTTCGCTGCTGGTTCTGATCCCCTTGTTCCTGCTGGCCCGTTTGTTGTTGGGCGAAAACGCTGCTCGCGTAACGTGCTTACTGTACACGGTAGTACCCTCCGCCAATCTGATCACGTTGCATACGGACCAGGTCCTGTTTCCCCTGTTTTTTGTGGGGTCACTATATCTAAGCTCCGTCGCTTTCAGCCGTAACCGGTGGATTCCCGGGCTCTTGGCTGGCGCGTGCAGCTATTTGGCCATCTACCTTTCATTTGCGCTAATCCTCACTGCGCCCTTCATGATTGGGCTGGGATACTTGATCTGTATCCGTGATGAGCGGCCCGGCGTGCTGAGTCGCTTCTCCAAGAGCCTCCTGGCGATCGGCCTTGGAGCGCTTGCTCTGGATGTTTTGTTTCGCGTGTTCCTCGGCTATGACGCCCCATTGCGTAACCAAAATGCGCTGGCCCACCACGCCCAGTGGAAGCAATGGACGTCGGCGTTGAAACCGACTCTGTATTTTGCAGCGCTAGCCTTGACCGAGTTTTCCGTTTGGGTCGGCGTGCCCGTTGCACTCTTGGCTGGGTATCAAGTGCGACCTCTCCTACGACCAGGGTTTTGGAGTCGGGTTCATTCGAGCCGGGCTGTGCTGATTGGATTTGGACCTGTCTTGTTCTCCCTCATCACGATCCTTGCTCTCCTTGGAAAGACCAAGGGTGAAGTGGCACGCTTGTGGCTCTTCCTGATGCCGCTGGCATGTATGGCGGCTTCCATAACTTTGACCGAACGCTATGCAAGCCGACGCTGGGCGACGTGGCTGGTGTTTGCCTTGCAGTGGATCACCGTATTGCTGATCAAGACTCGTCAGGACTTCTGGTAAGTTTCCAGGGTACACACGCACTGAGCAAGGTCGCAGGGTTCCGTGTGTGGCTAGGTGTCGCGACTGGGTATTATGTTTCGGGATCAGGTCGACATGTCCGAATCTGGCCAGCATGGATGTGGCTGGCTTGACAAAATGGGCCAATGCGAATCCAGGGCGTTGTCACAACCGGTATCTACTGCCGAGCAGATTGCTCAGCAAAGCCGAAGGCGGCGGAGAACATTCGGTCGATGCCGAATGCCGTGGGTGCACTGGCGGCGGGGTTTCGCCCCTGTTTTGTCTGTAGGCCTGATCGCTTGCCAGATATGGGGCTCGGGGAGACTTCGCCCCGGTAGCGAGCGCGCCTCGTCGAGAGAATGCAGACAGTTTCGGTTACGCTGAAAGAGACGGGCCGAAACCTGCTTGACTTTATCGGGGAAGTCACCCACGCGGTACTGCGCGGGGCCCGCTTGTCGAAGCTATTGGGGTAGGGTATGCTGGCTCGTGGCCACTCAGAACCCCGCCTGAGGGCTGCTAAAACGGCGATTTTGCCCCGTGAACACTTACTGGCGTTCGACCTTTTCTGTTGTAGACTTCTTCATAGGGGCTCGATTCAGGTAGGTGAGCTGTTTCACTAACTCTTGTTCTACCAAGGGGTTGAGCCCCCTTCAAATCTAACAACTCTGCGGACACCCTCCAAACCACGTTTGCATTGGTGTTCCCGACTTCATAGTCGCTCTAGCAATTCCACCACCATGAATATCAGCCGCCGCTTTTTTGAAAGCTCCATGCTTACCGTATCGGCAGTAGTGTTTGTGTGCGCGCTTGCACACCGGGCTGGGATTTCCGGGTGGAGTCAAGAGCTCAAGCTTGAGAAGCAAGAGTTGCGTCCTGCAAAAGGGAATCCAGAGCGTGTGTTCTCCGCGGAGGAATCTACTCGTTTGATAGATGAGCTCACGGATATGGCCTTTGATGCAGGAGCCTACAGGGTAATGGGGCACCTGAAAAAAGGCCAGGAGGACTCAGTCGGCCATTATGTGCCCGGCGTCCCCCAGGAACTCGTCAGGGTCCGAACAGTTTCGATCGAAGGGTCGGATTTATCAGAAGTGCAAGTCGTTGCTCTTGGAAGTGACGATTATACGGAGTTGTGGAAAAGCCTAGGCCTTCTCGAACGTTAATGCCCACCGTTCACTCCGGTCATTCCCATAGGGCCAAGCAAAACATGAAAAATATAATATCCCTGAGCCTGCTCGTTTTATCGGCAGGCATCCTGCTCCAAAGTACTTCGGCGCAAGGCTCCAGTGCGGCGGTTGAAACCGTTAAGGTTGTGGACTGCGGAGATGGCACGTCAGACACGGGGACCTACATTACAATCGGCTGGAAGTGCTCTGGTACTTCTACCCCCAATCCCCCCGATAAAAATGAGATCAAGGCCTGGGAGCATGCGAACCGGGAGTTCTTTGCGGGTATTAATAAGACACTTCAGTGTGCGGGATGTCCGGACGGGGAGACTGGCTGCACTACCGATGGAACCGTAGCAACCCCCAACCCCCCCCACCCACTGACCGACTGTACGTTTAAGGTTACGAAGGGCTGTCAGGGGAACGGTTATAGGTATCTTACTACCGCAACGTGCAAGAGCACGATTAGTTGGACCTACGACTGCACCACCTGCGTTGAGGAAGTAGGCGGCGGAGGGCAGTAAGGCCGTGCGCCAAACCGGGGTGGGCACAGACTGGCGACAAGATGGGTCCACCCCCAAGCGTTGCGTCGAGACGCGAATTGAGTGCAGGCAGAAGGTTCTGAGATAACTAATAGTGAGCAAGAACGATGAAAACAAAAATAGTTCTAACAATGGTCTTGGCGGTGATGGCGAGTGCTGTTTGGAAGTCATCCATGGGCAGCATCCATCCGAGTGGGCTTGAGCCTTCTTTGCAGCCGACTGCTGCCAATACTGCTGAGGCAGTCCCAATGGTAGCTCCATTGCAACAAGGGTCGACCCGGACGCAGGACCCTGTTGATGGGGAGGTGCCAGACAAGCCGGCACCGGTGATCTCCAGAGAGAAAAGTGAAAAAGCAGGAAATCCAGATGGTATTGTTCAGCAGCATCAACACGGGGTGTTGCCCGAAGGGAAGTTTGTAGATGATCATGGGCGCCAAGAGCTGATAGATGAAGTGCTGTACATTTACCATGAGAACTCAGACGCTCTTTCTGAAGTTGGGCCATGGATTGGCGGCGTGCGCGAGGGCTTCTGGGAGTCCTTTTCCGAAGAGGGCACTGTAATTCTGAGCGGGGAGTACCTCCGAGGGAAGTCCACTGGCCAGTGGAATGGTTGGTATAACGATGGCACAAGGCGCTTGACTGGTGGTTCACTCAATGGCAAAACTCACGGCCGGGCAACCTATTGGTTGCCAAATGGCCAAGTTGATGCGAGCCTGACAGGCGTCTACGAATTAGGCGTGAAGGTTGATTAGCTTGCTTCATGGTGTGGGGGCTAGTCCTCAAGGTGGGGGATGGTGGGCGGGTCCCATTCCTTCGTCATGTTGTAGAGGTAGAGCGCCTGGCCAAGCTCGTAGGGTGCATAAACTCGGCCTAACCGCAAGCTCTTTCCCAAACACGGCTTATGGATCAGCAACAATAGACTGCATGGCCCATATCTATCCGCTACACATCCTCATTGCGTCGCTTGCAGGTCTCATCAATCGACGTCAAGCCTAGGTTCTTGAGTACCTGATCGAAGAGAACCGCGTATTGAAGGAGCAGTTAAAAGGACGGCGCATCCGGCTTAGCGACAGTCAGCGCCGCCGCCTAGCTTCCAAGGGCAAACGGATCGGGCGCCGCCTCTTGATGCAAGTCACAACAATCGTCACGCCGGACACGATCCTGCGTTGGCACCGCCGCTTGATTGCCGCGAAGTGGACGTATCCGAGCAAACGTGTGGGCCGTCCTGGTTTGATGAAGGAGATTCGCGGTTTGATCATCCGCTTTGCCCGGGAAAACTCCGGTTGGGGCTACTGCCGCATTGAAGGCGCTCTTCGGAACGTGGGGCACCGAGTCGCACCGAGCACAATCCGCAATGTGCTGAAGGCACACGGGATCAAACCAGCCCCGGACCGTCCGACAAGCTGGAGAGCGTTCCTGAAGTCCCACTGGAATCAGATTGCCGCAACGGACTTCTTCACGATCGATGTCTGGACGGCCACAGGGCTGAAGACTTACTACGTGCTGTTCATGATCGAGCTGAGCACACGGCGCGTGCATCTGGCTGGCATCACCAGGCATCCGAACGACATGTGGATGGGCTATTCTGCCGAACGAGCCTCGACAAGAACACGATTGTTGTCTACTCCTCGGACCAGGGATTCTACCTGGGAGATCACGGCTGGTACGACAAGCGCTGGATGTACGAGGAGTCCCTCAAGATGCCGCTCGTCGTTCGCTGGCCGGGAGTCACACAGCCTGCGGGTAGAAGCGACGCACTTGTGCAGAACATCGACTACGCCCAGACCCTGCTTGAGATGGCCGGGGTGCTGGCACCGACCGACATGCAGGGCAAGTCACTCGCCCCCCTACTGCGTGGCGAGTCACCACCGGACTGGCGCAGCTCGATCTACTACCACTACTACGCCTTTCCGTCCGTGCACCAGGTTGCCCGGCACTATGGCATCCGCACCCAGCGCCACTCACTGACCCATTCGCCATCCGTCGCATACTCGCGCACTTCGGCACCGAGAATGTCGAGCCGACGAACAACATCGCCGAGCGGGCGATTCGGCTTGCCTACAATCCGTCCCCATGCTCCCCCCCGCCCCCCCCCCACCCTCCCCCCCCCCCCCCCGAACCGCCCCCCTCGCATCCCCCTCCCCCCCCCCCACCCCCCCCGGCC
>JAAETM010000159.1 GCA_024228395.1 bacterium | reverse complement strand
GGTCTTGTTGCGGCTGGGCTTGAACTTGCGGCGAAAGGCATACATCGCGGCCAGGCCTTCAGGCTGCAGGTCCGAGTCCGGAGGGGGCTGGGTGGCAAATGGAATTGGGATAGTATGTTGCAGGCAGTATCTGGCCACCGCTTCCCCCGCCATCAGCATGGCGTCTGTCACCATATCCCGGCTGCCCATGCGAGCCAGGGGACGAATCACCACCGCACCATCCATCACCCGCACACTCACCTCCGGCAGATCCAGCTGCCTGGCGCCAGAGGCCAGACGCCGCTGGCGGTAACGCTCGGTCATCTCCATCAGTTTCGCGAATGGTTGTTCCGACAGGCACTGATCTATGTCGGCATAACTATGGCGGGAGGCCCGAATATTGGTCAGGGCGACCCTGGTATCGCTAATCTCCCCCTCAGGTGTCAGAACAAAGCCAATCGAGAGTGCCGGCGACACCTCCTGCAACCCCAGACCCAGCTTGTGGGTGACCGGCTGTGGCAGCATATGCACCGTGCCCTCGGGCAGATAGAGGTTGGCCGCCCGGGCCCGGGCCTCGAGATCCAGTTCAGAGTCCGGGGTAATCAGGGCCGAGGCATCGGCAATGTGTACCCAGATCAGATCACCATCCACACTGATCGCATCATCCGGGTCCTCACTCCCCTCATCATCGATGGCGAAGGCCGGGAGATGGGTAAGGTCCAGGCGCTCCGCAGAGCAGCCATCAGGCAACGGGAGCACGGGATCGACAACTGGAAGCGACTGGCGCCGGGGGTATGGATTGTAATCCTGTTGCCAGTAACCAACCCGGGTCAACAGGCGATGGGCGTTCTCCATCTTCTCCTGCAGCCCCAGGGCCTTGAGAATACGACTCTGCTCGGACTGCTTCAGCGCCAGTTTCTCCACCTCGACCAGCTGCCCGCGATCATCCTCCTCCATCCGGCCCTGTTGTAACCGCTGTAGAAATTCCGCCCACGCCCTCTCGGCCGCCTGTTTGGATTCACGCTCTTCCCGGTCTGCCTGGATCTGTTCTGCAGTTCGCGCCCGGATGGAGTCTGGCCCGCCCTCAAAGTAGAGGCCATCCTCAACCAGCTGCCACGCCGCCCAGGCCGAAGCCGGGGTATATTC
>JAAETM010000158.1 GCA_024228395.1 bacterium | reverse complement strand
GCTCCGGCAACCTGGAATGATCCTGAACCAGGTTCGCCTCAGTATTCTCTCGGGTCAATGGGATTGAGCGGTGTCGATATCACCTCGATTTCCACGGGGCGGGACATCATGCCCCTTTTCGATGGGGGAGCCCCCGACATGTGTGATATTGGCAACAACTTCCCAACCCGTTGGTTGGGCTTGGTTGTATCAGTGAGTTCCGCCGAGGTAGATTACGCGCCCGGCAGTGTGTTCTCCCGCATGAGAGAATCACAGGCTCCCCGCAGGAACGTGGGATCGGATTTGGTGTCGTACTACTTCCCCGGTAGCGCGGGCATCAACTCCGAGTTGTTGGGTGTTTCGCTGCTGGAGATGCAACGCGAAGCAATGGGGTACATCGATTGCGCAACGGGCACGGCAACTCAGCAGCAGGTCGACATCGATGCGCTCGATTTTCAATCCGCAGCCGCAGTGGCACTCCCGAGTCGCAGCGGGCAGGTCATTTTTCCGAGCCCTCTTGCGGGCACGGCCGAGGTCTACTTCACAGTATCCAAGGAATTTGCTGGCCTCGACAGAGCCCCTACCCCTGCTGCAGCATCGTTCGCCTGGGACATCCGATACTCCGGCCTCCAGCGGGCAGATCCGGCTGTGATCTACCAAAAGAAATGGTCCAAGTCGGTAGGATGGCAGACACCGACGGTATACTTGACCCGCGAGAATCTCGGCCTGATTGGGCGCAGCAATTCCTCTCAAGAAATGCTAAATGAAGAGATCGATGCTCTGTCGGTGTACGCCGATACGGGTACCGTGATCTTCTCTACTCAACCCAAGGCAGGTCGTTCGCAGCTGCTAGTCATGAATCAAGATGGCAGCGTCGGGACATTGCTCACAGAAACGGGTGGGATCCCTGTCGCTCAGGCTCTCGGAGTCGGAATCGACCAGGTCGAAGGTGGTGACATTGACGCTACCTGCTCCATCGACCCGGGTAGTGAGGGCTACCAGGCGTCGGATCGTGTCCTGGGATTCCCGCTCTACGAGCCGTTTGGAGCCACGACCAACCACCTGTTGCGAGGTCTGAATGCGCTTGGTCTTCCCTCTCTAAATCCGCCGGGCCCCATCGATACCAACGCCATTGGATTGAGTGTGACCCGAGTGCAGCTGAACACCACTGGGAGGGAGGAGGAGATCTTGATTCAAGCCACTGGGCTCGACGTAGCAGAAAGTAGCTTGCTTGGGATCTGGGCCAAAAGCGACCATGGGGCAGCTCCAATCCTACTCCATCATGTTGCTGACATTACCACACGTAGCACTACGTATCGGCTAGGTGTACCACTCCCTCCGACCAATCCGGGGGGCAAAGTCATCAAACTCTTCGCCATTCAGCAGATTGTAATAGGTGGCAACGTGGAGTACCGGGCCTCCCCGGAGTTGTTGATCAAGATCTAGGCCAACCCCCCCGCAGATGGCGCAGGGGGCCCCCGGTTCATTACATCCTCGGGGCCCCCCCCAGATCTGGACGTGCGCGATCAACTCGACGCCCGTCTTTGTATCGTTCACATTCCCGCCAATCACGACTTGCTCAATGATCTCGCCAGCTCCATTGACTCCGATGTGAAGCTTCCTCCAACCTCGCTTTTCCTGCTTGGATGCTGCCCATTCGCTCTGCCTGGCAATCGAGAGTCCAGTGCTATCGATGATCAAATCGATGGGGCCTGCCGTGATGCTAGCTGGCCCGCGTCGCTTGCGCGCCATCCTGTTCACCAGCCTGATCACCTTGGTCGGGCTGACCCCGATCGTGGTCGAAGCCAGCGTGCAGGCCCAGTTCCTGATCCCCATGGCGATCGGTCTTTCGGGCGGCGTGGCATTTGCCACCCCCTGCGTCCGGCGCGCCCAATTCCAGTCCGGCCCCCTCAAGCAGATCCTGCGCGGCCCACTTGCGTACGTTCCTAGAGTGCTCCGAAGGCTCCCACAACCCGCGCTAACAGCGCTAGTCGCTTGAGAAATGAGGTCTGGCGAAACGGTGATGTCGTAGAGTTCTTCGAAATGATTTTGGACATCCCTCACCGTCATCCCTCGGGAATCCAGGAAAAGGATCTTTTCATCGAGCCCCCTGATTCGGGTTTGTCGCTTCTTTGCCAACTCTAGCGTGAAGGTCCCATCCCTGTCTTGTGGAGTCGAAATCTCTGCTTCTCCGAAGCCGGTCTTCACCGTCTTCGTGCTCTTTCCGTTTCTGGAATCGCCGCTTCCGTGATCCTTTGGGTCATTGGCTCCATGGCCGAGATGATGGGTCATCTCTCCCTCGAGGGAACTTTCGACAAGCCGCCCAGCCAGGTGGCTCAGTAGCCCTCCCTTGGAGAGGATGTCCTTGACATCTATCCCTTTCAGGAACGAGTCGATTTGATCATCAGGGTAAGGGGGGTTTTGGTGTCGTTTCTTACGTGCCATGGGGGTTCTGGGTAAGGGGCAGTCGGTCCCAGGGTCCCGCACTCGCCCCCGTGACCCACGTCGTTTCCCCCCGCTCTCCAGAAAGTGCCCCTTTGGAATTCCTTCCATGACCCATCCTCGGCAGCCGCAGATGAGAGGAGCTTGCCACGCTATTCAAAACCCGCCCAGCTTAGGTGAATTCCCGTATCCTACAGCCCATGAAATTCCGCCACTGCCTGTTCGCACTCGCCCTCCTTCCTGCGTGCCAAACCGCCGCCCCAACCCCGGCCCCAACCCGCAAACCCAACATCGTCCTAATCGTGGCCGATGACCTCGGCTACGGCGACCTGGGCAGCTACGGACAAAAACTAATCCAAACGCCGCACCTGGACCGCATGGCCACCGAAGGCATGCGCTTCACCGACTTCTACGCAGGCAGCCCCGTCTGCGCCCCTTCCCGTTGCACGTTGGTCACCGGCAAGCACCCCGGCCACGCCTACGTGCGTGACAACTGGGAAGCCGGCGGTTGGGGCGAGCACGACAAGGAAGGCCAAACGCCCCTGCTCCCCGACACACCGACCATCGGCCGTGCCCTCCAGCAAGCAGGTTACAAGACCGCCTGCATCGGCAAGTGGGGACTGGGCGGCCCCGGTTCCACCGGCGCCCCGAACAAACAAGGCTTCGATCACTTCTACGGCTACCTATGCCAACGCCAAGCCCACAACTTTTATCCCACGCACCTGTGGGATGACGACCAACGCGTCGAACTCGAAGGCAACGTCTGGAAGAACCTGACCGGACCCCATTACGCCCACGACATGATGACCGAGGATGCGTTGCAGTGGACCGGCGAGCAGGGCGACAACCCCTTCTTCCTTCTGTTGACCTACACCGTCCCGCACCTAGCCCTGCAGGTGCCCGAGGATTCCATGGCACCCTACATCGGCGAGTGGGATGATCCGCCCTACGACGGCAAGAGGGGTTACCTTCCACACCCCACGCCGCGCGCGGCGTACGCGGGCATGATCTCACGCATGGACCGTGACGTGGGGCGTTTATTGGATCAATTGAAGGAGATGGGCGTGGACGAGGACACCCTCGTGCTCTTCACGTCGGACAATGGTGCGACCTATGACATCGGCGGCGCGCACTCCGAGTTCTTCGAGAGCAATGGTGAACTGCGCGGAGCCAAGGGCAGCGTGTACGAAGGTGGACTGCGTGTTCCGCTCATCGCGCGTTGGCCCGGGAACATCGAAGGCGGCGGCGTAAGTGATGCGGTGGGGGCGTTCTGGGACCTCATGCCGACTCTACTGGAGGCCGCTGACACGGAGGCCTTGGCCGCTGCCAAGGACCTGGACGGCGACAGTTTCCTATCCGTCCTACGCGGCGCTGACCCGGACCCTAACCGCACTCTCTACTGGGAGTTCCCCGGCTACGGAAATCAACAAGCTTTGCGCCAAGGCGACTGGATGTTGGTTCGTCGTCAACTGGGCAAGAAAGCCAAGACCACAACGGAATTGTTCAACTTGGCCGTCGACCTCTCGCAAGAACACGACGTGGCCGCTGACCACCCCGACCGAGTAGAAGCCATGCTCGCCCGCATGGCCCAAGAACACACCCCGTCGACCAAGTTCCCTCTGCGCGGCATCGACACCCCAGCGGAGTAAGGGGGAGGGGGGGAGGCGCAACCTTCGAGGAAGGGAGGTGCCGCAGACTATCCTTCCACCTGCGAATAGGGGCGATCCGGCGAAGCCGGGTCGCCCTTATTCGCAGGTGGAAGGATAGTCTGCGGCACCTCCCTTCCTCGAAGGTTGCGGCGGATGAAGAGAGCTAGCCACCCTCGGCTTTGACTGGTGGCGCGCACCCACCTTCAATCGGTTACTGATCTAGTTCGGATTGGCGGGTGTCCAACAGGGCGCGGATCTTCGCCAGGTCGCCGTTGCTGACATCCTTTCGGGATAGCAACTGCGCAGCAAAAGCCGTCACGTCTCCGCTAAACACCTCATCGGTCACCTGATCGACGGCCTGGGACAGCACCGCCCCCTCGGTCACCAGCGCGCGGAACAGGTGCTGCCGCCCTTCGCGCTCATGCGTCACCAGCCCGCGTTTTTCGAGGCGCTTCAGCAGTGTCGCCACGGTCGTGGGAGCCAACTCTCGCCGCTCCGAAAGAGCCTCGTGCACTTGCACAACACTCGCGTTGCCAGCGCTCCAAAGCGCGCGCAAGACATCCAATTGGAGACCGGTGACCGGCCCGTTGCTCGTATCTGACATTACCGCTGCTCCCCCTGGAATTGAGACACTACAACCGTAATGCGAGTACCTTGTTCGACATAGCGCCCAAGCATGCCCAGGAGGAAGCCCATCGGGATGTCCGGGTCGCAGTCAATCTCCAGACCTTGATTCCGGGGGATGTCGAAACTCTCTTCAGGCTGTGTGCTCCCATCTGGTAGCCGAATCGTTAGTGAAAGGGGAGATTCACCCGGACCAGGATCGATCATGGTTCGAACCCGCAATTGAATCTGGAGCCCAGATTTTGCCAAGTCACCTTCCTGCTTACCTGTCAGATCCTCCTCCAGTTCCTCGACAACCTGATGGCCCACGGGAAGTGAGAAGTCCGTCCGCTTCGTAGGCTTGCTCGTGAGCGCAACATTTATATTCGCAATTTGCACTTCCCGCGTCGCGCACAACTCCATGATCTCCTGCACATATTTGAATGGCGTGCGTGCATCTACGTGGATCATGAGCATGCCCTTCTGCATGTCAGATGCCCTTAGACCATGTTTGCTGCGCCAGTAGTTTGAGATACGTGCTAGATCCTCGCGCAAGTTCTCCTTGCGGGTGGGCTGCCCAGGCAACCCTTCACGCGCGCCCGAGGCGGTGAGCGTCATTGTGATCATTTCGATAGGGCGACTTTCCGACCCAACCTTGCTCGAGGGGGAAGTGTCCGTGGACACTGCATGATCGGGATCGCTTCCCTGTTCGGTAGTATGACCGCTCGCGGGGTCCGGCTCGAAATCAGTCATTTTGAGGGGGCGAAAATCGTCGAAGTACGAATTTGGGAGTGCCTGGATGCGGGCTTCGTCAAAAGTGCCAGAAGGTAAGTTCTCTCTGAGCGTCTTGCGTAGGTCTTCCAGATTGTCAGAGCCAAACGCATAACCATCGTCGGCTATGTAGTGATAACTCATTCCAGGCTCTGACAGCGGAGTCGTTACCTTCCCGGCCTCAGGGTTGTTGGACCCATTCATTGATGCTTGCTTTGATCGTGCGCCCATCTGGCCTTCATGTTTCGAATCGTTTTCTGCCGTAACCGAAGGCCCGGTGCAAGCGAAGATCCCGAGTGCGATGGTCGTTGCCGTCGTGACAGAAAAGAGCGTACGCCGGCCTTCCTCTGCGCCCTCTGCCAACAAACGCTCCACTCTCGTTACCAGTGCCGAGCCTCGGCTCGCCATGGCCGCAGTCGTCGCCGGAGTAGGAACTTCCGCAAGCCAACTACCTACACGCTCCAAGCATACGGCCAAGTTCATACCGCCACCGATGCGCTTGGCAGCCCAGTCGTCGGCGGCCAGTTCGGTTTCTTGTTCTAAGCGTTTCACTAACAAGCGCAGCAACGGTTGAAACCAAGCTAGGGCCACCGCAAATCGACACGCCCCCAGCCAGAGTGGGTCGCGGCGCACCAGGTGCGCTAGTTCATGGGCCAATAGGGCTTCGATGTGTGCTTCGGTCAATTCGGATAGCGCCTTCTCAGGTAGCACGACCTCACGGGTTCCGAGCGCCATAGGCACGTTGATGCGGGCGCTGCTGCTCAGGCGCAGGCTTTTGGTTAGGCGACTTTCACCGAGTAGGGTCCTGGCCTCTTGCCTGAGTTCGCGATTCGCGATCTTCTTGCGCCGGTGGAGCAGCCGCCAAGCGGCGCGTTCACGCAGGCCGAGGCGCATGACGCCGAGGACTCCCAGCAGGCTCAAGGCTATGGGCAGCCAAGTCCAGGCCTGGCTGGAGGGGGCGGCGGTGGTTGGGGCTTGTTCCCGGGTTGCCGCCCTTTCGCCAAGGTTGGCGAGGGCGGGTGGCTCCTGTTCGATGGTGGCGGCGGTGGTCCCCGGTGCCATCGAAATGATCCTTCCCTGGCTTTCGGTTGCGGGCAGCGTCCACGTTTCGCCCTGGGTGGAGAAGCTTGCGACGGAAGCGGTCACAAAAGCTCCAAGTAGGGCTCCGCGCAGGACCAAAACCCTGGCAGCGGGGCCTCTTACGGCTCTCAGGACGAGGTGGGCGGCGGTAAATAGGGCCGTGGAATGGATCAAGAAGGTGAGGATCCAGGCGGCGATGGGTGAAAGGGTCATGGTGGTCTCCTTGTTGGTATGACACCTGTAGTACTACAGGTGTCGGAGTTTGTCACGAACTATTCCAAATAAAAGGAAGGATGGTGCCGGCAGATCATTCCTCCACCGGCAAGCAGGGGGGAATAATGTGCGGCTCCGTACTTCCGTGGAGCTTCTCAGATTCTCCCGCCAATGCAGACCCTTCAGTTGGGTAACCGCTCAACCGCCACTCGCGTACGACCCGGAGAAATTGCACGGATGTACTGTACCGCAGATTATTCCATCCTTTGGTTACTGATCTAGTTCGGATTGGCCGCTGTCCAACAGTGCAGAACCCTCGCCTGCTCACTCACCCGTCACAGTCACCGTAACCGTGCGCGAGTGTCCCGCGTGTCGATGTTCAAACAGAAACACACCTTGCCACATACCAAGTGCCAGCCGCCCTTCCGTCACGGGCACCGTCACCGACGTACTCAACAGGGCAGAGCGTACATGCGCCGGCATATCATCGGGCCCTTCCGCAGTGTGTCGAAAGATCGAATCCCCATCGGGAACCGCACGTTGCAGCCATGCTTCCAAATCCCGACGCACCGTCGGATCCGCGTTTTCGGTGATCAAGAGCGAAGCACTGGTGTGCTGTAGGAAAACGTGACACGTGCCAAAGAGCACGCCAGCAGCATCGACCAGTCGTTCGATGTCCGCGGTGATATCGGTGGT
>JAAETM010000157.1 GCA_024228395.1 bacterium | reverse complement strand
CGAGCGGAACCTTTAGCGTCTCACTGTCCTGGGCGGCGATTTCCTTGTCCCATGTTTTGTATTGCGGCGCGAGGAATTTGAACAGTTCGCGCGGGGTCATCCAGCTATACACATCAGGCACCGCGGGCACGAAACCGAGCAAAGGGCGCAGCTTGCGGCCTTGTTTGTGGGGGATGAATCCGCACGATGTGATCTCACCTGAGGTGGGCTTGAGCAAGCCCAGGAGCAATTGCATCAAGGTCGTTTTGCCCGCGCCGTTGGAACCCAGGAGCGCCATGATCTCGCCCTGCGGCAGGTCGAAGGACACATCCTGCAAGATGTCCTTCTTGCCGATGCGGTAGTTCACGTTGTTCAAAGTTAGAATCGAAGTCATGCTGATTTCCTCGGACCTTTTGGGTCCTGCTTGGAGAGTCTGGGCACCTGCCCATGCAAGCCCTGCAAAATGTCGAGCAGGCTTTGCGGATCGTGACCGGCGCGCAGGGCTTCCAGGGCGGCTTGTTCAAAAGCCTCCAAGGTGCTTCCCTTGCGTTGGTCCTTCGCGATAGTCGGCCCCTCGGGAGTCACAAAAACCCCACGCCCGTTCTGGCCAGCCACCGCACCCAATTGCTCAAGATCGCGATAGGCCCGCGCCACGGTGTTGTGATTCACCAGGGCCAAACCCGCCATCTTG
>JAAETM010000156.1 GCA_024228395.1 bacterium | reverse complement strand
CAAGATTCGTGTCTAGAGTTCGCCCAGGCAAGAGGTGTGCCCGGCGCTGATCCAGGAGCGCCCCAAACCTGCCAAAGTGGCCAATTCGGCACTGAATCACGGGCTCCGCGCCGACCGCAGGCTTTGTCCTGATACCACAGCAGCCTCTGCGCTCCGAACCAGGCCCGCATTGACCCTCTATCGAACAGCATCTAGCTACTTCTTGATTCACCTTGGGGTCCCAGACAAGTAGTTCAAAATTCTTTGCGTTCACTCCTCCCTCGGTGCATCTGCCTGCCAACATGCCTCCAGCGAGTAGATTAAATGTGATTGCCTCTGCAGGCCCTGATGACATGGACCACGAAAAAGAACTTGATGCGAACCCCGGCGCTGTGGCGGACACCATAACCGCCCCCGCGGGGCAGCCTCGCTCGGGGCGTCACTCACTTCACGGTGCACGGCCCTTTTTGCCGCCACCGCACCGCCGATCCCCTCCCCGGAAGCCCCGTTTGGCTGACAATTGCCTACAATCCACCCCATGCTCCCCCCCGCGCTCCACCTCGCTTCCCCCCACTCTCCCGAAACTGCCCGCTTGGAATTCCTATCCACTCCAACCGGAGCAACTGGCGTGGATGACCGTTGTCCCGGTGGGGAACCCTCCGTTGATTCATGTGTAGGGGGAGCGGAGACGTTGGACTTCTGCCCCGGGGGAAGTTCAGATGTGGACATATGTAGTGACGCTGGGGGCGCAAGTGAAGACCAATGTGAGGGTGGCCACAGCTCGGTTGACACATGTTTAGGTGGCCATGGGGATGAGTGTTCCCACGAAGACGGCTGTAATCCTCCGGGCGAGCCCAATCCTGACGACTGTAATTTTACCATGGACAGTTGTCCGGGGGGCTCAGAGCACGCGGATTACGATAAATGTGGGACAGGCTGGGGACCATTTGGCGGTCAAACGGGAGCAGACAACTGCCCTGGAGGGGCCGCCTCATTCGACGAGTGCACTGGAGACCCCAGTGGTGGAGATTACTGCCCAGGTGGGCTCAATGCGCAGGACGTTT
>JAAETM010000155.1 GCA_024228395.1 bacterium | reverse complement strand
TCTACGCTTCGCAGGCCGGGTTACCCCGGACCCACGCAAGACTCGCTTCCGGATGGGGGCCAGCCTTTCCGGGCGGGATTGGCACCCGCAGGATTCCAAAGGAGGTTTAGGATGTCCTGCCTCTGTTGTCTAGTTGATTACTAGTCAGGTCATCTTTACTCCTCCACCAAGCTTTCTTGGCGCACGCAACGCTGGGGTTGATCTACATGGGGCCCCTGGGGGCTTGCGTGGGCTGCACGGGCTTCCTGCAAGGGGTCGCAGCACCAGACGGGCCCCTGGGGGGGGCCGGGCGCGGCTGCCACTGGTTATCGATGCATCCCCCAGATGGCAGGAGCACAAACTCGCCACCGATCGCTCCAGCGACCTAATCCACTGACAAATGGCCGTGGAAGGACACACTCGCCATTTGCGCCCGCTATCGCGGTCGATCACTGGCCTCCCCCACCCCATCCCGACGGGACCCCGAACCGCGGGCGAGGTCAAAGAAGCTGCGATTCCACCTTGCACCCTGGCCCTGCCTTCCCCCGAACCGTACCTTCCCCGTTCCATGAAGTACCAAAATGTACGATTCGGATCCTTGGCTTACGCCCTACCTGAGAAAGTTGTCAGTTCGGAAGAACTAGAGCAGCGCATTGCCCCGCTCTACAAACGCCTCGGCCTGCACACCGGGCGCCTGGAATTGATGAGCGGCATTCGAACCCGGCGATTCTGGCCCCAGGGCACGCGCCCCAGCCACGCGGCGGTTTTGGCGGGGCAAAAGGCCTTGGATGCCTGCGGGGTGAATAAAGCCGACATTGGCGTACTGATCCATGGCTCGGTGTGCCGTGACTTTATGGAACCCGCCACGGCGTCGGTGGTGCACGCTGCCCTGGACATGCCGCGTACCTCGTTGGCCTTTGATCTGTCCAACGCCTGCTTAGGTTTTGCGAACGCATTGGGTGTGGCTGCCAACATGATCGAAAGCGGAGAAATGAAGGCCGCCCTGGTGGTCTCCGGTGAAGACGGTGGTCCTTTGGTCGAAGAGACCTTGGCCTGGTTGAACCGCGGCGAAGAGGTCACCCGCAAGGATCTGAAAGCGGCCTTCTCCTCCCTCACAATCGGGTCGGGCGCGGTGGCTGCCGTACTGCAACATTGTCCCAATGGCAAGGGGCCCCGACTGCTCGGGACCACCGCACGCTCCGCCACCGAGTTCAATCACCTCTGCTCCGGCGACCACAGCGAAGGCAACAGCGGGCCCCTCATGGAAACGGACTCCGAGGCCCTATTGCAAGCGGGTATCCACCTGGCGGAAGAGACCTTCGCAGCCTTCACGGATGAACACGCGGTGTCTCCCACGTCCATCGACAAGGTCATCACACACCAAGTTGGAAGCGCCCACCGCAAACTGCTCTTCGAACGCCTGGGCCTTGACTTGAATAAGGACTACTCCACCTTCCCAACCCTTGGCAATGTCGGGTCGGTATCCATGCCGATCACCCTCGCCAAAGCTGCGGAAGACAGCTTCATCCAAAGTAGCCACGAGGTTGCCCTTTTGGGCATAGGCAGCGGCCTAGCCTGCCAAATGCTGCACGTACGCTGGTAAACCTGGGTTTCCCTGCCACCTAGCCATCCCCATTGGGGCTGTTGCTGAATTTCGAGGGGAGCACTTTCAAGGAGGGCTGCAGGAGAATATTGAATGAATGTCATGCGTCAGGGACTGAGACTTGTGGCTGGCGAAGTAGTGGTTTGTGGTCGTGTTGCAACTGGTGGTTGGTTTTGGAGGATTGTTGAGTTCGGGAGGAATGGACGGGAAGAGGCTCGCACGCAGCCCACGCCGAAATACCCTCCCCCTCCCACACCAAATCCCCTACCCTCCCCCCCATGACCACCCCCCAGCTTGACAGCGTCACCGTCGAACCCACCACCGACGCCACCTCCGCAGTGATCTGGATGCACGGCCTGGGCGCCACCGGGCACGACTTCCCCCCCGTGATTCCCGAACTAGGCCTCCCCAACGGCCACGGCATTCGGTTCATCTTCCCCCACGCCCCGTCCATCCCAGTGACCGTAAACGGCGGCATGCTCATGCCCGCCTGGTACGACATCCTCGCAATGGACTTCGATCGTCGGGTGGACGAAGAAGGAGTGCGGCGCTCAGCCGATCAGATTCAGGCGCTTGTCGAAGACGAAGTCGCCAAAGGTATCCCAGCCCACCGAATCGTTCTAGCAGGCTTCTCCCAGGGCGGCGCCATCGCCCTCCACCTGGGTCTTCGATACCCCGAAACCCTGGCCGGCATCTTGCTCCTGTCAACTTACATGGCCTGCGACGCCAAGGTGGAAACAGAACGCAGTGACGCCAATGCAGCCACCCCCATTTTCCAAGCCCACGGCAGCCAGGACCCCACGGTCCTCTCCGGCATGGGCCAGGCCGCCAGGGATCGATTGATCGCCATGGGATACGAGGTCGAATGGCACACCTATCCCATAGGACACCATGTGATCCCCGAGGAAATTGCCGCGGCGGGTACATGGCTCAAGGATCGGCTACCCCCAGCCTGACGCTCTAGAGAGGGTAGGCCCCAATTCTCCGCCTCCCAAGGCCCATTATCGGGGAATCGAGGGCGATTTGCCTGGCCAGGCCCCCCCAGGACCCCTATAACCTTTCCACAGGTTTCAAGAAAATCTGAAATCCACGAAGGCGTCAGCGTAGCCTCTCCCATGTCACCCAAGTCAGAATCCCCTCCCCAAGCGACCTTTGAAGGCCTCGATCCCGAGCTTTCCGAGGCCCTTACCACGTTCGAAGCATTCTTCAAAAGCTTCGGATTCAAGCGGGTCCACGGCCGGGTCTGGGGCCTATTGGTCCTCTCCGGGCAGTCCCTCTCCAGTAAAGAGGTCATGAACGAGCTCGGCATTTCACAGGGCGCCGCCAGCACCACGCTCAAGCAGCTCATCGAATGGGGCGCCATACAAAGCTCCTTCGACACCGACCGCCGCTGCCAAATGCACACACCCGTGGGCAACACCTTGTCTATCGTGGCCACGGTCCTGCGTCGCCGGGAGCAGGTAGCCTTCGCCCATTTCCACACGGGCATGTCGCAAACGTTGAAGCACGTGAACGACAAATTCGGATCCAAAGATCCGCGCGCCCTGACCCTGCGCTCGATCCTCTCCACCTGCGAGATCGCCGACGCGGTCATGCAGCTGGTATTCACCTCCGTTTCCGGCGCCCTCGGCGATCCGCAGAGCATGCTCAGCCGCACAATCCAAGCCGCGCTCAAGTTCGGTATTGGCATGGACGGCAAAAAGCTCGCGAGCATTCCTGAGCACGCCGTCGACGCCGAAATCCCCGAGATCCCTTCATCTGGTGAGGACCGCCACATTGGTTAATCTTCCCCGCATCGTGATCACCGGGGTCGGGCTCACCAGCCCCAACGGCAACAACCTAGCCGAGTTCCGCAAGAACCTCTTAGCCGGCGTTTCGGGGGTAGTTCCCTACGAAATTCGACACTTTGGCAAGACCGTGGCTGGCGTGTGTGACTTCGAAGCCACCCGCTACCAAAAGCGCAAAGCCCTGCGCCGTGGCACACGCGCGGGCTCGATCGCCATCTACTGTTCCAACGAAGCCGTGAACGATTCCGGCCTGGACCTGGACAAGGTCGGCCGCAATCGCGTGGGCGTCTACGTGGGCACCACCGAACATGGCAACGTGGAAACCGAAGAGCAGATCCACGAGGTCTCCCAGTATGGCTTCGACCTCTCCTTCTGGTCCCACCACCACAACCCGCGCACCGTGGCCAACAACCCGGCGGGTGAAGTGACGCTCAACATGAGCATCACCGGCCCCCACTACTGCATCGGCGGCGCCTGCGCCGGCGGCAACCTGGGAATCATCCAGGGCGCGCAGATGTTGCAGTTGGGACAGGTTGACGTGGCCCTGGCGGGCGGCGTTTCCGAGAGCATCCACACCTTTGGCATCTTCGCTTCTTTTAAGGCGGAAGGCGCCCTGGGAACCCACGAGGATCCGACCCAGGTCTCGCGCCCCTTCGACAAGAACCGCAACGGCATCGTGGTTTCGGAAGGCGGCTGCATCTACACCTTGGAACGCCTGGATGACGCTCAAGCGCGTGGCGCGCGCATCTACGGCGAGGTTTTGGGGCACCACGTGAACTCCGACGCCACCGACTTCGTGCTGCCCAACCCCGAGCGCCAGAACGAATGCATGCGCGCGGCGGTCACGGCCTCAGGCCTCTCCCCCGAAGACATCGACATCGTCAACACCCACGCCACCTCCACGCCGCTGGGCGATGTGCAGGAGTGCGAGGCGGTGCGCGCCGTGTTCGGGGACTGCGCCAAAACGCACATCAACAACACCAAAAGTTTCATCGGACACGCCATGGGAGCCGCCGGCGCCCTGGAATTGGCGGGCAACCTGCCCTCCTTCGAAGACAACGTGGTGCACCCCTCCATCAACGTGGAAAACATTGACCCGGCCTGCGAAATTCGCGGCCTGGTACTCAACCAACCGAAGGAGACCTCGGGCATCAATACGCTGCTCAACATCTCCTTTGGAATGATCGGAATCAACTCGGTGGTCGTGATCGGCTGCTTTCAAAGTTGATCCGGCCACAAGCTTCTAACCCTCACAAAACCTCCCCTTACCCCCCTATCCATCGAGATGACTAAGGAAGACATCGTCCTCGCTATCAAGGACATCATCGCCACCATCGCCCCCGACGCGGAGCTCGACGGTCTCAACCAAACGGATCTGTTGCGCGACCAAATCGAATTGGACTCCATGGATTTCCTCGACATCGTCATGGAACTGCGCAAGCGCTACGGCGTTGTGGTTCCCGAGGAGAACTACGGTGAGCTGGCCACGCTCGAGAGCTGCGCCAACTACCTGGAGCCGCTATTGGCAGAGAAAGAACTAAAGATCGGCGTCTAGGTCGATTTCAGCAAGGTGTCGCACGTCTTGCGGCGCCCTGCACTACCCTCCTTTGACCATGGGCCAGACGCTTCCTTCCTACTGCGACACCCTCATCATCGGAGCGGGCATGAGCGGCCTCGCAGCAGGCATTCGCTTGGCCCAGTACGATCAAAACGTGGTCGTACTCGATCGGCACGCCCTCTGGGGCGGGCTGAATTCTTTTTATAAGAAAGCCGGACGGCCCTTCGATGTGGGTCTGCACGCGCTCACGAACTACGTGGACAAGGGCGTGCGTGGAAAGCCGCTAACGCGTATTTTGCGCCAGTTGCGCATTCCGTACGACGCATTACATCTGGGGCAACAGTGGGTTTCCGAGAGCGCCTTCCCCGGTGTCAAATTACGCTTCTCCAACGACTTCCAGTTGCTGCGTGGCGAGGTAGCGGAAAAGTTTCCCTCCCAAATCGACGGCTTTGACCGACTGAGCGCCTACCTGGCTGACTACCCGACCTTGCCCACCGCCGGAGAACCGGTTTTCGCGCGCACTCGCCTGGCCGAGTACCTGACCGACGAACGCCTGGTCGACCTGCTGCTACTGCCGATTCTTTACTACGGATCCCCCACGCCCCACGATATCGAATGGGGCAGTTTTGTGGTGCTTTGGAAGAGCCTCTACGAGGAGGGTTTTGCGCGTCCCCAAGGCGGGGTGCGCACAATCCTGAACCTGTTGCGCGACCGATTCCGGGAACTCGGCGGTCAGCTTCACATGCACCAGGGCGTGACCAAGGTACTGCACGAAAACGGCAAGGCGATCGGTGTGGTGCTCGACAGCGGTCACGAAATCCGAGCCGACCGCATCCTTTCCTCCGCTGGTTTGGTGGAGACGATGGCCCTCTGCGGCGACCCGCTCGAGGAGAAGTTCAGCGAGGAAAAGTGCGGCGGCGAGATGACGTTTGTGGAGTGCATCAGCCTGCTGGACACGCCTCTCCTGGAACTGGGCCACGACAAGACTATCACCTTCTTCAACAGCGCCGAGCGCCTGATGTACGAGGCCCCAGAAGACGCCTTCGACGTGCAAAGTGGTGTCATCTGCTGTCCTGACCATTACGACAATCAAGTTCCCCAACACGAACCATCCCTGCGTTTGACCCTGCGCGCCCACCCGCAGAAGTGGTTCGATTTCGCGGTCAAAGAGTACGCAGCCGCCAAGGAAAGCGCCTGGCAAGCGGGCCACGCAGCGATCCTGCCCTTTGCCCCCGACATCCGCGAGCACACGGTCTTCGTGGACACCTTCACCCCGCGCACTGTCCATCGTTTCACCGGCCACACCCGCGGTGTAGTCTACGGCAGCCCCATCAAGAGCCCCGACGGCAGCACGGAATTGGAAAATCTCTTCCTGATGGGCACCGACCAGGGTTTTCTGGGCATCGTGGGCGCTATGCTTAGCGGCATCGCAATGGCCAACGCGCACGCCCTGCGAGCCTCCCCCTCCTAGACTCACATCGCCATGTCCAATACGGAATCCCCGCGCGACAAGACGTATTTCACCGGCCACCGGGCAGGAAAAAAAACCAGCACCTCGGACCCGCTCAAGAATGTCAAGGCCGAATACGACGTGGTCGTGATTGGGTCGGGGCTCGGAGGGCTTACCGCCGCCAACATTCTGGGCCGCGCAGGCCACAGCGTGTGTGTGCTCGAGCAGCACTACAACTTCGGAGGCCTGGCCACCTGGTTCAAACGTTCGGGCGGGCATATCTTCGACATCTCCCTGCACGGCTTCCCCTTCGGCATGAAAAAGACCTGCCGCAAGTACTGGAGCCCGGAGATCGCCAATAACATCGTGCAACTGGACGGGGTGCGCTTCGACAACCCCCAATTCCAATTCGACACCACCTTCACACGCGAGGACTTCACCGACAAATTGGTGCGGGTGCTAGGTTGCGATGCGGCCAAGGTCGAGGGTTTTTACGACACCCTGCGTCGCATGAATTACTATGACGATGACGGGCGCACCACACGCGAGTTGTTCGAGGAGTACTTCCCCGGCCGCAACGACGTTCATCGATTGCTGATGGAGCCGATCAGTTACGCCAACGGATCGTCCTTGGATGACCCTGCGATCAGTTACGGCATCGTGTTCTCGAACTTCATGTCCAAGGGTGTGTACACCTTCGTGGGCGGCACCGATGGATTGATCAAGGACATGCGTGCTTGTTTGAGCACCGGTGGCGTGGATCTTTTCGGTCGCGCTTCGGTCGATCAGATCGTGGTCGAAAACAAAATCGTGACCGGCGTGCGCATCGGCGAGCGTTTTATCAAGGCGGGCGTGGTGATCTCCAACGCCAACCTACTCTCCACCATGGGCGACCTGGTAGGCTGGGATCACTTCAGCGACGGTTTTTGCGCGGGCGCGCAAGGCGTGCGCCTGAACACGTCCTCCTGCCAGGTCTACCTGGGCCTGCGCGTCGGGGAAACCCTGCCCTGGATGAGCGACCTGTTCTTCACCTCCACGCGCGACACCTTCGACTCCCACGCCCTATGCGATTTGCACGGCGAGAGCCGCACCTACAGCTTCTATTACCCGAAAGGCCGGCCCGGCAGCGATCGCTACACAATCGTGGCTTCGACCAACGCGAACTTCGGGGACTGGGCTGCCATGGATGAATCCAGCTACGCCAGCAACAAGGAGCACCTGGAGCAGGACACGATTCAGGCCCTGTCCGGCTACCTGCCCGACATCGTGAAGAAGATCGAGCATGTGGAAAGCGCCACGCCGCTCTCCTTCCAGTTCTACACCGCCCACCCACGCGGCACTTCCTTTGGTACCAAATTCGAAGGTTTGCAGTACTCCATGGGGCTATCCGAAGAGATCGAGGGTCTGTATCACACCGGATCGGTGGGAATCATCATGTCCGGCTGGCTCGGAGCCGCCAACTATGGTGCTATCTGCGCCCACAAGGTGGATACGCGCCTCGCTTCCCTGCTGCCCTAACCCCGACTCCCCATGAGCTTCCAAGATCAACACGTCGTCATCACCGGCGGCACCCGCGGCCTGGGCCGCGCCATGGTGCTGGCTTATTTGAACGAAGGCGCGCGCGTGCACTGCACCTATGCGGGCAACGAAGAAGCCGCAGCTGAACTGCGCGAGATGGTGGGAGACGCGCGCGAGCGCCTGTTCCTGTCGAAGTTCGATGTGTCCAACCACGACACTTGCGCCGCATTTTGGCACGACCTGGAGAACATTCCCGTGGCCGCCCTGGTCAACAATGCGGGGCTACGCGTGGACAACCTGGCGGCGACGATGGACCAGTCCGATTGGCAGAAGGTGATCGACATCAACCTGACCGGCGGTTTCTTCATGAGCAAATTCGCCGTGCTCAACATGATGCGCGCCCGTCAGGGCCGCATCGTGTTCGTGACTTCGCCTTCGGGTCGCATGGGTTTTGCCGGCCAGGCCAACTACGCCGCTTCGAAAGCGGGCCAAGTAGGCCTCATGCGTTCCCTTTCCAAGGAAGTGGCGCGTAAGAAGATCACGGTCAACTGCGTCAGTCCCGGTTTCATCGAAACCGACCTGCTGGCAAACTTGGACGCAGACCTCAAAAAGCAATACAAGAGCAGCGTGCCCATGCGCCGCTTTGGAACACCCGCCGAGGTGGCCGACGCCGTGCTGTTCCTGACCTCCGACAAAGCCGCGTACATCACCGGCTCCGTTTTGGAAGTCACCGGAGGCCTGTAACCCATGCTCACACTCGACCGCCAAGGCATTGAAGAGTTGCTACCTCACCGGGATCCGTTCCTATTCGTGGACGAAGTCACCGGTAGCGGTGTGGATGACGAGGGCGTTGCGTGGTTGGAAGCCTGCTGGACCGTGCAGCCGGATATGAGCGTGTTCCGCGGACACTACCCCGGCAATCCAATCCTGCCCGGTGTCTTGATCCAAGAGCACACCTTTCAGAGCGGCGCGCTTTTGATCTACACCACCGAAAACCGTGCAGGCCTGACCGGCGGCATGCCCGTGCTGACCAAGGTCGAGGACGCGCGTTTCCGCCGAATGGTCAGACCGGGCATGACCCTCACCACCAGGGTCGAACTCACAGAAACCCTTTCCAACGCGCGTTACATCCGCGCCAAGGTCACCGGCCCCGAAGGATCGGTTGCACGCCTGAACTGCGTGTTGGCCCTGGCCGAATAACACCATGGACACCGCAAGCGATTTCCTCGGGCTGGCTGGCAAGCACGTTCTGGTCACAGGTCTTTCCAACAAACGCAGTGTGGCGTTTTTCATCGCCAAGGGTCTGAAGGAAGCGGGTGCCATTCCGATCTATAGCGTGCGCACCGAAGAGCGCCGCGAGTCGATCCAAAAGCTGGTGGGCGACTGCCCCGTGTTCATTTGCGACGTGAGCGATGAACAGCAAATCGCGAGGCTCGCCGAAAAGCTCAAGGCCTTCGCGCCCCTGGCAGGCGTGGTGCACTCGATCGCTTTTGCCAACTACGAGGACGGCTTCAAACCCTTCGTGGAAACGCCGCGCAAGGACTTCCTTGAAGCCATGCAGGTCTCTTGTTTTTCCTTCGTGGAATTGGCGAATGCCCTGCGGCCGCGCCTAGCCGATGACGCCTCCCTGGTAACCATCTCGATCTCGACGACCACCATGGCGGCGGAGAACTACGGCTATATGGCCCCGGTCAAGGCAGCCTTGGACTCCAGCGTGGTATTCTTGGCCCAGTCCCTGAGCGAATCGAGCGGGGTGAGGGTCAACTCGGTACGCGCGGGCCTTTTGAAAACACGCTCCTCCGCCGGCATCCCAGGTTACGCCGACGCCTATCTTTACGGGGAACAAGCCACCATGCGGGGCAAGGGTGTGACCACCGACGAGGTGGCCTCGACGGCCCTGTTTCTGCTGTCCCCGCGCGCCGCAGGTATCAACGCCCAGGGCATCGTGGTCGACGCGGGCATGGGCTCGGGTTACTTCCAGCAGGACCTGGTGCGCAAGGCCACAGCACCTGAGTGAATACACGGTGTCAGGCGGATACGGTGTCAAACACGATACCCCGCTACCGGGAAACCAACCCCAATTCCCACCCAGTGGACGGGCACCACTCGAATTCGAGTCATTGGCTTTGGCACGATCGTCCTCATGGCGCATCAGGCACCCACCGAACGAGGGGTTCGGAGGCTGACGCGCCCACACCCCTTGGCGATTCCTCGATGCTCAAGTTACGCTCCACCCTCACCTGTGTCGCTGCGGCGGCCCTGGTCATCCTTTCCGGCTGCGGGCATGGCAACCCGTTCGGCAGCAACTCGGGATCCAACTCTGGATCTGGCGAACCCAACCAAATCGTGAACGCTGGCGGAACGGGCGACCCCCTGAGCATCGACTTGCCGGGACGCATGTCCGTGCTGGTACAGGTGCTCGACGAGAACGATGACCCCGTTGCGGGCTTGACCAGTGCAAACTTCCAGCTATTCGAAGATACCCAGCTGGTTTCCCCCACCGAAAGTCAACAGCAATTGCTGCCCAGGCCGCGGATCTTTCGATCCTTCTCCCACCTGCTTCTCGACCTGTCCGGCAGTGTAACGCAAACGCCACAAGGCCAACAATCGGAAATTGACGCGGCCCTGGAATTCATCAACGTGGTCACCCAGTCGGAGGAAAACTACCTGGCCATTTCCTTCTTCTTTGGAGGACTGGACATCGCGCCCGCACTGCTCAACAACCTGACGCCCCTGGGTTTCACCAACGATGCTGCCCTGCTCACCGAAGCCGTGGAGAACGTGAACCTGATCCAGGTCACGTCCACTTCCACCAATCTGTACGGTGCGATCCTGGACGGCTTGGCCACTTTGGACGATGCACTCAGCACCACCCAGTCGGTCGCCGAGTTCCAGTCATTGACCCTGGTGACGTTTACCGACGGCACGGACCAGGCAGGTTTGTACTCGGCCCAGGATGTGGCCGACTTCGTGGAAGCCAGTCCCAACCGCTACAACATGCAGGCCATTGGAGTCGGCTCCGAGATCGACACCGCAACACTGGCAAACATCGGTCCCAACGGCTGGCTGCTGGCCGAGAACCTGTCCAACCTGACCCAGGCCTTTGGCCAAGTGGGCAACTATGTGCGCGACCTGGCGAATAGTTTTTACCTGGTGGGCTACATTTCTCCCAAGGTGCATAGCACGATCCAGCGCACACTCACGGTGCAAGCGTCGCGCAACGGATCCAGCGCCTCCGCAGACTACACTTTTACCCCCGAGTACTTCTCGGGTGGAGCCGGGTTTGTGGAGGCCCTGGAGAGCCCCGCGACCGACGGCCTTGCCGAGTGGACTCACATCATCGGGGGAATCGACGACAAATCGTTGCTGTTCGCTATCCAAAGCGGACCGGGCGATGTGAGCCAGGGTATCGCGCTGCATTCGGTGCGGGACGATCTGGCTGCAGACCTGGGCTTCGGTGCGAACGGTCAATACGCGCTCAACGCGATCAGCGGCTACGACTTCTTAACGCCCGTGAAGATCCGCAGCACCACCGATGGATCTATCTTTGGCCTGATCGACGCCCGTGATCACGTGGCCGACTCGGACAGCCATATGGCATTGGCCCATTGGGATGGCAACGGAAACTGGATCGGATCGGTGTTGATTCAGGAAGTGGCCGGCATGCGGGAAAGCGGCCGGGATCTGGCAATATCAAACACGGGTGGGGTTTGGGTCCTCTCCCAATGGGGAGAGGCCCCGACCACGCGCACCATGTTGCGGCGATTTGACCCCACCAGCCTTGCTCTCGACGGCACCTTTGGCAACGCGGGCACCAAGCTCGGTTCGGGCGCATCGGACCACCCTGAGGCCATCTGCATCGACGGCGCCGGTGGTGTTTATTACACAGGACGTGGTTACAACCCCACTTCCGCTGGCATGGACCTCATGCTGGTTCACGTGTTGGAAAACGGCGACCTGGACACGAACTTCGACAGCAATGGCATTGTCGTTGGACAGGGAACCTTCGCAGGTTCGGGTCCTGGTATGGGCCTTGATGTGCAGCTTTCCGACTCGGGGCAAGTGGTGGTCGCAGGCCAAGTGACCCCATTGGGCTCCAGCGTTCCGCGCGCTGCTTTCTGGCGGGTCCTGCCCGATGGCACGCCCGACATGGGTTTCTTCGGCAACGCCACCAACCCCAACTTTCAAACGGGACTGGTCGCCCTGGGCAGTAGCCTGACCTCGGACCCCTTCACACTCTTTGGTGTAACCTCGAGCGCATCCCACCTGCATACCATGGCCGACGGCAGTTTGCTCGCGGGCGGCACTCGCACCAACGCACGCGGGGACACGGACCTTTGTTACTGGCGCCTGGCTTCCAATGGATTGTTCATGCCCAGCTACAACTTCACCGGATTCCTGATCGAGGACGGATCGCTGGGCACCGGAAGTTCGGAAACCATGGCCGGCCTGCGGCTATTCCCCGACGGCACTTCGCTGACCGCGGGAACGGGCACGGCGGGCGCAGACTCGGTCCCCGTATTATGGAAGGACGATGATCCCCTGCGCGCCGTCCCCGGCAATTGAGCCTTCTCCCCCACGCGTCCGCGGACTGGTGTAGAATCAGCGCATGAGTGTGCTGGTTCTGATGGCCCGATTCGAAGCCGCGCAGGGTTTGCCGACGTGCGACCTGGGCGCGGCCAAAAGCAGTGCCGCCCAAGACCTCTTGGAACAAGCTATGGCGCAATTGGACCTGGCACCTTGGGTCCCTGAAAAAGACCCCCGCGGCAAACCCTTGGCGCGGGATGGCTGGCACATTTCCAAGTCCCACTGCCGCGATTGCCTTGCCGTCGCCATCGCTCGCGATCCCCTCGGCGTGGATGTGGAACCGATCCGTCTGGCACGGGTGGCGGGTTGGCACCGCGTGATCAGCAAAAGCGAAAGCGCGCTGCTCGGCGAAGTGGACGCCCTAGCCTTCACCCGCCTTTGGACCGCCAAGGAATCCGCCCTCAAAATCGCCGGCCAGGGCATCACCGAACTCTCAAAGTGCCGCCTCACCGGCCCGGTGGAGCCCGATCGTCTGCGCCTGACCCACGGACAACACTCCCGCCTAGCCCAACAGCACATCACAGAGCATCACGTCATCTCGGTCTGCAGTGTTGGGTCGCAAGAGGTGAAATGGCAGTGGCAGCGGGACCGCGACTAGATCAGCGCTCGATTGGACCGTATGAATCTGTCAGGTGCCCAGGTCCACAATAGCGTGGTTATCCGGCTGTCGGGCTACAAATGGGGCGCGGGCTTGCTATCCTGAGCGCCCCGTGGAACCTGAGGATTCTGTGGGCCTGGGTCCATCGCCGAGGACCACCATTGATTTCTGAATATCGGCTGCCAGAGCCTTCCCCGTGACCCAATCCCAAGCCCCCACCTTGAGCCCCACCCATTCCGCGCGAGTGCAGTCGATCCGGGAGAGTGTCGGCGATCTATACCCCTACGATCCGAATATTCTGGAGGTCTTTGGTGCGCAGATGTCGTACCTGGATGAAGGGCCAAGGGACGCGCCGGTGCTATTGTGCTTGCATGGCAATCCCACCTGGTCATTCTTTTACCGCGCTTTGGTGGAAGCCCACAAGGGTCAGATGCGGGTGGTGGTTCCCGACCATGTGGGCATGGGTTTGTCGGAGCAGCCCCAGGATTTCCCCTACGACCTGGAACACCGCATCGGTGCGATCGAACAGTTGGTGGAGAAACTCGATCTCAAGCGCATCACCCTGGTGGTGCACGATTGGGGCGGCGCCATCGGCATGGGTTTGGCCGGCCGGCACCCGGAGCGCTTTGAGCGCTTTGTAATTTCGAACACGGCCGCCTTCCCCGGAGGTCAGGCGCACTCGCTGATTCGCACGGCGCGCTTGCCCGGTTTGAATGCCTTGCTGATGGGCAAGCTGGGGCTCTTCGAAAGGATCACCGTCAAGCACGCCACCGAACGCGACCTTTCCCCCACGGTTCAAAAGGCCTACCTGGCACCCTTCCGCAACCTGCGCGAGCGCATTGCCGTGCGCTCTTTTGTGCGCGACATTCCCCTGCGTAAATCCCACAAAAGTTACGCGACCCTGGAACATGTCGCTGGCAACCTGAGCAAACTCACCCACATCCCGACCCTACTGCTATGGGGCGAAAAGGACTGGGTCTTCACCCTAGAATTCCGCAAGCGTTTTGAGGAACGATTCCCGAAGGCGGAGACAGTGACCTTCGACGATGTGGGACACCTCCTGTGGGAGGACGAACCCGAGCGCTGCCTAAACGCCGTGCAAGAGTTCATGGATCGCAACCCCCTGACCTAGAACCATGCCCAACCCGCCCCCCATGACCATGTCCCAGGTTGCCAAGCTCAACATGTCGGATGCCCTGGCACGCGGCGCCGCCGAATCGCCCTCGCGCGATGCGGTGGTGTGGCAAAAGGCGGGAGAATGGCAACGTACGACCTACGCCGAGCTCGAAACCCGGGTCCAAAACATCGCTGCGGGTCTGAGGGCAGATGGTGTAAGAGCGGGGCAACGCTGCGCCGTGTTTATCCACCCCACCGCCGACCTGTTGGCCGTGGTGCACTCCCTGTTCCGCCTGGGCGCTATACCCGTGGTCGCCGACCCAGGCATAGGCCGCAAGCGCCTGCTGGCCGCCCTGGCCGATGTGCGGCCCGATGTTTTCATCGGAGTGCCCAAGGCTCACGCCGTGCGCAAGCTTTTCCCCGCGTCGTTCCAACATGTGAAGTTGGCCGTGACCGTGGGGCGCCGCCTCTTCTGGGGCGGGCGCACCCTGGCCCAGATCGAACGCAAAGGTTCCCTGGAAGGCGAACGCGTGCACAGCGAAACGACCGCCAACGACACGGCCGCGATCCTGTTCACCTCCGGCAGCACCGGCCCGCCCAAGGGCGTGGTCTACACGCACGGCATGTTCCAAGCCCAGGTGGACGCGCTTGCCGAGCTGTACAAGTTCGAACCCGGCGAGATCAACATGGCCGGCCTGCCGCTGTTCGCCCTATTCGATGTGGCCTTCGGCATGACCAGCGTCTTCCCGCCGCTCGACCCCAGCCACCCCGGAGACTGCGACCCGAAACAGATCTACAACACCATCGAAAAGCTGGGCATCACCACGGCTTTTGGCTCCCCCGCCATCTGGCGCCGGGTCGTTCCGTGGTGCGTGGACCAGGGTTACAAACTAGGGCGCCTGCGGCGCGTGCTGGTGGCCGGCGCACCCGTGCCCATCGACCTGATCGGGCAGTTCCACAAGGTGCTCGATATCCACGCGGACGTGTTCACGCCCTATGGTGCCACCGAAGCTTTGCCCCTGTGTTCCATCGCTGGGCGTGACGTGGTTCCAAACCTGGTGGAAGAGGTCGATACGGGCATGGGCACCTGCGTGGGCCTTCCGATCCCCATGCAAGAGGTCGTCCTGATCCCCATCACCGACGAAACCATTCAAACCTGGTCACCGGAACTCATCATGGAACCTGGCGAGCTCGGAGAAGTGTGCGTGAAAGGCCCCAGCGTGACCGCCGAGTATTTTGGCAAGCAGGAGGCCACGGAACACGCCAAAATCGCCGACCCCGAAGGTGGGTTTTGGCACCGCATGGGCGACGCCGGGCGCTTCGATGACGAGGGGCGCCTGTGGTTCCATGGACGCTTGGCGCAGCGCCTGCAAACCGAAACTGGCATGCGTTTCCCGGTTGCCGTCGAGAACATTTTCAACACCCACGAATACGTGATTCGCACGGCTTTGGTGGGCGTGGGCGAAGCTGGTTTTGAACGCCCCGTATTGGTGGTCGAACCCTTGCCCGGCAAGATGCCCAAGACCAAGATCATGCGCGATGGTTTCGCTATGCAGCTGAAAACCATCGGCAAGCGCTACGGCATCACCGAGGACATCGAACTGTTCCTGTTCCACGAGTCCTTCCCCGTGGATGTGCGCCACAACGCCAAGATCCATCGGGACGAGCTCAAGGTGTGGGCCACCGAGCAGTTTGCCTAGGCCATGCGCGTTCTAGTCACGGGTGGAGGCGGCTTCCTGGGCAGCGCGGTGGTGCGCGAATTGCTTTCCCGTGGACACCAGGTGCGTTCGATCTCCCGGGGCCATTACCCCGAGCTCGAAGCGCTGGGCGTGGCGAACTTTCAAGCGGATCTAGCGGACGGCGGCCCGGCGCTGGTGGAGGCCCTGCAAGGCGTGGAATGCGTGATTCACTGCGCGGCCAAGGCGGGGGTCTCCGGGTCTCGAGAAAGTTACATGCGCCCCAACTATGGGGGCACCAAAGTGCTGCTTTCCGCGGCCCAGGACGCGGGTGTGACCCGATTTGTACACACCTCCAGCCCCAGCGTTTGCTTCGATGGCACCGATCACATCAACGCGGGGCCGGACGTGCCCCACGCCTCCAAATTTCTGGCGCCCTATCCAGAGAGCAAGTCCTTGGCCGAAAAAGTCGTGCTCGCCACCAATGGCCAAGGGGACTTTCACACCTGCACCCTGCGTCCGCACCTGATCTTCGGTCCGGGGGATCCGCACCTGTTGCCCAAGCTTCTGAACCGCGCCCGCAGTGGCCGCCTCATGCAGGTCGGCCCGGGCACCAATCAGGTGTCCATGACCTACGTGGAAAATGGCGCATTGGCCCACGTGCTAGCCGCCGAACAACTCAGCGCCGATGCCCCCATCGCAGGCCGCGCCTATTTCCTCAACCAGACCCACCCCATTCAGCTTTGGGCTTGGATCGGTGAAGTTCTGAGCGCGCTGGACCTGCCCCCGGTGAAGCGCCAGGTTTCCCTGGGTGTCGCCTACAGGGTGGGCGCCGTGCTCGAAACCATGCACAAGTGGTTTGGACGCAAGGGCGACCCCGCCATGTCGCGCTTCATCGCCCAGCAACTGGCCACCTCGCACAGCTACGACATGGCTTTCCTGCAGCGCGACCTGGGTTACACCCAACGGGTCGACATGCAAGAGGCCACCCGTCGCACCGTGGACCACTTCCGCGGATTGCTTTAGCCCGGACATTTCATGAAGACATGCTCGAGGCACAGCAACTCGGTTTCTGGCAGGGCCTTGCGAATTTCGACCCCGCAGGCAATGCGGTAGCATTGTCGAGGAAGGCAAAATTAGGAAAGTCCTGTCAGGGAGCGAGAGGGGCCCGTTTGCGAAGCCTGGGGTGCGTGTTCATGAAATGTCCGGGTTAGCGCCCGGTCAAGGTCTCGAACAGGGCCTGGGCGGATAGGCCCGAGCGACGTTCGGCGAAGCGCGCCCACTCCCAAACCCCGAGGGCTTTGCCGCGGCTCTGTTGCAGAAACTCGGTACGCAAGGATTCAAACGCTGCAGCCCCAAGCTCCTGCTCCATCGCTTGCAAACCGCGTCGCATGCGGTCCGGCTCGGGCTCGGGGGGATCGAAACCCTCGCTCGCCTGGGCCTGAGTCACCATCGCTGAAACGAGCGAGTGCGCCGCGTCGCTATCGGGCAAAAGCCCTTGCCTCAGGTTCTGTTCGATCACGAGGCGGCGGCAGAAATCGCGCGCCCGGGTGGGGTTGGGTGCCTGGCCCAGGGGGATCGCCAACCAGCCGCCTTGCCAACCGGACAATCCCAAAGAGGCTGGCAGGAGACCGACCCGGCACGGCGCCCCCGGGTGGGCATCCGTGGCGCGTGCCCGCATCCAAGCTTGGGTCCAGACCTTGCTGGTATCTTGGCTCGTGAGCGTGCACCAGCCCTCGTCGTCACCCGATAGGGCAAGGGACTGCATGGGCCCCACCAGGAAGTTCATGGAGCGGGGGTTGGAAGGCCTGGCGATACGGAAGTGGGCAGGCCCTGGCCCCTCTCTGCCACCGGACTCCCTAAGACGTTGTCCAGGTCCCAACACGGTCGACTCGCCATCCACGAACAGGCTCACGTCCAGGGTGGGGAAATGCCCACGCCCGTGAACATGGGGGAAAAAAGCACCCCCATACAAACGCACCCATTGGCCTCCAGCACTTTGCTCGAAGCCCAGACCTGGACCGGATGTGCCGTCGTATTGCACCTCCAGCACCTCTTCTTCGCCCAGAGCCAGGGCCATGTTCAACTTCAGCTCTCGCTGGGAGCCGATGGAGGACAGGACCTGGAGGGCACGCCCCGCCGAGTCCTTGACCGCCCCGGACAGGCGCAAGGGGCCCAGGTCCAGGGTGATGTTGTGGGTGGCGGGTTCCAGGGACCGCACGTGCAGGAATGCTGTGCCGCGAATGTGCCGCAGATCGTGGTCCACCACCAGGGTCACCTGAGCATGCTGCCAATCGCTTGCCCGGTCCCGGCGCACCTGTCCCCCGTCCAAGGGCAAGGGAGATGAGACGCAGGAACCAACCCAAAAGGCGAGAATCAAAAGAAGAAGACGCATGGCCCCATTCTGGCCCCCCAGATGCCCGTCCCGAACAAGAAAACGCAGGCCAGGTGCCATTCCAGACATGCTCTCCGTGCCTTTTCAATCCCGGGACAAGACGAAGAGCGGTCCAACTCCGGGCTTCAATTGGAAGACCTGACGAAATCCCGGCGCCGGCCCTTCTTCCGCTGCCCCGGGAGCGCTATTTTTGGGACTGCACAAAAGCGTCACCCTACCCCTTTTTCCGCTTTGTCCCCATGACTGCTCACCTGCGCCAGGAAGCGATCCGTCAGATCTCCGCTACGGATCCCCGCACCAAGTCCGACCGGGCTTCTAACCTCACCTCCTCTGACCGTCTTCCCGACACCTTCGGCCTGTACGTCTTCGACGATGCCGTCCAGCGGGATCGTCTGCCCACCGACGTCTACATCGCCCTACGAGGGGTGATCGAAAGCGGTGTCAAGCTCGAGGAGAGCATCGCCGGCGAAGTGGCCCGCGCCATGAAGGACTGGGCCATCGGCCACGGTGCCACCCACTACACCCACTGGTTCCAGCCCATGACGGGTTCGACCGCCGAAAAGCACGACTCCTTCCTGGAGCCCTCCGGCAACGGCCAAGCCATTCTGAAATTCTCAGGCTCCCAACTGGTACAAGGTGAGCCCGACGCGTCGTCCTTCCCATCGGGCGGATTGCGCGCCACCTTCGAAGCCCGTGGGTACACCGCCTGGGACCCCACATCCCCCGCCTTTGTGCGCAAGGGCCCCGGCGGCGGAACCTTGACGATCCCCACCGCATTCTGCTCCTGGCGCGGCGAAGCCCTGGACAAGAAGACGCCCCTGCTGCGTTCCTGCGAAGCCGTTTCCAAAGCTTCCGTGCGCATCCTCAATCTGATCGGCGAAACCGATGTCAAGCGTGTCAACGCCCAGGCCGGTTGTGAGCAGGAGTACTTCCTGGTGGACCGTGAATTCTACAAGCTGCGCCCCGACCTGATCGCTTGCAACCGCACCGTTTTCGGTGCCGCGCCCTACAAGGGCCAGGAATTCGACGACCATTACTTCGGCAACATCAGTCCGCGGGTCTTGGAGTTCATGCAGGACCTGGAGCACGAGCTTTGGTTGCTCGGCGTGCCCGCCAAGACGCGCCACAACGAAGTGGCCCCCGGCCAGTTCGAATTGGCTCCCATCTACCAGGGCATCTCGGTGTCCGTGGACCAGAACATGCTCACCATGGAGGTGCTGCGCGAAGTCGCCGCACGCCACGGAATGGCCGCATTGATGCACGAGAAGCCGTTTGCGGGCCTCAATGGCAGCGGCAAGCATTTGAACTTCTCGGTGGCTACGGACACGGGTCGCAATCTGTTCGATCCGGGCCAGACGCCCCACAAGAACCTGTCCTTCATCCTGTTCTTGACCGCATTCATCCGCGGCTGCGACAAGCACCAGGACATCCTGCGCGCCTCCATCGCCTCTGCTGGCAACGACCACCGGCTCGGTGCCAACGAAGCTCCCCCCGCGATCCTGTCCCTGTTCCTCGGCTCCCAGCTCGAGGGCGTGGTCAAGGCGCTCATCGACGGCACGGTCACAACCCCCAGGGGTGTGGAAACCGTACGCCTGGGCGTGGACGCCCTGCCCAATCTGCCCAAGGATGTGTCGGACCGCAACCGCACTTCCCCCATGGCTTTCACCGGCAACAAGTTCGAATTCCGCGCCTTGGGTTCCGAGCAAAGTGCCGCTTACCCCGCCACCTTCCTGAACCTGATCCTGGCGGAGTCCTTGGACTACCTGTCCGACAAGATCGAACGCCTGGGCGGCTTCACCGATGGCAACGCCCAGACCGTGGTCTCGGCTTGCTTGCGTCAGCACAGCCGCATCCTGTTCTCCGGTGATAACTACACCGCCGAGTGGACCGCCGAAGCCAAGGAACGTGGGTTGCTCAACCGCCCCACGACCCCCGAAGCTCTACAGGACTGGGCCATGAGTTCCAACGTGGAACTCTTCGAAAAGTACGGTGTGTTTTCACGCTCGGAAGCGGAGTCCCGCTTCCACGTGCAAAACGAAACCTATGCCAACAAGATCAAGGTGGAAGCCCGGGCTTGCTTGGACATCGCTGATACAATGGTCCTACCGGCTGCGGTCTCCTACCAGCTGCGTGCCGCAGAAGCTGCCGAGAAGGTCAAAGACCTCTTGGGCGCGGATGCTGTGGCTCCCCAATTGGAGAACCTCGCCCATATCACGGAACGCATTTCGATCGCCCGAAACGCATCCCACCTGCTGCGCGAAGAAGTATCCCAAGTGGAGTCCCTGGACCAGGGAGATGCCGAAGCTGCCACGATATTCTGTGAGCAGGTGGTTCCGGTCATGGGTGATTTGCGGGCCGCGATCGACGCCCTAGAAATCACGGTAGACGACGATCTGTGGCCCTTGCCCAAGTACCGCGAAATGCTGTTCGTTCTGTAGGCAAGGCCTCCCCATAGGACCCTGAGAGTGAACCGCCCCACGAAAAAGGCCCGGCCCCTGCAAGCGCAGGGTCGGGCCTTTTTCGTGGGGCGGTTCACTCTCAGGGTCAGCCAGGTCGGCTGAACGGGCCTTCTGGCGCGGTACCGGGCCCAAAAGGAGAATGGTAGCGAGGACGAGACTTGAACTCGTGACTTCAGGCTTATGAAGCCTGCGCTCTAACCAACTGAGCTACCTCGCCATAGGCCGCGAAATATAGCCATGCCAGGGTATGGGGTCAAGCAGAGGGGGTGAAAAACGAGACTGAATAAGTTTCTGCCGAAGGTTCTCCCACGCCGGCAGTCGATATCAAGAAGACCTTGGATCCCTCGAAAATACTCCATGAGCCGTGGGTCGACCGCATGATAGCGGAGCCCTGTGCCGACAAGCGCCTGAGCCTCTCACTGGAGGCTCTCATGGAATTGACCGGATCGCCGGGCGTCTCCCAATGGCTTGAACTCTCCCAGGGGCACTTCCAATGCATGCGTGAACGGGGTGTTGTGGACGAGAACGTGACCACGGATGGCATCGAATTGGTAGCCGACGGCGTATGGGACCCGCGTTTGGCCCAAGGGTTGGTGCTTGTGACCCGCGACGCACCCAACCGCATGGCGTGGGTCCTGTCCACTCCCATCGCCCGGGAGGAGGCTCTGGACTCCGCCGAAGCCTACCTATTCCTGGTGGGTGTACTGCACCCGCCTTCCTACGAGATCCAGTACCCGTCGCTGCTCCCCCAGCCGGAAGAGCCCGACGACCTCTAGAACTGTATGGACCAGACGTGCATGCCCGGCTGCGACTCGGTGATGGTTAGGGTTTCTAGCGCAGCGGAATAAACCCAGCTTGTGTTGATGTTTCCATCACGATGTACGCCAAACGGCGCGGCTTGAACGCCCTCCAGGACGGTCTCATCCCCACTGTCCACCGCCTCCAGGTTCAAGGCTAGCAAGGCCCCGGGAGCAATAGAAAGGCCAATGCTATTAGGGTTCAATGTGACGCGTTGCACGTTGTCCGTTTGGGTCAGCGCGAGTTCATTGGTCGCCAAGGTTTTGGCGAAGCTCAGGCGAGAAAAGCTGCCCGCCACTTCCTGTTGTACAGCGTATTCGTGATAGGTTGCATCGCGATCGATCAGAAGATCTCCTCTGTCCGGACGTTTCAGGATCCGCCCAGTAAACCAATTGCAGACTTGTACTTCGTCCAATAAACTCCAGTTGTGGAAACCATTGGCGGGGTTTTGGCTTACTCCCGAAATCACACTCACGGGGCCATTGCCATTCAAGGTCATCCAATCAAACAATTGGGTGGTATGCAGAAGCAAACCCGTATTGGTGTCGTTCGTCGCATACCAAATCTGGATGGGTATGGACCCAAGACTCCAAGCTCCATGATCTCCGTTCGCAATCCATAGACGTAGGGGGTCCAACTCCAGGCTGGAAATCCTGCGGTATTCAAAAGGCAACGTGGAGGGACTCCCGCCCAGCAATGTCTCGAGCTGCAACTGCCCGCCGCCACTGGAGTTGTTGTAGATATCCACCAAGTCACAGAAGCCTGTGTGGTAGGCAATCGCAGCAAACATGGGTTCCGCCGGATCCAAGTGCCGGCTGGCATAACTGGCGAGCAAGCCCGCTCCCGCTGAAAAGCCGACGCCATAGATGCGATCCCCATCGATCGGGTAGTTCGCGGTCACCCAAGCAAGGGCGGCCTTGGTGTTTTCTTGAGCGTTGAGGGTGGAGCCTCCGGTCGTATCAAACCCGGCGATGCCCCGCGAAATGGGCGCCAGCATGTACCATCCACGCGCCAAACACTCGTCCCAGAAGGTGGTGTGGACGATAAGGTCCGCGTGAGATACATTGTTCTGGCGCATTCCCACCAGCAAGGGCACATCGATCGTCGCAGGGGTATTGGGAACGCCCAGAATGAAGAGTTCGTCCTGCCCTGTGGCGGGGACAAAAATGGAAAGGTTGTACCACCTGCCACTACCTGGCAAGGGCATTCGGAACGCACTTCCGTTGACAGCGCTTGCTGCGATGGTCCGGCCATTGATCACGACCGCCAGGGAGCCGGGACCGTTGGTCTGGAGAACACCCGTGCGGGTCCTGGGTCTGGCGCGGGCTGTGCGGGTGGGTGGAATACGCGCAATGCCAACCGGCGGCACCTGGAGCCGCGCCGTCGCCGCCTTGTCAACGGGTTTGCTTACCGCAGATCGGAGACCGATTTGCCCAGTGCCGCCCAATTGTGGAGCTGCCAGCAAGGCAACCATCGGGATACCCAAAGCTGCCGTCAGGAGTGATAGAAGACACTTCATTCGCATGCTCAAATCTTATCCGGCCCGCGTACTGCCCGCTACCAATCCCATCCCCACCCGACCAAACCGGGCTGAGAAGTACCATTATAGGACGCTAAAGCCCCCTGATCGCCCATGCCAATCAAATGCAGATCCATGATCTGCCCGGGCGCCGGGCTGGCGACGACCGTTAGGACTGTATGACCCGGTGGTGCATGCCCGTATGCAACTCATCAATTGTCAGGGTTTGCTGCGTGGCGGAGTAGATCCAGGTCGTGTTGATCGTTCCATCCCCGCGCACGCCAAGCGCATGCGGCGCAGCGTGAACGCCCTCCAGAACGATCTCGTCCCCGCTGTCCCCACATCCCGGTCCAAAGGTTAGGAACACGCCTGGGACGGTATGGAGGCCGATGCCATCCGGACTCAACGTGATGCGCTGCACGTTGTCCGTTTGAGTCAGCGTGAGTTGGTTGTTGGCCGGGGTCCTTAGGAAGCGCAGGCGGGAAAAGTCCCCCCCCCCGTATTTTGTTGCACAGCATAGTCGTGATAGGTCGCGAGGTCGTTGGCCTGGGTGTCGCCCATGCTGAAATCATCCATTCACTTCGCACCGCTCCGGGAGTCGGCGAGATGCGCGTGCCGCCCGAGGTCGGCGCCTTGAGCTTCGTCACCGACACTTTGTGGGCGATCTTACGCACCGCCTGCTTTGGATCTACCTGAACCGTGCTCCCCAACTGGGGAGCTGCGAGAAGGGTTACAATCGGGGCACCCACCACCGCTGAGAAAATTGACAAGAGCCACTTAATTCGCGTACATCAAACACATTCGGCCAGGGCTGCCCCGGCTACCCGATGGACCCCTCCTTGACGGGAAATACCAAGATAAGTCGCTCGGTCCCCCAGCAAAACCATCACTTGCGAACCAGCTTGACCTTGATGTTCGCCTTGCGCTTTTTGAGATTCAACTTACGCACCACTCTTTTGAACCCGGGGATCTCAGCATCCAACGTCCACATGCCACGGGCTATGCCCCCCCTCGAAATGCGGATCGGTTTGCGGCGACCGCGCTTGACGCTCTTCGATAGATCAAGGATTTGCCACTTGCGGTCCGGGTCCCATTCGTACTTGGACAGATTTTGCAAGCGCACCTTGCTGCCCTTGGGCAACTTTGCACCACTGGTGCCGGTCAGCTCGAGGTTCAGGTCGCAGCCCCAGTGCATGCGAATCAAACCCAGATCCAAATTCTGCCCGGGCGTCAAATCCACTGAGGGCAAGGACCGTGACTCCATGCCATTGGCTTTCAATTTCAAACGTATGCGACCGGGGGTGATGCCCGTCAGGAAGAACCTGGAGCCATCGGTGACCAAAGTCCCACCGCGCGCGTTTTGAATACGCAAGCGTGGCACCGCCGAGGCGGAACCTTCCACCAGGACCTCTCCGCGAACCTGTGCCCGGGCTTCCAACGCCGAGCGCTCCACATCGATGATCAATGGACTGAACAGTGGGTTGGGCAGCTCCCGGCTCACTCCCTTGGGCAGTTGCCAGGCGCGCGACCGCAGGGCGACCTCGATCTTGCCCTCTCCGGGTTCTGAAACCAGAAACTGAAAGGAACCGTCGAAGTCGCTCAGGCCATCACCCAGTGCACTCTTGCGCCCCTTTTTTTGGGTCAAGTACACGCGTACGCTTCCGACCCCGTAGCCCTCATCATCGAGTACCCAGCCCGACACGAGTGATTTGCGAGCGACGCGAAAATCCTTGGTGATGATCCGGTCCTCTGGCTTGCCCTTCTGCCGCCGAGGAAACGCCACGGTTTCCCGGTGCAGCACAAGGCCATCCGTGCGCAGTTCTACCACGAAAAAGTTGCCGGGCTCGGAGGGCAGACTTTCGATCGAGTAGCCCCCCAAGCCGTCGCTGATGGTCGAGGCGATCGCCATGCCCTCCGAATTGGAGACCTCCAAGATGACGCCATCAAACGGTTTGTCGCCCTGATCGAGCACGCGCCCTGTCAATCGACCTTGCAACCCCAAACGCAATATAAAATCCTCGCGGGTCTGCCCAGGGCCTAGCTTCACGAGTCCGAGGACTTGACCGGGCGAGCGTCCCGAGCCCTCCTCATTGGACCTGGATGCAACCACAATCAGGGTCTCTTTCGAAGGCACATCCCCAAAGTTGAAAGTCCCTTCCATGTCGGTGGTCGTGATGCGCGAATAGCTTTCCGACTGAACCATCGATTTTTTCGACACCGTCTTCTTCAACTCAAGGCGCACGCCTGCAACTGGCTTGCCATTCAAATCAACAACTCGCCCGGACAAGCGTGCCGCGGCCGCAATTTCGACAAGCGCTGCGCCTTTTGCGAGCCACGCCTCCGCATCCATGTAGTTGATAGATTTCTCCCCGCCCCAAGGGGCCACGGCCCGCACGCTGGTTCGAAGCCCCTCGCCCAATCCCAGCTCGAAGCGCCCCTCCTCGTCGGCGGTTTCGACCCTCGCGGTTCCCTGCTCCAGCGCCTTGGGAATACCGATCGCGTGGTAACCCACGTGGACTTCCGCATGGGACACGGCCTGGCCCCCCGGCTTGATCACAACCCGCCCCCCAAGCAATTGGGAGGAGGCCATGGGCGTCAACTCCACGTGCCGCTCTTCACCTTCTCCCAGGGGCACATTCTTCAGGATTGCATGGACGCCATGTCGAGCCCTCAGGGAGTACATGCCTGGAGCCAAACCCTCGAAGCGGAACCGACCTTCATCGTCCAATTCCGTGGTTTGAATAGGCTCATGTGAATTCTCCGAATCGCCCCAGAATATATCCGCAGAGAGTCCAGTGGGATCCCCGTCATAGGTCCCCAGGATGGCGCTTTGGGGGATCAACAATATGGAGACCTGGGACCCGGAGCGGGCCTTGGGTCTTGACCGTTCAAGATAGCCCGCATGGCTCGCGGTCAGTACCCCTGGAACACCGGGGGGAATTTGCATGCTGAACTGGCCCGAGTCATCGGTTTCAGCCTGTACCAGCCCCTGGGAGCAACGGAATTCAACCAAGCTTTTCGCGAGGGGTTCCGCCCCCTTTGTGGACAAGACCAGTCCATGCCAAGCCCGGAGTTCAGCGCCTTGCCAGTCCACTGGAATGACCTCGGCGTTTGCTTCCTGTTCGTGATTGACGTCTGCAAAGCGTTGATTCCCCTGGGAAACATCGAGCAGGGTGAAGCTCGCTTCCTCGGCTAGATCCTCTTGGCTACCCACATCGGGTTGCAGTCCATCGCCCCCTCCGTCGTTGGGATGCGCAACCAAGACCCCATAACCCACGAGCGCCAGGCATGCGCCGAGCAAGGCCAAAACAAGCCACAATTTGCCGCCGTCTTGTCGTTTGCATGTATTCCGCATGCTCATGAAACCAAGGCGGGGAAGGCGCCGTAACAATTGCCATCCAAGGTGAACACCTGCACGCGATCGCCAAAACGATCGAGCACGAAAACACGTTCGGCCTGGGCGCCATCGCGCGGCGCAATCGCCAGGCCGCAGGGATCCTCCACCTGCCCTTCCGCCTCACCGGTCAGGGCCACCTGATTGAAAACACAGCCTTCATCATCGAGCACCACCACCCCAGCGGCAGGTCCACCCAACGCGACGACAATCCGCCCATTGGGGGCCACGGACATGGCGCGCGGACGGCCTTGATCCGATCCCTGGGGCAGGGGAATGCTGAAGTAAAAATCGCCGCCGCGAAAGACCTGGATGCGGGCTACTTTGGATTCCAAAACGAGCAGCTCCTTGCCTCCCCTTGCCGCCAACGCACAGACCTCTTGAAAGCGGCCATGCGGGTCCCCAAGGGGACGCAAGGAGAGAGTGCGCCCGCCGCCCGGGTCCAACACCTGAACCGCGTGGCGTCGAATGCCCGCCGATGCGACCACCAGAACCAGCTCCTCATCTTCACCGGTGGCGAGCACATCCACGGGAACCCCCAGGGCACCGCGTTGATCCTCCTCGCGGGCATCCGCACCCAGGTGCGCGATCTGCTTGCCGAATAGGGTGAAACCTCGCACGCTTCCTGCGGGTCCATCGGCCACCCACAGGCGGTGATCCGCATCCACGCAGATTCCACTGGCCGAGGACCGACCCACGGTTTCGTCCTTGAAGTCAGCGATGCGCTGCAGGAGCCGGCCATCCAAATCGAATGCCGTGATGCTGGCCGACTTGGCATGCCGGCCCACATACAACACTCCGTTCGCTTGGCATAGACTTCCTTGCATTGACCTATCCTAGTCAGCACGGGTGGATATGGGGCCACAATATCTCTTGGACAAGGCGTCCATCCCAGCATAGCCGCAATTGAGGCTTCATTCGGGGTGCGTTGTGCCTGCCTGGTAGGTGGCCTTCGCACTGCCCTGCAATGCCTGCCCGCGCCGAAGTTCGATCCATACCATTTCCGCCGGGGCTCCCAAGCGCCAAGGGAAGCCCACCACGCCAAGGCCACGATTGACGATCAAGGTGGTCTGCCCCAGAAGCAGGGACAGGCCCGGGTGAATGGGTCCAAGATTGCGCAGCCAGGGCAAATCGATTTGGCCACCGTGGGAGTGGCCGGACAGAATTGCAGCGCAGCGGGGATGCGCCAGGGCTTTGGCTCCCAGGGGATTGTGGCACAACATGAGTTCCATGTCGCCCGGTCGCATGCCCTTCCTGGCACGGGCTGGATCGGGGTTTGGCCTCTCCTCCAGATCGCTCAAACCTGAAATCCAAAGCGGCAAATCCCCCACGCGCTGACCTTCATCTTGAAGGGTTTGGATTCCCTGCTCCTGCAGGGCTTGCACGATGTGCACGTGCCCATGGTGCCGGTAGTCGTGGTTGCCAAACACCGCCCAGCCCCCCAAACGGGTTTTAAACAAACCCAGATCGGGGATCACACGCAGGGCATCCGCGTGGGTGTCTGTGATGAAATCCCCGGTGATGGCCAGTATGTCGGGCACGCGACCATCGAGCCGTCCAGGCAGGTGGCTCAAGTCCCCTTCGGCGAGAAAAGGTCCGGCGTGCAAGTCGCTCAGGTGCAGGACCGTAAACCCCTCGAGTTCCTCGGGCAGGTTGGGTGAACAAACTATTTGATCGCGCACAACCAAACGCTTGGACCCCAAACAACACCACCGGTAAAACGCACGCCCCCCCATCACGGTCGCCAGTGTGCGACAGATGTGAAATAACGCCAAGCGCGCGGACGAATGCCGCCTGGGGTATTGCTTCGGGCTCTGCATGGTGATTAGGCTACCACACTGCGGGAGTGCTTTCTTCGGCAGCCGGCGTCGGCAGCGTCATCACTCTCGAAGCAGATTGCCGCCAGCGTCCACACTCCAGCTTTGCCCCGTCAGCAATTCCGTTTCACCATGGGCCGCGATGAAAGTGGCTGCCCCCTGGGCGATCTGGATGCCCAAGGCATCCTGGGTCAACTGCAACAGAACCACGGAACCTTCGGATCCACGGATGACCCCGAGTCGGGTCAGGCAGCGCGCTGGCCCACCCATCTCCAGGTTCCCCTCCGCCAGGCGCATGGTTGGATTGGCAACGCCTTCTAAGCGCAGGGCGCACTGGCCCCGCATGCGCCATTCGGTCTCGCCCACGGAAATGAGCGCTTGCCCCTCGGGCCCAGTGTGCATGACCTCGCCCACCTTGATGCGAGCTTCCCCCGCATCGGTCTCGAGCTCGTGGCCGCGCACCCAAACGCCAGGACTTTGAGCCAATACACTGGGTCCGCCACCAAAGTTCAAGCGCCCGGCCAATGCCAACATCATGATGGCAAAAAAGGCGGGATAAGCCAGGGTGCGGAGCCGTCCGCGGGAGAGTTTCTTGGAAACCGCAACGGCTTCAATGCTGCGCTTCAGCTCAAACTTGCGGATGGCCTTTTCGCGGATCGCCCGGTCCAGACGTTTCTCATGGCCCAGGGAAGCCAGAGTACCCATGGACCCAACGTAGTCGCTGTGGCAACCCTCGCAGGCCTGAACATGGTGGCGCAAAGCCATGCGCTCCGGGTTCGAATCCTCACCACGGACAATGGCTCGGATTGTGACTTGGGCTTGATCGCAATCGATTTTCGGGACGGGGCCAGGCATGACTACCCATGCCATCGGTGCTTTGGCCCCATTCCTTGACCCTGGAAACCGACTTGCGGGTCTTCAGGGCCCAGGATTGCGGGATAGGCGAAAATGCCCCCCCCCTTGGCGTGCCAAAGCTGCCCCTCAAGGAGCGCCCCACCGCCGCAGGGGTGAGAAGGAGAAGTTTTGGCATGATGAGACGGAGTGCGCTTCGTAAACGGGTTAAGTGGCGGGCACGGCCAGTCGATTCATGGCGGCCCGGATGCGGGCCTTCGAGCTTTCCATGCCGAGCAGGGACAGGGTCTCAAAGATATCAGGGCCACCGGGCATACCGGTCAAAGCGCAACGCAGGGGTTGGAACAGCTCGGGGATCTTAGCATCCTGGGCGTTGATCCACTCCTTGGTGGCGCTGGCCATGGTCTCGGGCTCGCTTTGTATGGCGCCCGAATCCAATGCGGCGAGGAAACCCTCAAGAAGCTCCACGCCTCGGGCTCTCTTGCGCGCGCCCTTTTCGGCCTTGGCGTCATAGGGCACGGCGTCGTCTGCGGCAAAGAAGTGCGCGATCCAATCGGGGAACTCGCTGTAGAGCTGCAAACGATCCTGGACCGATGCGGCCACGGCTTCGAGCCACTCGCCGCGTGCTTCGATCTCGGCGGGGGTCATCAGGCCCTTCTCCAAAACGTACGGCAGTACGTGCTGCAGAAGTTCGGCGGGGCTCTCATGGCGCAGGTATTCGCTGGCCATCCACAGGAACTTCTTGGGATCGAACACGGCGCCGGCCTTGGACACGTCGCCGATGTCGAAGTTCTCAACGAACTGCTCGCTCGTGAAAAGGTCGTGCTCACCGTCCAAAGCCCAGCCTTGCAAGGCCAGGAAGTTCACGATGGCGGCTTTCGGATAACCGTTGGCCTGGTAGTCGCCCAGGGCCGTGTCGCCCGTACGCTTGCTGAGTTTCTTGCGGTCGGTGCCGAGCATCAAGGGCAGGTGCCCGAACTCGGGCGCTGCTTTGCCGAGCGCCGTGTAGATCAGGATCTGCTTGGGCGTGTTGACCAGGTGCTCCTCGCCACGGAAGACGTGACTGATCTCCATGTCCAAGTCGTCACACACCACAACGAAGTTGTAGGTGGGAGCTTCGCCGCCACGGCGCACCATGACCCAGTCGTCGATCTCGAAGTGCGGGATTGTCACATCGCCGCGCACCAGGTCCTTGAAACTGGACTCCCCTTCGGGGATGCGGAAGCGAATGGCAAAAGGCTCGCCCCCATCGGCGCGGCTCTTCGACTGCGCCGCATCCAGGTCCCGGTCCTTGCCGCGGTAAGCCTGGCGCTGCTTGCGCGCTTCCTGCTCGGCTCGCCAAGCGTCCAGCTCCTCGGGCGTGGAAAAGTCCCGATAGGCGTGGCCGCTGGCCAACAGCTGCTGGCCCACTTCCAAGTGCCGCGCCACGCGCTGGCTCTGATGATAGGGAGCATGGGGTCCACCCTTGTCGGGGCCCTCATCCCAGTCCATACCCAACCACTTCAAACCATCCAGGATGGCCTTCTCCGAGGCCTCCGTATTGCGCCCATGGTCGGTGTCCTCGATGCGCAGGATGAACTTGCCCCCATGGCGACGGGCGTAGGCCCAGTTAAAAAGGGCCGTGCGGCACAGGCCCAGGTGTACGGTGCCGGTGGGGCTGGGTGCGATTCGAACTCTGATTTGGCTGGTCATGTGTGGCTCCTATCCGGATCTGTAAACCCCGGATGCTGCCCAAGAAGATACGCCAGGGTTGGGACTGGAGCACCCTGTGGTGTGCGAGAAACTTGGGTCTCGGACGACGCGTGTGGTGCAATGGGAGCCTGCGCCCATTTCAGGGCTACCTCGCGGGCTGGCGTCCTTGACTACGACCCAATCAAAAATCAGGAAGGTGGTGAAATTCGTCGTGCCGGCGGCGATCGGTGGAAGCGTATTGTTTTCCATACTCGTTGCCAGTTTTGGCGGGCAAGCTAGGTCGCAATGGGCCCTATGGCCCCTGCTTGCCATCAGCTTGCTTGGGCTCCTCAATCCAAGAACCCGAGGTCGCACTGCTTCCCATGTCTTTGCCCTGTGTGTGTCAATCGGCTGCCTCATTGTCGTGCTCGTATTGGTGGCGATGTTCCTTTGGTCCGGCAGGTACTTCGGGTGGTTCTTCGAGCCCATGTTCGCCGCCTGGGGAGCCTTCGCATGGATGTATTGCGGGCTATCGGTCAATCGAAAGTGGCCCGAGTCCGTGCCGCTCCTGCTCTTGATCGGTGCCCTGGTTAGCTGGGTCTTTTTCCTAGAAGGAGCGCGGTCCTTTGGCTTCCCCTTGACCGGTCTCATGCCTTTTCTTTGCAGCCTCTTTGGGGGCTGGATAGGTTGTTTAGCGTCGAGTTGGTGGCAAGGGCACGGCAATAAAATGGGCGGAATGATTGCTGTATCCCTAGCTGGAATCTCTACATTTTGCGCATTGGCGATTACACCACCGGGAAGCCCCCGCACCATCAGGATAGGTTCAGACCACAGCGAAACGGCTTACATCGTTTATGGGGATGGAAGCAATGGCGTGAGCGTCCAATACGTTCTGCGCTTGGGCAGTCCAAGCGATGAGCCCGTGGATGTGCTCTACAACACCTGGATGTCCGATGACTACGCCAAACTCACGCTCGTCGAGGACCAGCAGATAATCAATGACGCTTACGCTGCCCTGGCTGCCCAGGACGACAAGCGCTGCCAAAACGCAATTGCAGATGGGTCCATCCCAGCTTTCATGGGATGGCTTTGGAAGTTGAGGAAGGTCCCGCGCAGGGGTTCGATTTGGGTCGCGAGTCCTGCTTATTGATTCCATGACCTGTCTAAGCCCCTAAAAGGCCCCTACGCCAGGGTTGGGACTGCGGCGCACTATGGCGTGCGAGAAACTTGGGTCTAGTGCGGCGTCTGTGGTGCAATGGGAGCTTGCGCCGGATTCCCTGCTTTCCTTCAGAATGACTTCAATAGCACCAGCCAGGCCAAATCGTCGAAAGAAGGTGATGCTCGGGCTACCAGCGCTGATCGGCGGATGGGCATTGCTGAACGCTCTATGCATGGGCATTCTTGTTCAAGAACTACCCCCGTGGATCTTCTTGTCCATACTGGCCGTAGGTTTCCTTGGGATCCTCCTTCCACGCACTCGGGGCCGCACCGCCTCCCACATTTTGGCTCTTTGCGTTTCGATTGGAGCCCTTCTCATCGCGACTTGGGTTACTAGTTTCGCCGCAACAAAGTGGCCCATGGCAGGCGAAGTCACGTGGATTTGGCGATGCCTAGCCGCTGCCATTGCAGGCTTCATCTGGATGTTCGCGGGCTTGGCGGCGAATCGCAAGTGGCCCGAGTCGGTTCTAACGCTCTTCGGATTGGGCTCACTGCTCAGCTGGGGAATCCTCATCGATGGTCAGATGAGTGGAGTCCCCATGACCGGACTTTCCCTTTTCCATTGCACCTTGGTGGGAGGCTGGATGGGAAGTTCCTCCCCTGCCGCCGGGGAGCGAAAGCGAACCAAGGGAGTCGGAGTCCTTGCGATCTGCCTCGCAGCCGTTTCTGTGATATACACGATGGTGTTCCTCCCACC
>JAAETM010000154.1 GCA_024228395.1 bacterium | reverse complement strand
GTCTTCAAGTTCCATGGCAACGCCCTTGAGGGCGGCCATGGCCTTTTCGACCGGGATTTCGATCATGTGTAGGATGACGGGTTGATCGGGGCCGAACATCTGTCCGCTAGCGATGCGGGGCAGGAGGGCGTAGCCAATGTTGCCAGCAGCACCGGTGACTGCCACGCGCAGGGGTTTCTTGCTCATTTTGGTTGAGGGCCGTTGCGGGGGTCTTCGCCCTCGGAAAGGAGGAAACGAGCGTTTCGGGGGGTAGGCGAGGGCCCCTCCGCAGGGTTGAACCCATAGTGTGCCGCGTGCCGCTTCGGGACCCAACGTGTTGGTGCTCTATTTCTGAACCCAATTGTGCCGATGGTGTCTTATGTATGGTGCGGACCCGGCGATGGGTCTGTCCCAGGGACTTCCTAGCCACAACCCGGCCCTGGGCGTTAGGATGAAGGGCGAGCCTCGTAGGCTCTGCTTTAGGGGCCACCCATGAACATGACAGCACAAACCCTCAACCCGGAAGTCCTGGGGTCCCTCTTGGACCGTTTGGGGCACGAAGCGGGCCGGTTCCGCTTTGAGGTGGCGCCAAATCCCTGCGTGGGAGCGGCGGTGCTGGCTGCTGGTGAGGTGGTGGGTATGGGCTATCACGAGACCTACGGCGGTCCCCACGCGGAGATCCAGGCCCTGGCAGTGGCCCGGGCCAGCGGGGTTCCCCAAGCGGATTGGGACACGATCGCCGTGACCCTGGAGCCCTGTTCGACCACGGGCAAGACGCCGCCCTGCGTGAAGGCCATCTTGGACTCGGGCATTCAGAACGTGGTGGTGTCTCAATTGGATCCAAACCCGAGCCACGAAGGACGTGGCTTGCGCATGCTCGAAGACGCCGGATTGACCGTGCGTGTCATGGATGGGATTTGCCGCCTCGAGGATGTGAGTCCCCACTTTCTGCGCTGGGTCGCCAATGAACGGGTGCGGCGGCCGCGGCCTTGGATGATCGCCAAGTGGGCGCAAACCATGACCGGTCAGATGACCCCACCCGCCGACGTGGGGGAGGGCCGCTGGATTTCCGGGCAGGAGTCCCTGATGGAAGTTCAACTGCTGCGCGCCAAGGTGGACGCCTTGGTGACCGGCGTGGGCACGGTGTTGGCCGACAACCCGCGCCTTTCCGTGCGCCCGCCTGGAAGAACCGAACACCCGCCGGCCCGGATCATTTTGGATTCTTGGCTGCGCACTCCAACCGATGCACGTTTGTTTGAGGAACCTGCGGAGGGCGAAAGCGCTGGTCCCGTGATCATCATGTGCTTGCCAGGATCTAACGCGGTTCGCTGGCGTGCCCTCGAACAAGCCGGTGCGCGCATCGTTGAGATTCGTGGCGAGGACCGCAAGCGCTTGCGTCTGCTGGATGTGCAATCCTGGTTGGCGCGCGAAGGTCACAGTCGCGTATTGCTGGAAACCGGGCCGACGCTCTTGCGCCGTTATTTAGAGAGCGGTTTTGTGGACCAGGTTCGGATGATCACTGGCAATGTGCGTGGAGGTGAAGGCCCCAGCCTTGCCGATTGGATTCAGGAAGCAAAACTCAAGCAGCCCATGATGCGTGAAAGCGGGTCGGACTCTGTCATGGAAGCCTTCCTCGGATTGGAATTCTAGTGGGCGGTGGACTTCGGGTCTGCGCCTTATTGATCGTGACGGGCCTGCCCCTGGCAGCGTGCCGCAGTCGCATGCCGCAACCCCTGCCTGGTCCGGGAATCGGAGCCCAAGCAGCCATGGATCGGGCGGTACGGCTGTTGCGCGATGGCACCGATTTGCCGGGTGCGAGGGGCGCATTGCAGGAGGCCATCGAGCTCGCGCCGGAGTGGGAAGTGCCGCGGCGCAGGCGGGATGATCTTCTTCGGCAGTCCTTGCTCGGCCCGCGCGCCCTGCGCTCCCACTGGGCTGCCATGGAACAGGGCGAAGACGTTGC
>JAAETM010000153.1 GCA_024228395.1 bacterium | reverse complement strand
GAAGTAGTTGCGAACCAGGCGCGACATCCAGGGGGCCAAGTTGCCCCCCGATTCGTCGGTTCTATCCGCGCCGGGCGGCAGCGCCTTGACCACGTTGCCCACCGCCTTGCCGCGCGTGTTTTGCGCACGTGCTGTATCGGGTTTGGGGTCTTCGGGGCTGGGTTCGATACGTTCCTGGGTGATGCGCGTGGGGCCCGGGTTGGGTTGGCCTTTGATGCGGTCGGGGATCGGTACGCCGAGCACGAGCGACGCCGTGCCGCGGGACTTTTTAGCCTCGCTGGGTCCACCGCGTCCGTTGGCGTCGGGGTTGGGCTGGTTGCCGAAACCGATGCGCAGGTCGCGGCTCACCGGGGGACGGCGGTCGCGCAGGTTGGGCTGCATGCCGCCCCGGTTCTCCTGCTCTTCCTCTTCGTCCTCGGTGTCCTCGTCCTCTTCGATCTCTTGTTCGTCGGGGGTTGTGACCTGGTCCTTGCTCGACCACTTCGAGGTGGTCGTGTTGCGGTTGGACCCCTTGGCGGATCCGCGACCGGCGGTGGAGCCGCCCTGGTCCTCATCGTTCTTAGGCGGTCTAGGTTTGTCCTCGGCGGCATTTTTCTTTTTGGGCGGCTTGGACTCGAGCGGTTTTTTCGGATCGCCCTTGGGCGGCGCCGGGGTTTGACCGGAGGGCGCGCCGCGGGATTCGGAGGCGGCGGTTTGGCTTTGCGCGTCGGAGCTCTTGCCGGAGCCGGTTTTGCCCTCGGAGGGTTTGGTCTCTTTGGAGAGCTTGCCCGCTTTGTTCTTTTCCTTGGCGGGAGCGCTGTCCTGTTTCTTGGTGGGTTCCTTCTCGGGCGCGGGCAGGGGCGGCAGCTCTTCCTTGCCGCTGGCCTGGGCGTCCTTGGGACTGGGGGTTTGCTCGAGGCCCGCGACCACCGTGTTTTCACTCGTCCCTGAGGAGGAGGGCGGCATTTCGGGGATCGGGTTCACGACCAGGACGCCGAGGATTAGGAAAGCCAGGGATGCGAGGGCGTGGGGCCAGGCTTCATGGCCGGGTTTCCATTGCACGCGCGGCAGGGACCATTGGGTCTCGGTCGCCTTGCGGGCGGCGTCGAGTCCGTCCTCCACCGCCGCTTCCTCGAAGGTGGAGCGCTGATCGTTCCTCAAGAACTCGGAGGCGGTTCCGAGGCGATCTTCAAGGCCCAGGTGATCGTCGACAGCCGCCAGGGGAGCGGTCGCGGGGAGCGGCCGCAAGGCGGCACGCGCCGCCACGCCACCCAGCCATAGGGCGGGAATGATCAAGGTCAAAAGGACCGCAACCACGGGACCCGGCAGGGCCTCGGAGTAGGTGATCACGTATGTTGTCAGCAGCGCCAGCGGGATGACCCACAAGAGCAACAGGGCGCGGGGCATGGCGGGCGCCAGGGCCCGGCACATGCGTACGCCGCGCAGTTCCTGGATGCCACGTTCGGTGAGCGAGCCTAGGTGCCCGCGAAGTTCGCTATTCTGTTCTTTGTTCACGCTTCGAGTGGGCTGGGGGCTATTCGCTTTGCTCGCGTAGTTCTTGAAGTCCGTCGGGTTCGACCAGGACCGCTTGCATGACCTCACCTGTGGCGTCGTCGCGCACGAACGCGACCGCAACCAGTTGCCTCGGATCGAGTCGCATGGAAAGTTTGCGCACGGTGCCGGCGCCTTCATCCATCAATCGATCCAGGCACGCTTCGTTGTCCGCTTGCACCTGGTGCAGGCCTTTGTCGAAGGTGATCTCCATCGAGCCGCCGTCGGGTTCCCAGAGCGCACCATGTTGGTCGCCCGAGTGTTCAGCCATCAGTTCCGCACGGGCCACCATGCGGTGCACGACGACCCCGCTGGCTCCGGGGAACAATACGGCGCGTTCGGCGAGCACGCAGTGCACGTGCAGGTCCATGTACTCGGGTCCATCCAGGGCGACCCAACCGGAGACGCTGCCCTGGGGGTTCTCTTCGGTGGGGGGCAGGTATTCGACGGTGAGGTCGAGCTCGAATTCATCGGCGGACTCGGAGGTGAGCCGATCGCGGATCGCCTTGCGCGTGCGGTCGTAGATCTTCTCCGCGTCGCGCCACTTGCCAGCGCCGGGCTGTCCACCCACGGCATCGATGACCTGAGCGTTGGGAGCGGAGACACCCAGCTCCTCCGCGCGGGTGATCGAGAGCTCGTTGGTGAGCGGGTCCAGGGCCGGGATCGGCAGGTGATAGGAAAGGAAGGCCACATGCTCTTCGGTGAAGTGCTGCATGAGACCCTCTTGGGCCAGCGCGCCACCGATGGCGCCGCCACGTTCCTCCGTGCCGTAGAAAGCGTTGGTGAAGAACTCCACCAGCACGACCTTATGCCCCGAGTTTTCTGGGGTGGCCTTGAACTTGGTGGCCGCGCCGAAGTTGCGCACCTTGCCAGCGATCATGCGTTCGACCAGGTCCACGGAGAAGCTGGCTTGCGTGCTGCCGGCAGCGCTCATTTTGGCTTGCACGCGCTCCAAGGCTTCGATGGCGGCAGGGCCGCTGTCGGCTTTGATCGAGGCTTGAATGAAGCGCGAGAAGGCGCGCCGGTAGCGGCCCAGGGCGCGCGCGTTGTCACCGGCGGCGGCCAGGTCCTCGGCTTGACTTTCGTAGTAGCGACCCAGTCCCAGGTTCACGCGGCCATCCTCGGGGATGCCAAAGGCTGCGGACAAGAGGTGTTTCCAAGCCGCGGTGCCCTGGCCTAGCTCCAGTTGGGTTTCGCCCACCTTGGCGTGCAGTTCGTGCACCGCATTGGGGTAGCGATCGTCGCGTCCAGACTTGATGCCCAGCTCGCCGGCAAGGATCAGGTATTCGGGGTAACCGAACGCCGAGCAGCTTTCCATCCACTCCAGGGCGGCCGTGGCGCGCAGGTCTTCGGGGGCGGTGGCGTTGGCCCAGTCCAAGGCTTTTTGTATGGGCTCGGGGCCGGCTCCTTGAATCAAACGGGTTTCCAGCAGGGCTTCGGAAGCCTCGGCGGAAAGGCGCTCTTCGGGGTATTCTACGAGGAAAGCTTCCAAGGCTTCCGCATCCTCGCGCGGACCCCACGCATCCCAGGTGGCGCGGAAGAAAGCCAAGTCGGAGTCCGGAAACGAAGAGGGTTTGGTGGGGGTGAGCAGCACGCGTCGGTTGGTGCGGTCGACCTCCACCCGGAAGTGTTCCAATAGACCGAGGCCGGTGACGCCCAAGGCTCCATCGGGGTGCACGAAGGGCACTTCGGCGGGGCGCAGGGCCAGGTATTCTCCCAGGTCAAAATCAGCGAGTCCCACAAAACCCACGTCGCCCGCGTGGTGTCCCAGTTGGGATGCCAGGTCCGCGTCTAAGGTCGAGTCGTAGCGCCCCGATCCGAGTGCCATCGCACCGGTCATGGAACTCTTTCCTTCGCCGAGGGTGACCGGCATCCAAACCAGTCCATCCTTGACGTTGATTTCAAGTGCGGTCGTGTTCGCCGCGAAGGTGGGGGCGGCCCCTTCCGCATCCCGGTCCGCGCGCGGCTCCAGAATGACCTCACCCGCAGCCAGGTCGAAGGTCACGTGGAAGTCGGCTAGCAACTTGCCGCCCAGGGTGCCGATGACCGCGACCTCACCCAGTTCGATCGAGTGCCACTTGGTGAAGTGGTCCAGGTATTCGTCATCGCCGATCTGGCGCCGTTCCACTTGGAATTCCAAACCGGGCAGGTGCACGGTGATCGGAATGGTGGAGCCGTCCTGCTTCTCCGACTTCAAACCTTGGGCGGCTTTGTTGTGCAGCTCCAGGGTCGAAGGGGACTCGAAGTCGATGAACAGGTTCGCCGGCAGGCGGCGGGCTTGGGTCGACACGTCGCAGGTCACCACCAGCCGATCCTGGATGATCTTGACTGGGAAGCGCGCGCTGGATCCAGTTACAAAACGCGCGTTGAGCACGGTGTAAGGGGAATCGGTGGTCGCCCCTTCCTGGGGGGAGGCGAGTGCGAAGGTTGCGCTTAGTAGGACCGCAACAGGGAAGTGGAGTAGGCTTCTCAAGTTCATGGCAATTGGATGCAAACGGGGCTCCGGCGTGCAACCGGAGCCCCGTTGTGGACTGACTACGAAGTCAGCGAGGGACGGTTACAGGGTTCCGTTGGAAACTCCCTTGACCGCGCCAAAGGCCCAGTTGTCGGCGACCATAGTGATCATTACTTCAACGTTGGCCGGTACACTCACGGTGACCGGTGCAAAGCCGATGCCTCAGCAGTTGCCGGGGAAAACGGTGTTGACGAGCACCTTGCCCGTGGCTTTCTCTTTGATCGCAAATTTCGGGGAGGAGCCGAGCGGCATGAAGTTGGCGTAAACTTCGCCGGCGCTGCCGTAGTACTGGATGTCGCCCGGTGCGATCTGCAGTTTGTCGCCACCGCGCTTGTAGCGGAACTTGGCGTTCACAGGGCCGCCCCAATCGAGGGTGGAGGTTTCGCCGGCTGCGACCGTGATGGGCTTGGAGTTGCCGGCCGTCATTTCCGCGTGGCTCTTGCCGAGAACGACCTGGGCGGAGTGCAGTACGTACTCGCCTGCGGGCACGTTCAATCCGCCTTTTGCGGACAGGGCGCGGGAGAGCTCGAAGGAATGCTTGCCGTCCTTGGAGTTCACGACCACCGAGCGCATCTTGGCCTTGGTGGTCAGTTCAGCACCCAGATCCAACTTGCCGGTTTCGCCGGAGAAGGGGGTCAGGGAGGCGCTGCGCCCGTCGGCACCCATGACGAGTTCAGTAAGAACCCCGTCGATGTGGATCGAGTGGGAGAGGAAGCTGGCGGTCTTGCCCCGGCCCACGATCATGGCGTCGACACCGTAGTCGTCGAAGCGGCCATTGCCGTTTTGGTCGAAGATCATGAAGCGCGTATTGCCAGCCTGGCCTTCCATGGCACCCGCGGGGGCGTAGGACCAGCGGCCGTCGTTCTTCACGCGAACGGCATAGGTGGACTCGTTTTCAGAGCCTTCGTTCAAGCGGAAGACAACCAATTGGCTGCCCTTTTCCTTGTCCGGTGTTTCCACCCGGCCATCGAGTTCACCGTCGCCATCGCGGTCGATGCGCAGGGTGCCTTCTTCGATGGCGATCTTCAGTCCGGCTTCGCCAGCGGCGGCGAAGGGGATGGCCTTGCCGATGGGGGCGAAGGCCTCGGCGGGCAGTCGCACGTCCCAGGTCCGCAGGGTGCGGAAGGACAGGGCGACCTCCGTGGTCACAGCGGCTTCCTTGGCCGAACCGGCAAAGGTACTGGCGGCGATCAAGCTCGCGGCTGCCAGAAGGAAAAGGGGGCTAGATTGGTTCTTCACAGGCGGAATCTCCGTTATGTGGAAAGTGCCGACCACATGCTCGGAGCGGAACCGCTCCCGTGGGGCGACCCAATAATACAAAGAGACGCCAAGATCCGACAGGAAAGGCCCGAGTAACTGGCGTTACGCGGGCCTTACATGCGGTATTCGGGCGCTATCCGCTCTCTGGCGCCTAGCGGAGTGCTTATTCAGAAAGCACGATCTTTGCTGGGATGGGCTCACCCTGGGGCACAAAGCTCATGGACGTGGTATTGACGCAGTGACGGGTGTTTTTCGGGGTTAGATGCTCGCCGGTGAAAACGTGCCCGAGATGCCCCCCACAATTGGCACAGATGATCTCCAAACGGCGCCCATCCGCATCGGGCACATTGACGACGGCATCACCGATCTGGTCATCGAAGCTGGGCCAGCCGCAATGGCTATCGAACTTGTCCGCTGCTCGGTATAGCTGCGCGTTGCACTGCCGACAGAGGTAGGTGCCGGCAGCATCGGTCTTGGTAAATCCGCCATCACCAGGCCGGTCGGTACCCTTGCGCAGGATGACCCGGGCTTCCGCAGGGCTCAGATCGTTGTATTGGATGGGGGCGGCTTGTGGTTTTTGCGGCTTGTTTTGGGAGGTCATGGGGTCACCAGGGGTGGAATTCACTGCCGCCGTGCCAGGGTCGGACGGTGCCGGTTTCTTCGGGGGACCCTGGGAGCAAGCGACAAGCAGTAAGAGCGGCAGGAGTAGGGTGATTTTGCGGACGGCCATGGGGTTGCACTATAGGCTAGAAGCGGCCAAAAGGCCGGCGTTGCAGCGGATCTTACGTGGACGTGGCATCCTTGTGACGCGAGTTTGTCTCCCGGGAGGCTAGAATCATTCATACGATGGCGTGTCTTTCCAAAGCAGCAAAAGCAGCATTCGAGGAGATCTACAAAGCCCTGGGTTCCTCCCTTGAAACCAAAAATGCCAGGGATTCGGTGGAGCGGGCTCTGGTCAGCTAGGATCCCCACCCGTGTAGGCGTGCGGGCAAGGCGATCGAGAAGTTGGTCCTGACCCATGTGCAGCAGGAAGGCCCCGGTTCTTGCAGCGGATCACAGGTCCCTTTCGGGACCTGCGGAGGGGATCCCTACCGCATTGTCTGCGGGGTCAAAATCCGCAAAACCCTGCCAGGATCCGAGTTGCTATGCCTGGAGCACGTCTTCATGAAACATCCGAGCTAGCCCGACTCTCCTTGCGCACCACCGAAAGCCTGGCTTACGTTCAAGAACTAGCCAAAGGTGAAGAAGAGATGAAGGCCCGCGTGGCCACACAGTTGTTCGAGGAAATCATCGGCCAGGATTGAGGTATCCTCGGCTGGGCCGCCGGTCCAACCGCCAAAAATGATGAAGCTGCAGTGTCCTCCCCCTTGGGTAAGAACCGGGCAGACCCTTTGCGATTGGCATGGGGTCGATGCGTATTGCGATTAGAGCCCTGCGACTTGCCCCCGCGATGTTTGCGTCGACCGTGCCGATGCTGTCGTCCTGCTTCGATTTGATTTCGCCGTGGACGACCCGGTCCCCAGCGAGCGAACTCGCAGCACCCAGCCAACGGGGCGTCGGCTAACGAATCTCGTCTTCTTCGAGCGGGTGGGTGAACTCGGCCAAGCGTTCGCCCCTGAGTTCAGCGAGTCCATGGTCCCACCAGTTTTCGTCCAGGAGCTCCTCGATCTTGTCTTTGGAGAATCGATAGCGAACCACGCGGGCAGGATGTCCGACGACGACGGCGTAGGGTGGCACGTCCTTGTTCAGGACCGATCCGGCGCCCACGACGGCCCCATGGCCTATTTTGGTCACAGCGGGAAGCACGATCACATTGTCGCCGATCCAAACGTCGTGCCCAATTTCCAAGGGACTGTCCACGGCCAAGCGTTTCGGAACCACGCCCAAAAGCGGGTTGAAGAAGAAAGCGTGACAGGACTTCAGGTTCATCGGATGGTTGGATCCGTGGGCCACTGCGCCCCTGGCGAGGGAGGCGTAGCGGCCAATTTTTGTGCCCTGCGGGAAGGCGCCGGGCTTGAAACATGCACCGTGGGTGTAGAGCCCCACGTGGACTTGGTGGTAGGTGGCGAAGATCCGACGCAGGGTGATCGAGTAGTACTCGTAATCCGTACCTTCCTTGCGCTTCAGCAACCAGCGTAGCAGGCCACGTAGGCGCTTGCTGCGCAGGCCATACATGCGGAAGATAAGCTCAGCAATCGGGTCCGGGCTCTTCGACAGCCAAGGTGCATCTGCGCCAGCCATTCTAGATCGCTTTGAACAATACCGGCTCATGGTGCAGGTGGTAGGCCACCTTGCGCTTGCCCTCGATGTCCCGGAAGACGCGTTCCACCTGCAGTTCGCTAAGCCCGATCAGGGCACTCACTTCGGCTGCACTTCGGTCATGGTTCTTTGCCCAAAGGCAGAGGTCCATCTGGTCGTAGGGCAGGGAGAAGTAAAACTCCTCCTGGGTTTGGGGCAGGGAGTACGTGTCCGTGGTCGGGGGACGCTCGCAAATTTCGGTGGGCACACCCAGATACTCTGCCAATTGGTAAACCTGGGTCTTGTACAGGTGGGCGATGGGTTTGATGTCCGCCAGGCCATCTCCCCCCTTAACGAAGAAACCCTGGTCGTATTCGAGCCGATTGGGAGTTCCCGCGACCAGGTAATTGAGTCGATCCGCGTGGTAGTACTCGGTCGTTTTGCGAATGCGTTGCTTGTAGTTGGTCGCAGCCACAATGCCCTGGCTGGCCTTTGGGTTGAGACGTGCTTTGACCTCTTCGCCCTCCGGCGAAACTGCGATTACCGAGAAGACTCGGTATTGGTCACTGTCGATCACACTCGGCAAAACAATCTTGGAGCGCCAGCCCGGTCCGTAGGCAGGGATCACACCGCGGATGGCTTCGTCCCGTCGCCGATAGCAACCACAGGCCTCCAGCGCAGGGCCGATATCCTCCAAAATCACGTCGATGTCCTGGCTTTCCGCCAAGAGGCACCCCAAGTGTGTCGATTCCTCTGAAGATGCGGAATCTCCCTCGGGCATCAGTAGGCCCTGAACGCGTTTGGGCCCCAGAGCTTGCGCACACAGAGCTGCCACGCAGCTACTGTCGATTCCGCCAGAAATTCCCAACACAATGCCCTTCTTATGGAATCGGCGACCCACCGTTTCTTTGATCCATTTCTGGATCTCTTGGGAGGCTCTTTCGCAATCGAGGTTCAAGACCTCATGCGCTTGGGGCGAGGGAGTCTTCAAGGGCTGTTCCTTTGGTGGAGCGAGGGGGCTAGGCCACTTGCTTGGACTGGATGAACTTGGTGACACGATCCACGGAGTCCAGGTTTTCCGGAACCAATTCGTCATCAGCAATCTCCACTTCGTAGGTGTCTTCAACAAAGGAGATCAGTTCGAGAATCCCCATGGAATCGATCAGGCCACTCTCCAGGAAACTGCGATTGTTGGTGAAATCATCATCGTCCTCGCCCAAAAGGAAGTTGTCGACAATGAATTCGCGTACGGACGCGGAGATCTTGGGGTTTGATTCCATTGGGAGTGGGGGCGCTAGTCGGAGTCGAGGAATTGACGCGCTAGGAGCTGGGTGGAAAGAACACCCACCAGCGCCATGTTGTCGCGTACCCCGATGGATCGACCCATCCTCCACTTGCGCAGTAGTTTTTCGACCGCCGTGGAACTAAAAATCCCATACTGATCCAGCCGTGCCGGAGAAAGCAGGTCTCGGCAGTACTCCGGCCTGGGAATCCGCTCCCCATCCCCCAATAGGCTGACCGCATCAGGAGCCCTGTAGGGCTGTTTTTTGCGCTGACATACGGAAGCCGGCAGCAGGTGGCCCAGGGCGCGCTTCAGGATGAATTTTTCATTTAGAGCTTTCATCTTCTGACGGGGGTGCAAGCGGGCAGCAAACTCTACCAAATGATGGTCCAGAAAGGGGAAACGGCCCTCCACCGAGTTCCCCATTAGCATGCGATCCCCCTGGGAGGCCAGAATGTAACCCGGCATGAGAATCGTGGCCTCCAGATACTGGGCCTGTTCGAACTGGTGCCACTTGGCGAATCCGGTGGGCAGGGTCTGCTCCAGATCCTCCCGCGGGTCAAAACCCTTGAGTCGTTCCTTGGTCTCCCTGGAGTAGAAGCGTTTGATGCCGACGGTCATGTCCCAGCGCGGCAGATGGGAAAAGAACGGATTGTCCAGATCGGTGGCCTTGACGTGGAAGAAGGCTCGCCGATAAGCCTCGGGCTGGGCCTGCAGGTTCTTTAAGTAGGGGTAGAGTCGCCTCAGCAACAGGGGTCGCAGATTGGACTCGGGGAAGCGCGACCAGAAGCGCCGAATCTTGGCCTCCTTGAACAGGTCATAACCACCCAGGATTTCATCGGCCCCTTCCCCGGTCAGCACAACCTTGTAACCACTTTCTCGAACCAACCGCGAGAGGCGATAGAGCGGTGCGGGAGCGGTGCGTAGGATGGGAGATTCCGCATGACGAATCACCTCGGGAAACACTTCGCCTATCTGGAAGGGCGTGCACAGGATCTCGCTGTGCGAGGTCCCAAGATGACGACTAACCTCGCGCTGGAAGGAGCTCTCGTCGAATTCGTCACTCTCAAAGGCCACCGAAAATGTCTCCAACGCCGCGTCGGACTCACCGGTGATCATGGCCACGATCAACGAAGAATCCAAACCACCGCTCAGGTAGGAGCCTACGGGCACATCGGATCGCAAACGCAGCTTGGTGGACCGGATCAGGTGCTCCCGCAATTGCTCGGCAGCTTCGTCGTCGCTGAGATCGTAAGCCCTCTCCCCGAAGCGCAGGCTCCAGTAGGTCCAAAGCTCAATCGTCCCCTGCTTGATCCGCATCGAGTGTCCCGGCGGCAAGGCTCGAATGCCCTTGAAAGCGGTGCGCGGCGCCTGGGCCGTCCAATAGGTCAAAACCTCGTCGATGCCGCGCAGGTCGAACTCCCGCGCAACGCACGGATGCGCGAAAAGCGCCTTGATCTCCGACGCGAAAACAAACTGCGTCGGGTCATGGCTGGCTGGATCCGCGTAGTAGAGCGGGCGGATTCCGAGCCGATCCCGGGAAAGAAAGAGACTCTGATCCTGGTCGTCCCAAATGGCAAAGGCGAATTGGCCGTTTAGCTGTTCCACGCAGGCCGAACCCTGTTCCTCGTAGAGCGCCAGAATCACCTCCGTGTCGGAGCGTGTCCTAAAGGCGTAGCCTCGCTCCACAAGCCCTTGGCGCAATTCTGGGAAGTTGAAAATCTCCCCATTGAAGGTGATGTGCAGATTTCCGGCCGGGTTCGACATGGGCTGCGCTCCACCCGCCAGGTCGATGATCGAGAGCCGAACGTGCCCCAGGGCCACAGGTCCCTCGGCCCAGACCCCATCCGCGTCGGGGCCCCGGTGCCGAATCTCTCGCAGCATCTCGCCCACCCTGTCCACAGCCGGCCGTCCGCCCCGCAGATCAAGAATTCCGACGATGCCACACATCAGCGGCGGGCCCCTGGGGCTGGGGAAATATGGGTCGAGGAATCACTGGTCACGGGAGTGCTGAAGGAGGACTGCAAGGGCGTGGGGCGGTGGTTGGGGGTGAGGCGGAGGTTCGCCAGGAGTATACAAGGTCTACCTTGACGACTCCCCTCCTACTATGCTGCCCTTTGCGAGGAGCCCATGAGTGACCCGACCCTAGTCCACCACCTGATCGAACGACACGCCGCCGCCGCACCGGATCAGGAGTTTGTGATCCACAGCGAACGGTGTGGCAGCTACGGGGACGTGGATCGGGAGGCCAATCGCACGGCCCGTGTTCTGCAAAGTCAGGGGCTTTCGCCAGGCGATCGGGTGGGACTCCTGTCGCGGAACTCCCTGCTCTTTGTCGAGAGTTTTTATGGGATTCTGAAGGCGGGGGGCGTCGCTGTGCTTCTGAACACTGCTTCGAAGGGAGCGGCGCTGAGTCGGCTCCTGGAGGACTGCGGAGCCAGCGGATTGATTGTGGGTGCGGGCTCTGGCTCGCAGGCGAGGCAGGCCATGACGGAGGATCTAAGGTTGGATTGGGTTCTCGAAGAACCCGGCCAAGCCAAGGGCGAGTTCCGGGAGGGGCAGCCTCACTTGGACCTCCTAGAGGCACGCGCGACCCATTCGAGCCAGGCGCTGGATCTTGCCCTGGACGAAACCAGCCTGGCCGCGATCATCTACACCTCGGGCAGCACGGGAGAATCCAAGGGTGTCATGCTCACCCATCGCAACCTGCTTTCCAATACGCGCTCGATCGTCTCCTACTTGGACTTGCAGGCCAACGACCGGGTGCTCAGCGTGCTCCCGTTCTTCTACGTCTACGGTCTAAGCTTGCTCAATACCCACGCGTATTGCGGCGGAAGTCTGGTCATTGAAAACCAAACGCTCTACCCCAACGTCATGCTCGATACGCTGGAGAGCGAGGGTTGTACCGGGTTTTCGGGTGTGCCCTCAAACTTCGCCATCCTGCTCAATCGATCCACGTTCGTGGAGCGGGAAATGGCGCAGCTGCGCTATGTGACCCAGGCGGGAGGATCCATGGGGCCCGACCTCACGCGACGCTTGATGGCCGCCCTGCCCGGGCGCGAGATTTTCATCATGTACGGCGCAACCGAGGCCTCGGCGCGTCTCGCTTACCTGCCCCCTTCCATGCTTCGGGAGAAGATTGGCTCCATTGGCCGAGCTATTCCCGAAGTTGATCTGCGTCTGATCACTGCGGACGGTCGCGAGGCGGAAACCGGGGAGGTGGGGGAGATCATCGCCAGCGGACCCAACATCATGGTGGGCTACTGGAACGATAGGGTGGCCACGGATGAAGTACTGGACGGATTGGGTTATCACACGGGGGATCTGGCCTACCGTGATGATGATGGTTTCTTCTTTATCGTCGGACGCAAGCGGGATTTCATCAAAGCGGGGGCCCACCGGGTCTCCGCCAAGGAGATTGAAGAGGCGATCCTCTCCCTCGGGGACAGTCACGAGGTCGCCGTGATCGGCGTTCCAGATGAAACCATGGGTGAACGCATTCGCGCTTTTGTGGTGCCCCTCGACGGCAGGGAACTGGAGGAGAGGGCCATCATCAAGGCCTTGCGCGCCATACTCTCGCCCCACAAGGTGCCCAGCGAGGTGCACTTTCGAGATGGGTTGCCCAAGAGTGAAGCTGGCAAAGTTCTCAAGGGCGACCTGCGATAGGGGGAGCTGCTTTCCACTCAACGCTCGTGGGAGGGCATTGCCGGAAGCGTAACCCCATCAATGCCAGGGGGGGCAGGGGAAAAGGTCGCTCGGGGAGTCCCCCTGGAGCGCATTCCCGCATTCCGGTGGGCATACTATCGATATGGCCTTGTGACCAAGGGTGCAAGTGTGGTCTCTTGCACCGTGTCCAAAACAAAACTCACTCTGATCCTGGCCTTGGGCGTCCTGCTTGTGGTCTGCCTGAAATTCGTTAAAGTTGGAGGATCCGATTTGTCTGCTGACCCGGTTAACACCCCGCCTGTTGAAGGACTTGACCTGAGCTCTTTCTCTCAAGACGCACCTCCGCATCCCCTGAACCTGGTGTTCCTGCACCATTCCTGTGGCGGACAGCTCCTGGCTGATCCCGGTTCAGACGAGGGATCGATACCCGGGTCCGCTATCTACGCCTCGCACCCTTGCGGCGGAGGCCTGCGCAGCGCCCTCGTCGATCAGGGCTATTCCGTACACGAAGCCTCCTACGGCAGCAGCCTGGGTGAGCACACCGACTTATTCGACTGGCTACCCAAGTTCCGTGATCGCATGCCGGACGTGCTCTCCTGCGCCGGACAGGACAGCGAACTGGAAGGAGAAAGCAGCAATGCAATCGTGGTTTTCAAGTCTTGCTTCCCCAACAACAAATTCGTCGGACCGGGGCAAGACCCCGGCGATGCCAACGGAAAGCAACTGACCGTAGCCAACGCCAAAGCCACCCTGCGGGCTCTTCTGCCCGAATTCGAAAAACACCCGGGGGTCCTCTTCGTCTACGTTACCGCTCCCCCCATGGCGCCCAAGACAGCAGCGCGCAACCTCTTCCGCGTACTCAAGGACACGCTACGGGGCAAAGCCTCCCCCGAATCCCGCCGCTTGACCGGCAGCCTATTGGCCCGTGAATTCAATGATTGGGTCAGCAACCGAGAAGGTTGGCTAGCGGACTATCCCGCGAAGAACGTCGTCGTATTCAACTACTACCAGGTTCTCACCGCCGATGGGGCCAGCAACCTTTCCCGCTTCTGCGCGCCCAACGGCCTCGACAGCCACCCCAATCGCGAAGGCAATGCCAAGGCAGCGACGGAGTTCACGGAATTCCTCAATCGAGCCGTACATCGCTCGGGCCTGATTCAAGATTGAGAGGGCCAGCAAGGCGCGGGCCACCCATCGACCCCCAAAACTGCAGACGACTCGGCCGCAACGATGATTTGCGAATACGGAAATCGATGGGTTCGCCGGTCGGTTGCCCGCTATCCTTGAGCCATGGCTCAATCGTTTTCACTTCGCATTCAAGAGGCCCGCAAGTTCGAGCGGTGGATGTGCGTGTATCGGGAACAGCCCGGGCTGTTTCGTTTGTTTGAAAAGGCGGAGGATCCGGAAGGGTTGGCGGCCCAGCGTTTGGCGCATTTGGCGGAACTAGAGGGCAAGCGAGTTTTGGAGATCGGTTGCGGAACCGGCTGGTTGACACGGCGCGTTGCGTCCTTGGCGGCCCATTACAAGGCTGTGGAACCCAGCGCTTTCATGCTGGCCGAAGCAGGTGACTTGCACCCGGCCCATGCGCTTCGAGCCAGCGGCCAAGAGCTTCCTTTTGCCGACGGGTCATTCGATCGTATCGTCATGAGCTGGGTCCTGCTCGATCTGCGGCCGTCGGTGCGAGCGCTGGTGTTGGAGGAGTGCTTACGGGTCCTGAAACCGAATTCGGCAGATCGCGGCGCCGGCATTTGGCTCATTGAAAATGCGGCCACGGGCGAGTTCCAAGCCCTTCGGGGCCTCTTGGATCCGGGAGGCCATGGGGAGCTCGCGCCTCTCATTGAAGAGTTTGGTTTTTCACCGGTGGAAATGGTGGCCACCCAAATTCGGTTCCAAGGGGAACGGGAAGCGGCGCAAGTCTTGGGCGCTATCTTGGGGTCGCGCGTTGCAGACCATCTTCAAAGACAGCCTCGCGTTGACCTGGGCATGGACCTGAGCATCCTCTTTCGCCCGAATGCATCGGGTGGATGAACCGGCGTGAGGCGCAGGCATTCTGCGGTTCAGCGACCGGCGTGGGCCAGGCTCCTGTGGCCCATCCAGCATGCTAGTGGAACCGTCAACAGGGACACCACAAGCATGGCAAAAGCGACCGTTCCCAGGGACACGCCCAGTTGGTCGTTGGTCAGGCGCAGGAAGTCGTTGGTCAGTCCAAAGGAACCATTGCCCGCATACTCCAAGCGCGCGGCTTGGCTGAACAACAGCCCCCCGCAAAGCAACACATTCTCACCGATCAGATGGCAAGCGAGCGTTCCATACAGCACACGCTCCAACTTGTTCGCGGTGAAACCACCGGTGAAGGCCCTCCACAAGAAGATGGCCCCAAAGGCCAATTCACCCAGGTGTCCACCCAGCAAAAACAGGACTTCCTTGGCTCCGGAAAAGGCGAGCAAGGGTTGCAATATCGCTAGTGTGGTCAAGCCGAGCAAGCACCCGCGGTGGCCCCGTGCATTCCATGCCGCGAAGCCTAGCCCTGCGCAAATCGCCAACGTCAAGAACAGGCTTTGGCCCTGGTGCACAGCAGCCGCGTGACCCCCGAGGCTGATGGCGGGGAACGCCGGCTGACCCATGGCCCAGGCGAAAACACAATGTCCTGTTTCGTGAAACAGGGCGGACAGGAACCAATTGAAATAGCCCAGAATCGGAATGAAGTGAATCAAAATGGCCAGGGCCAGCCCGACGCCAGCGTAGGCATACCCTTCCTTGCCGAGGCCAATCCCGCCGGCGCCGCTTCCTGCGCCGACCATGTGCGGTCGCGCCTTGGGGATCGAATGATGGGTCGCTTCCCCGGGATCGAGCAGGCTTGCAAGGGAGGGCTCGGTGGGCCGCTTGCGCAGCACTTCACTGCAAAGGCGACACGAGTAACTGTCTTCCCCGTTGATCGTGCCGCATCGGGGGCAGGGCATCGGTTGTGTGTGTGGCAGGTTCATGGGGACCCTCAATATCGACCTGACAACCGGTAGAACTTGTGTTTCGTCTGCACTGCCTCGTTCTGGGCCGTGAATGGGGGGCTGGCTGCGTGATCACTGGGCCTGACCGCCCACTTGCAGCTCTCCACCCTGGAACCAGAAATACTCCACCGTGGAAGAGCGTAGCATGTCGTCGCGGCGCCAGACGGGGAAGGGCAGACCTGCTGCCTTGGCCTTCCCGCAGATGGCTTTGAACTCGTCACTCGGAAGCCCCAATTCAACGCTGGCCCCTGTGCCCCCGCGCCCCACCGCTTGAAATCGGTACAGGTGCCAGGCGTGAATGTCGGCGCCTTGCTTCACGCGCATCCGCATCCAGTCGATCAAACCCGTAAGCTCACGCTTGTTCTTCCGCGTCAGAACGGTTCCGATCGTGAGCCCGCGCCCCGCCCGCACACACGCCTCCACGCGTTCTTGAACAAGTCCATAGTGCCCATCGGGCTGCGACCCGAGTACAACCCGCAAGGAATCGTGCCGCGCCGCACCCGCCCCATCCATGGGGAATATGAAGCGGTCCACACCCGGCCAATTCTCAAACCCCTCGTCCAAGCGAATGCCGTTGGTATTGATCTGCACCACGAAACCGAGGCCCTTGGCAAACACCGCCAAATCCACCAGGCGCTTCTCCCCATCCCGCCAAAGCGCTGGCTCTCCACCCCCCAAAACCAAAATCCGATAGCCCGCCTCCCAAAGCCCTTTCATCAAGGCACACGCTTGCCCAAACCCCAACCGATCAATACCCAAATCGCTGGCACAAAAGGTGCACCCCATGTCGCACTTCGCAAGCAAAAAGACCGCAGCGATGGTTTTGCTCGGATCGAGGGGAATCTCCATGGCCGCACCTTAGGGCCCTAGGGACCCTACGACAACAGCCGCAATCGCCCGTTCTTCACACCCAGACGCAGGCTCGGGTTTTCTTGAACGCTGTTGCGGCAAAGTTCTTCGACCAGGAACGGTTCGACCTCGCGGCGGATGATGCGGCGCACTTCGCGGGCGCCGGTGGCGGGGTTGTAGGCGCGGGCGCCCACGAAGCGGGCGACGGCGGGGGTGAAGGAGAGCTCGATGCCACGGCGCGCTGCCAGGGCTTTGAGATCTGCGAGTTGGCCCGAGGCGATCGATTGCACAATTTCCAGGTCCAAATCTGCGAACAGGATGGTCTCGTCCAGGCGTCCGAGGAATTCTGGGCTGAAGGTGTTCCCCAGAGCCTTGTTGGTGATCTCACGCATGGCGGTGTGCTCTACGCCGGCGCGGGAGCCAAAGCCCACCGCATGGGAAGAGCGGCGCACCTCGTCGGCGCCCACGTTGGAGGTCATGATGACCACGGCGCTTTCAAAGGACACCGGGCGGCCCTTGCCGTCGGTGAGCGCGCCTTCTTCGAGGATCTGCAACATCAGGTTGTGCAGTTTGGGGTGCGCTTTTTCAACCTCATCAAAAAGCACGATTGAGGCCGGGTTCTTACGCAGAACGTCGGTGAGTTGACCGCCGTCGTCGTGGCCCACAAATCCAGGTGGCGCTCCGATGAGTTTGGAGTACTCGTGGGAGAGGGCGAACTCGGAGCAGTCGATGCGGACCAGGTTGTTCTTGCCCATGCATTCGGCTGCGAGCACGCGGGCGAGTTCGGTTTTGCCCGTGCCGGTGCGGCCGGTGAATAGCAGGGATGCCAGGGGGCGGCCTTCGGGGGCTAAACCAACGGCGGCGCGGGCCAGGACGCGAGCGGCGGCGTGGGTGGCTTCGGGCTGTCCGAGCACGGCGGCTTGTAGGCGGTTTTCCAAGCCCGGCAAGGTCTTGGCCAGACGGAAGCGCAAGGCTTCGACCTGGGCCCTATGGTCCGCTTCTTCCTGGAGCCTAGCTTCACATTCAAAGGACGTCTCCAGTCTCACCTCGTGGATGCTCAGGCCCGGGTTGATCTCTATGCAAAGCCGGTAGAGGATGTCCTCGACCATCAGCGGATCCTCCGGGAAGAGGGCCTCGACGGCTGTGGCCACGTCGTCCCGGAACTCGGGCATACACGTGGAAATTACCAATCGGCGGTAGCCAGCCTTGTCGAGGCTGGGTTTGCCGGGCATCTGAAGGCTTTTGGGATCTGCCAGCTGGATCTCGACGAACGAATCGGCGAGATCAAAATAGCGGAAGACGCTGTGTTGACGTACGGAATCCAAGGGCGGGCGAAGCGAAGAGGGGATTGCTGGGGAGCAAAGGTGTGGAACGGTAAGGGCAGGAGTGATACCCTTGCCCGCTCAATCGGAAGGCGGCTCTGGCCAACTTGACAGGACCCGGAGAATCGCGGAATTGAAGCCCGCAGATTGCTCATTCTCCCAGTTCGGTGCACGATTTGAGGGTGATTCGGGGGGGATTTGGGGTTTCCTGGGGCGCTGGGCCGCAATCATTTCAAACGACATCGGTGGAGAGAGTGATCTCAGGAACTCAGGGTGTCGCGATTCGAGTCTTTCGGCCCTACACTGTTCGCTTGACTGGCAATTTTCGCTTGTACCCATTTTCTCTGATGATCCCTTCCCCCCGTGACAGAGCCCCTGATCAAGGCGAGCTGCGCTACCTGGCGTTGCTCGTTCATCGTGGGTATTTGGGGGCGGCCACTGGCAAAGAGCTTGTTCCCCTTGTTGAGGCTGGGCAACCTCTCGACGCGCTCCTAGTGGAGGGGGTGGGTTGGGCCCCGACCAAGGTGGCTTGGCTGCGCTCCACCCACGCGGGCGAGCAGCCTCGGATTCCGGGTTTCCAGGTGGGCGTTCGATTGGGACAGGGGGGCAGCGCGGAGGTGTTTCGTGCCAAGTGCGAAGCGGACGGGCGGTCCATGGCTTTGAAAATTCTGAACCAGGCCGGGTTTCGAACGCCCGAGATGCTCAAGGCCTTTGTGGAAGAGGGTAAGCGGCTGGCACAGCTGCAGCACCCGGGTTTGGTGTCCGGTTACGGCGTGGCAAAGTACTCGGACCAGGTCTTCACGAAGTTGGAATTCATCGAGGGTGAGACCCTGCAGGAGCGCTTGGACCGTGGCGTAGGAGTTCCTGAAACCCAGGCTTGGAAGATCCTTTTGCAGGTGGCCAACGCCCTGAAATACCTGGCCGACCGGGGGCTTGTGCACCGCGACGTGAAGCCGGGCAATATCATGCTGACCCAATCCGGCCAGGCCAAACTGATCGACTTGGGGTTCTGCGCGGCCAAGGACAAGGCCTGCTGCGAAGGTTTGGCGGTGGGCACTGCAGAATATTTATCCCCGGAGCAGGCCATGGGTGGGGCGGCGGCCGATGTGCGCAGCGACATCTACAGCTTGGGCGTGACACTTTTTCAGATGACCGTCGGGCACTTGCCTTTTGAGAGCAAGCCGGGCGAAGACGTGCTGCGCCAGCATGTATTGCAGGTCTTCCAATCCTCCGAGCTGAAGGGGCGTAGCCTCTCGCCACAGCTCCAGTACTTCATCGAAAAGATGTTGGCCAAGGATGCCAGCGTGCGCTTCCAGTCCTATGACGAGTTGATTGCAGAGGTCGAAGGCCAAATCGAAGGCCAACGCCGTTTGGATTATTCGGGCGGCAAGGCCCAAAAGCCCAAGATGCGGATCGGAAATAGAAAGACTGTGCGGCGCAAGCCCCGCGGACGCCGCTAGCGCCATGCAAGAATCCGAGGACTCGCTCCAAGGGGTCGTGCCGTTCCGCTTTCAATGCCTTCGCAGCGGTCGTTGCTGTCGGGTGGGGGCGGGTTACGTTTGGCTCCAGCGGGATGAACTGCCGGCGATTGCGAAAGCGGTAGGCATGCAACTCGAAGCTTTCGTGCGCGTATGCGTGCGCCATGTTCCCGACCCACATTCCGGAAAATCCCGTTTGGCCCTGCGCGAAGGGGCCGGGTTGCAAGCGGATCGCTGCCGGTTATTGGATGGCAACAACGAGTGCACCATCTATGGGCAGCGTCCCCGCCATTGCAGGGACTTTCCTTTTTGGAAGAGCGTTCTTGAGGACCGTCAGGGGTTCGAAAGGGCGCGCCAGGTTTGCCCCGGAATCCGGGTGCAGCCTTCGGTGGAAAACCGCGAGCAGGCCTTTGTGAAGCTCGGCGCCCTTTACGAGGAACTCAAGATCGCAATCGACAACATCGATCCAGCCTGCGCCATGAGTGGGCTTTGCTGTCGCTTTGAGGAGGCGGATCACGAGCTGTACGCGGGGGCCATGGAAACGGATTACGCCCTGCACTGCCATCCCGATCCGCCCACGCCGGACGCCTTGGGGCGTTGCCCGTATCACGTGGACGGGCGCTGCACCGCACGCAAGGGGCGCCCTCTCGCATGTCGAACATATTTCTGTGACAAAGCCAAGCAGGGTGCCTGCGTGGACTTGCACGAGGGATTCTTGCGGCGCTTGCGTGCGATCGAAAGCGATCATGGCTTTGAAAGAACCTATGCGCGCTTTCCCGAGTTGCTCAAGGGCTGCCAGGATCGGTGAATAGGGGCAAAAGAAGAGGGCGACCGCGCGTTAGCACGATCGCCCACTTTTCGGTCCTCCATCCAATTGAGGGCCGTCCCGGGTAGTTTAGATCCGGGGGCGCATCACGGGGCACTCCTACCCTGGATGCATGATCCCTGGTCACCGTACTTCCCTTTCACAGCGCTTGCACGCTGTGATCGCTTGCACGATCCAAATCCCCAGGAAAGGGTTGATGTGATGATAGGTATCAAGGTTTCTCCTAGCTTCGCTTCGGATCCCGAAGGATCTAAGGACATCTTTCGGTGTAACTTCCATAGGCGTGAACCCAAAAAAGAGGCATAAGGGTGAAAACGTCGTTATTCTTGGAAACGGGCCGCAAATATGAGCGTTTTCCTGATACCGGGATGGTTTGAAACGGTCTATTCCCTGTGAATACCCTCAGTAGCGAAACGCAGTGGCCAGAATGGAAAAAGCAAGGTCCTTTGCATGGTTGCCTAGAAGCCGAAGCGTGGTTGCGGTCCCTGCTGTCGCGCGGCCGTGCGGCGAGGGATAAGGCAAGACTCTTGATGGAGTGTGGAAGCCTTGCGCAGTTGGCGCGCAAGAGCCAAGCGGAGTTGCGCTGTCTGGGGGCGTTGACAAGTTTGGAAGCGCACCGAATATACGCGGCGTTTGCCCTGGGCCGCACGGTTGAGCTGGATCGCGGTGCGCCCTGCCCCAATCTGCGCCGTGCGAAAGATGTGTTTGCGCACTTGGCGCCGCGCTTGCGCGGTCTGCAACGCGAAGTCTTTGTGGCTCTTTTGTTGGATGTGCAAAACCGTCTGCAGGGGGAGGCGCTTGTGTCGATCGGCACTTTGACCTCATCTTTGGTTCACCCGAGGGAGGTTTTTCGTGGGGCCATTTCTCAAGGCGCCGCCGCCGTGATTGTTGCGCACAATCATCCCTCGGGAGATCCGAATCCCAGCAGCGCAGATCGGGAGGTGACGCGACGTCTCATCCGTGCGGGGCAGTTGATCGGTATCCCGTTGTTGGACCATGTGGTTATCGGGCAGGCGCGTTTTGTTTCGTTGCGTACGTCGATGGATTTTGAAACGGCAGCCCTCACCGAATGCGCGGATGCGAAGTGAGGTTTGGGGCATGGCCGACAATTCTTCCGCTTGCGAGCGGCAGGGCAGGAGGGGATGTGCCGCAGGCGATCCTTCCAGCAGACCAGCGCGGGAAGCGGCGTTTGACCGTCGTTCGATGTGGAACGTGGGGGTGCGGAAAACGCCGCCCACCGCGCGGGGAGCGGTGGCTCAGCCGCGCGGCCGCAACAGTTGCAAGGCCATGCCACCCGCCAATTCAGCGGCGGTTTCGATGCGCAGGATGTGGCCCTTGAGCGTTACGGATTGCACGCTTGCGTCGTTGGTCAGTTGAAGCTCATCGGGGTGGAAGCCGCCTTCGGGGCCGATGAGCAAACGCAGGGGCATGTGGGGCGGGTGGTCGGCGCAGGCTCGGGCAAGGGTTGTGTCGGTGCGCGGGTCCAGCAGCAAGGTGGGCTGGCTTGCAGCGAGCCAATCGGTGAGCGGCATGGGGGCTCCAAGCTCCATGGGCCACAGGCGCAAACATTGCTTCATGGCTTCACGGCCAGCTCGCTCTAGTTTTTCCGTGCGGGACTTGGACAGCTTGCGAGCGTGATCCGCGCTGCGCCGCATGGTCAAGGGCTGCAGGCGCGCCACCCCGAGCTGGGTCAGGCGGTCGATCATCTCCTCGGCCTTGCCGGGTTTGGGCAATGACAGGCCAATCTCCAGGTGGGCGAGGGGGGCGCCGGGGGTGCCCGGTCGGGGTTCGCTGCGGGATTCACCCAGGGGTTTGAGGGTCAGGCCGCGGCGAGTAGAGTCGGTGACCTCCAGAAACTGGGCCCTACCCTTGCCATCCAGGCCCCACAATCGATCGCCCGCGCCAAGTCGGTTGACGTGCAGGGCGTGGTGCAACTCCTGGTCGGCCAGGCGAGGATTGTCGTCCGGGGAATCGGGATCCAGATAGAAGCGGCGGTCTCGCGATGTGTGGGGGATCGGGCGGGGGGCCATGGCAGGATTGTGGGGTCCAGGAGGGGGTCTGCAAGCCCGATCTTGCCCCCGGAGCAGGCCTTCGCGGGCGGATTGGCGAGTGTCCCGCTCACCTGATGCTGTAAACCTTGCCCCCGTAGTGGTTTATGTTTCTGCCGCCCCCGCGCCTGGCCCTGCTCCAAGTTAGACCTAGCCCCCCCCCGTTTTGTATGGTGGGACCCTGCTTGTTCGTAACTAGGCCCCCATACCTGTATAGGAACAAGCGTGCCTTTTCTCCCAAGGCCTGTCCCGCCCCCAGCCATCCAATAAAAACCATGACCGACCGCTATTCCCTCCGCATCGAGACGGGCGGCAGGGCCGGGGAACTTGTGCCCCTGACCCACAGCCCCTTTCTCATTGGAAGGTCTCCCGAGTGCAATCTGAGTTTGACGGAGGCTTCGGTCTCAGGACGTCACGCGGAATTGCGCCAGCTGGGGGACAAGATCTCCCTGCACGACCTGGGCAGCACCAACGGAACCCGCATTGGACGCCTGAAAGTTGGCGAAGCGGAGCTTGAGAGTGGACTTGCATTTTCGGTGGGCGACGTGCGCCTGACCTTGGTCCTGGAAAGTGCCGCAGCACCCGCAGTGTCGGACGATGCGAGCGAACCCACCTTGGAAACCGACGAGATCAGTCTGGAGGAACCCGATGCTCCGCCCTCCATGCAGAGCGGTAATTTCGCAGTCGATTCGGTTCAGACCAAGATTCAACCCGGTTTTGAGGATTCACTCGGATCCCAAGAGGTGCTGGATGAGGCAGGTCAGGTCTCCGCCGATCAACTCGCGCGCGCCAGTCGCCGCTCGCCCGTGGCGCTGGCCGGCCTCGTGGTGTTGCTACTCGCTGCAGGCGGCTCGTATTTCTACTTTGGACAGGGTGGAGGCGACGGTCCGATCGCTCCGGAGGAAACCCGGGTCGCCGGTGATTTGCTGGCAGGCCAGGGCACATTTGAGGATGCCGGAAATTCGGCGTGGCAAGCGAAGGATGGTTGGAACGCGCAGTTCCACCGTTCGCGAGCCGCGGCTAAGGCTGGCACCGCAGGACTCACCTGTGAATTGCTTGCCGGGGAGCGCGCTCAGCACCTGGGGCCGATCGTCAATGTTTCGACCAAGCAGGGCTTCGACCTGAGCGCTTCGGTGCGCGTGAAAGGAGATGTGATCGCACGTTTGGGCCTGCGCTGGTCGGCCAAGGAATCAACCGATGGGGATGGACCCGCGACCCTTCAAAACACGATCGCCTGGGGACCTTTGGTCCAGGCCGGCGACGGTTTCCAAGATTACCAGCTAGCGGGCACAGCCCCCGCAGGATACAGCCAAGCCCAAGTCTGCATCGCAGCTTGGGGCAAGGGAGAATTGCAAGAGGGCGAGGACGCCGAAGTGGCCATCGCGGGCAACGTGGACGTGGATAGCGTCGCTTGGCTGCAAAGCGGGCCGGGGGAGGCTTCCGTCAGCTTGCACGAAATGGACGGTTTTTTGCTTGGAGATCCCGGCACGGCCTTCGTCCTCCACAAGATCGATAGGGTCCTGCTCAGTGGGGTTCATTGCTTGCGCGAGAGGTCGGGATATCAGGCCTTGGCGGAGCCCATCGAAGTGCGCTCCGCGGAGCATGGCATGCTTCTGGCCTGCAAGGATGGCGGGGCGGGGCAGTGGATCTTCACCGCTGCGCCGCGTTTGGCCGCAGGGGGTGTGAGCACCATGGGGGGCGCGGGTTATCTCGCGCGCAGCTTGGACTTCACCGACTCCCATGTGACCGATCTGGTTCTAGGCAGCGGTGTCGATCTCATCCGTATTTCATTTGGTGGTCCTGTGGCGGTCAACGGTGGCGCCCGATCGGGCTGCTATCGTTTTTCGGTTCAAGTGCCACAGGACACTGAGGTCCTGGTCAAAACCGAGTTCAAGGATGAGCTGAAGTTGGCCCTGGACCTTTCCGCCGATGCGCAAAAAGCCACCCGCGAAGGGCGCGTCGGTGAAGCGTTGGCGCTTTGGAAACAATTGCTCGACCGTTATCCCTACGAGGCAGACGATGTGGCGCGGGCCGATGCGGCCCGCAGCACTTTGCTGAACGATGGGCGTTCCGCCATCAAGACCCTGAATGAGGAGTTGGAACGCGCGCGCTTTTTCCAACTGCGCATGGGCTTCGAAGGATGCTGGCAGGATGCGGTGGCTTTGAAGCAACGTTATGCGGGCAGCGACTTGGAAGCGTCCGTGGACTCGATTATGGAAGATATCGAAACGGCCCGCTCGCAGTTCCCCGAACCCGCATTGCGCGGCAAGGAACACCGGGAAGCCCTGATACACGTATTGCGTGAACAAGGTGCGGAGGCATTGGCTTCCAAGGCGGAGGCCACAGCTTCCTCCACAGGCAACGCAGGAGGTCACTGAACCATGGCAAAGCAAGTTACAGGAATTGACATTGGCCGCAGCACGGTCAAAGCCATCAAGGGCCACACAAAAGGCCAGACTTTCCACGTGACCGACTTCCGGTTGCACGAGGATGGCGGCAAGTCCCTCGAAGACCGGTGGGGGAGCTTGGAGGAGGACTTCCGGTTGACCCACGCCCGGGTGGGCCTCTCCGGAAAGGACGTGAACATTCGCTACACGCGCGTGCCTCGCGTGCCCGACTGGCAATTGCGCAAGCTGATGCGTTTCGAGGTGGCCGAGATTGGCGAGACATCGGGCGAAGGCGTTGCCAGCGATTTCAATCTGCTTCCCGATCTGCCCGAAGCTGGCGGTGAGGACATCGTGCTATTGGCCATGGCGCGTGAGTCCTTGCTGGAGGAACACCTGGAGGGCGCAACGCACCTCAAGGGACAGGTGGACTCCTTTGCGCCCACCGCGGTGGCGATCTTCAACGCTTGGCTGCGCTACGGCGTGGTGCAAGATGATACCGTTTTGGTGGCGGATATCGGCAGCGACAACATGGACGTGGCCATCGTGCGCGGGCCGGACCTGCTCTTCGCCCGCAACCTTTCCGGTGGCGGTGACCTGTTCGATCAGGCCATCGCGAATCAGTTGGGCATTTCCAAGGAGCAAGCGCAGAAGCTCAAGATCGATCACGCCAACCTGTCGCCCGGAGCACGGGCCTCAAGCCCCAACGCGGAGCGCGTCAACCGGGCGATTCAGGGTGCGGCTGGACAGGTCCTTTCCCTGCTGCAATCCGCGATCCTGTTCTGCAAGACGCAGATTCGTATCGGAGGACTGAAGGTCGATCGTATTCAAATTTGCGGTGGTGCCGCAGGTATGGAAGGTCTTTGCCAGCACTTGTCGCGCAGCTTGAACGTCCCGGTGGAGCGCTTTGATCCATTCGGGGTGGTCGATGTTTCCGCCCTGCCGGCGGAACAGGCTCAGAATCTGGAGGACTACCGGTTGGAGGCTGTTGCCGCCCTTGGGCTGGCGACGATGGCGGCCCACGATGATGCCTTTTCCCTGGAGATTCTCCCCGCTCCGTTAGCGGCCAAGCGCGAGTTCTGGGGCAACAAGATATTCTTGATCGTGGCGGCGGTCATGGCGGTGGCTTACTTGGGCTGGTTTGCTTCGGAGGCCAAAAAGCAAGTGGCTTCGATTGAGAAGCAGGTGCGCGTGCAGAAGAGTCGTTTGCGCAAGGCGCGCAGCGCGCATACTCGCACGCGGGAGTTGCTGGATGAAAACGAACGGTTGGCCAAGACGGTGCACGAGTTGTACTGGTCGGCGGGTATGGGCACCCAGGCTGAGCAATCCTTGGGCTTCTTTGCCTCCGACCTCCCCAACGATTTTTGGTTGACCCAGATCGAAATCGAACGTGGAACCGATGACGAGCTGGCCATCGAGCGTGACTCCGGAGAGCGCCCGATTCTCTCGGCCAAGGGCCGTGCTCGGGAGAGTGCGGTTTCCCCGGCTGCCCAGCACCGTGAGATGATAGCCAACCTGCAGACGGGATTCCCCGCGGCGCAGGTCAATCACTTCGTGGACCGCACCAGCTTTGGTGTGGACCTCACCTTCTTCGCCGACAAACCTAAGGCTTCGAGCGTGGACGACGAAACGCAAGAGTAGGACACGAGCAACCAACAAACATGAACTTCTCAGACTACTGGCAAGAGAACAAGCGCTTCGTGACCACGGTGGTGGGCGGGGTGCTGGTGTTCTTCGTGGCCTACTCGATGCTGGATGGCTCCTATGGGTCTCAGGCGCGCAACGCTCGTCGAAGCTTGAGCGGCATTCAGGTTGACCTTCGCGAGCCCATGTTCGGCGGAACGGATCGGGACCTGGCGGAACAGGAAAATGAAGCGCTGCGCGCAGCCTTGCAGGAACTTTCGGTTCGCACGACATTTGAGCCCCGCGCTGAATTCCAATGGAACCCTGCCACTGGATCTGCCAGCAACCTGTACTTTCAACGGGTGGACGAGGTCACGGATCGCCTGCGGCGTTTGGCCAGTCGCTCCCGGGCCCGCATCCCCGACGGATTGGACTTGGACATGAAAGAGTCGATGACCAACGATTCGAACACGACCGAGCGCCATTTGGATGCTTTGGATCTGATCGAGCGCGTGGTGACCGAGGCCCTGAACAATGGCATCAGTTCGGTCGATCGAATTAGTGTGGATTTGGACCCGGGTTTTACCAGCAAGCAAGGTCTGGGCGCCGTGGAGCGAACCCGCGTGCAGTTCGATATGTCCGGTCCCGCCGAGAGCGTGACCGCCACCATCCTGGCCACCCAGGGCGATCGTTATGGCCGCCCGGTGGTTCTAGATTCATTGACCTGCAAAACCCCGCGCCGCAGCGCGGGTCAGGTGAAGTTGAACCTTTCGTGCAGCGCCCTGCGCCTCCACGAAACCTTGCAACAGGACGAGTTGGAGTAGGCCATGAAAATCAATCAATCCCAAATCGTCTTCATTTGTGTTGTGCTGTTCCTCGGTTGGTGGGTTTATGACGATATCACCAAGGGTCGCAGTCGCAATCCGGGGGGAGGCAAATCTGCCCCCGAGTTGGTGAGTTACCCCACGCCGGATCTGGGCGCATTGGACGGTTCCCGCGTGGATGCCGCCAGCCTGTCCCGGGATCTGTTTTCCCCCCCGCGCGACACACAACCCCTGGCCAAATTGGGTTTCGAGTCCCCGCCCATCGAGGCGCTGGCGGTCTTGGCTCCGCCTTCATCCGGTGGCCCCGTGACGCACGCCATGGCACCGCATTTGCGCCGCAAGCCATTCACCGCCTTCGTACCCGGGTTGTTCGCCGAAAGCGGCGCGGACCTGGTGAGTGGTGAAATGACAGCGGTGCTCGAAAATCAAGTGGGGGGAGCGGAGCTCGAAGAGCTGCAGGCGGCCGCGGAAGGCAACTTGGCCCGTGCCATGGAAATCCTGTCCACCGTCGACTCTCCCGATGCGGAGCGTGCCTTGGCGCAAATTCGATCGATGGTCGATGGTTCCGGACTGGACTTGGATCTGCCCGAGATGAGTGCAGGCGAACGTATCGCCAGCTACCGTGCCCAGTACGACTGGATCCAAATGCCCACCCAGCATTTTGGGCGCATCACAAACAATGATCGCTTCCGATTGGACACGCGCTCGGAAGAAACCCTGTTGTTCGTGGAGATCGATCCGGAGACCGGTGCGGAACTATTCCCCGGGCAGCTGGCGATACCCTATGCGCGCGAGCGCATTGTGGCCTTCGGGTTTGCGGAAACAACGGCCAATCGTTTGTCGTTGGACCGCGTCGCCTTGGGCGACGAAGTGCGACCTTCCAATCAGGTACGAGCCCTGGAATTGGCGACCCGTTGCCTATCCTTGCGCGACGAGGCCAAAGGCGCCCTCGACATGGCTGAGGAGTTGATCCTTAAGGTCGTTGCATTGGAGAAGGGCGAACACCTGGAGGGTCGGTTGTTGCTGGCGCAGGTGTATGAGGCGCGCTTCGCTTTCGAACAGGCATTCGAGGTTTACAATTCCTTGAAGGTGTCCGGCACGTTTGGCTTGCAGCCTGGTGTCTGGGTGGCGAGCGGTCACCTCTTCTACCGCTTGGGCATGTGGGACGATGCGCAAGCCGACTATCTGCGCGCTCTCGAATTGGACCGCTCCAATGCCCATGCCCACCATCTGCTGGGCAAGCTGCTCTTGGATCAAGGCAAGCCGAGCGAGGCCTTGCCCCACCTGGCCCAGGCGGAACAGTTTGAGCCCCGTGGGGTTCAAGCCAAGCAGGCGCGTTTGGAGATTCGATTGAATCATGGGCGCGCCTTGTTGGCCTTGGGTCGTGGCGAGGCTGCCATGCAAGCGTCCCAGCGAGCCATGAACTTGGAGCCGACCTCCGCCGGTGCGCGGGCAGGCCTGTTGCAAGCTGCTCGTTTGTCCCCGGAATCGGAGCGAGCCAGCGCCTTGCAGAATGCGAGCGGCGGCGCCGGGGACGTGATCTTGGAAGCCGACTTTGACCTGAGCTTGGTGCGCGGCTTGATTGCAATCGAGAACCAATCATGGATCCAGGCCAAGCGCCAGTTGGAATTGGCAGGTCAGGTGGATCCCTTCAGGGGGCACTTGGCCTTGGGAGGCTTGGCCTTCCTGGCGGAACAGACCGGCCATGCGAACCGCGCCTTACAATATCTCGATGAAGCCCTCATGGCGTACCCACCGTTTGCTTGGGCCTACTACACACGCGCGCGCATTTTGATGGCCCAGGGTGATTTGAACGGGACCCAGGAGGCCTTGCGTACGGCTCTCGAATTGGAACTGGACTTCCCCGACGCCCTGGTGGCCATGGCTGTTCTGGAGCGTCAGCATTCTGAATTTGAAGCCGCAGGGCGCTATTTGAATCGAGCCTTGGAACGCGAGCCAAACAATGCGGCTTGGTGGACTTTGGTCGGCTTCAATTTCTACGACCAGCGTCGCTTCGAAGAAGGGCGTGCCGCCTTCCAGGCTGCCTTGAACTTTGATAGCACCAGCGCTACGGCGGGTTTGGGTGAAGCCTGGTGGCACTACGCCGTGGGCGACAGCGAGGAAGCTATCACACGCATGGGCGAGTGGGTGGAAAAGCGCCGCAGCTTCGGAGAGGAAGACCCCTATGTGGTGTATGCCACCCAGCAGTCGGAGCGCATTGTGGATCATGACTCCAAGGAGGTCTGGTCCGATCACTTTGAGCGTCGTCCCGGTCGCATTGGAAATGGTTGGTCGGTCAACGAAGGCGTGGGACCCCTGGTGGAACTACGCGACGGCGCGGTGAACATACAGGGCATGTTTACCGACTCCGGACGCACGCGAATCTACAACGAACTCGCGGCGGACTCCTTCCTATCCATGGAGGCCAGTATCACCATCGGTTCCGAAAACCGCGGCAGCCAGGTGGGCCTCTTCCTGGCCCGTGAGCGCACCGGTCACAGTGGTGACGTGGTCGTACAGTCCGAGGTGATCTTCCAGCGCGGCGTGGATGGGGGCTACCAATACAAGGTCGTCCGCCAGGGTGAAAGCGGGGGGGATCCCGTGGATATTCCAGGTCCGCGCCTTGAGGTTGGAGAAACGGTCCTTTGGGCCCTCGAAAAGGTGGGCCAAGGGTCCGAAGCTTTCATTCGCATGTATGTGAATGGTGAGCCGGTCGTGGAATACCTTCCCATGCCGACCCTGGGTTCTTCCACCCAGGTCCTACGTTTCGGCTTGTTTGTCGATGGCCAAACCAACCGTGCTGCCCATGTGACCATGGACGATGTTCGAGTCGTTCGCCGCCACTACTAATACCTGTCAGGAGAACCGAGTTCAATGCAAACAATGACTACCAAGGCGGCCCCCTCCGGCCTGAATTCCAATGCTGGTTTCACCCTGATCGAGATCATGGCGGTGCTTGTCATCCTGGGAATTCTGAGCGTTTTTCTCGTCGGCACCATGATGCGCAGTGGGGATGTTGTGCGCGCAAAGAACACGCGCATGTTCATGGACCAGCTCCAGACCATGGCCATCGATTACGAGTCGGAACGCGGGGACTTTCCCAAGTCCACGTTTCCCAATGATTTGCCAGACATGCCAAGCCAGACCAACATGGGGTCGGAGATGTTGATGTTGAGTTTCTATCCTGCGGACAATTCCTATGGGGCGGCGGACGTGCCTGAGGATCGGTTGTGCAACACGGACGATGATTCCACGAAAAAGGCCATCTCTAGCTTTTCCAAGGGGATGGTTTTCGAACTGGCGGACGACTGGGACAATCCGATTGCGTACATCCATCGTCGCGACTATGGCAAAAAGTTCAGTTACGTGACGATCAGCCCCGAGGATGGTTCAACCATTGAAAGCGTTGTCGAAGCTGTCAAGAGCGAGAAGACGGGCGACTATTTCCACAAGCGGCGCTTCCAGCTCGCATCCGCAGGGGCCGACGGTGTGTTCGGAACGGACGATGACATTCACAACTTCACGGTCGAAGTGGATGGGGAGGAGTGATAATCAAATCGGCCTCCACTAGAACCTTCGGCTTCACCCTGGTGGAGCTCTTGATGGTGATGGGACTCATCGGCGTGCTGGTGGGTACGGGTTTGGGTTTGCTCGCAGGTTTGTCCCCTGGCAAGCGAGCGGTCGCTGGTTTGATCGAGGAGACCCTGCGCCTGAGTCAGCATTCGGCTGCGGTGCTGGGGATGCCAGCCCGCGTGAACTTGAGTGGCGAAGAAATCCAGGCCCAGATCATGCGGCCGGTGGGTACTTGGCACTTTGAGGAACGCAGTTTGGTTGGGGCCTTGGAGCTGGAAGGCGCTTGGTTAGGGCCCACCGATCCGCCCTTCGTGTCCCAGGGTTATGAAGGCCACGCCCTGGATCTTGGCGCGGGCGCCCCCGGTGTGATGGAGATTTCCGTGGCGTCGGACCCCGCATTTGACTGGTCGAACGGGTTTTCCATTCGATGTGCCCTGCGTGTGGATGATTGGCAGGACTCGATTCTGTTGCAAATGGGAACCGGTTTGCTGGTCGCCCTTTCCTCCCACGGAGCCGTGGGGGTGGAGTTCCGTGCGGTGGCCACCGACGAAGCGGGCAACGAATCGAGGGGCCCCCGCATTGCTGCCCAAACCGAAGCTGGCGTCATGGCCCAGGGCCGCTGGAAGCGCTTGGAGATCGTGTATGACCTCCATTCCCTACGCATCCTCGTGGATGGCATCGAGCGCGTGCGGCGGCCCGAAGTGGCGCGAGTCTGGATAGGGGAACCGGAGATCATCGTGTCCAGCAAGGTTCGGCCCTTCCCCGGACTCCTGGATCGTCTGGTTTTCTACGTTCAAGAGGTCCTGCCCATGCGACCCTTACCCGGTGGGGCGCGCTTTCTGCCCACTTCGCCCGGCCAGGTCGTTTTTGCACCCGGCGGCGGTTTGGATCCCTTGCTGCACCCGGGCGAACTCAAGATCGGCTGGGACTTGGGTGAGGGGGATCAGGAATTTTTGAGGGTCGGACTACAGGGGAACACCGAATGATAGAGCGTCGAAAAGACAATCGCTCGGGCATGGTTCTGTTCACCGTGCTATTCGTGCTCTTGGCCCTGTTGGCTTTGAGTGCGCCATTCCTGGCGAGTGCCCGGGATGTGACCAAGCAAAGTGGATATGGTGCGGATGAAGTCCAGGCGCGCTTGTCGTTGGATTCCGCTGCGCGCGGAGCCCGCGCTCGCCTTGGGGAGAGCCACTCTTCCATGGATTCCACCCCCGATGGGGATTCCCTGGTCGAACTCTTGGCCAAGGCCCAAGCGCTCCCCGTGGAGGCCATGGAAGATGCTGTCGATTCGGATGTTGGCATGGAGTCCTTGGCCCTTTGGGGCCTGGACGTGACCGACGAAGCCGGGCGCATCGACATCAATAGCGCGTCCCCCCACGTGATCGCGAACGTTCTCGGTTGGCAGACCCGCTTGGGCGAAGTCCTCGGGAATAAATCCACCTCAGCCCAAATTGCGAGTCCCGGCAATCTGAACCCCGAGGGAGGAGTGGTGCTCGCGAACGGGGAGTGGATTCAATACGAATCGATTCGGCAGGGGGATGGCGGTACGCGCATGATGGGGTTGACCCGTGGTTTGGAGACCCAAAAGGTCGACAAGGAGTGGGAAACTTGGGGCCCCTTGCCCGCAACCAGCCATGGTTTCGGCACCCCGCTCATCGATCAGCGCGCCTACGCCTTTGCGGACCGCCGTATCCTGGCCGGACGCGAGGGCGAACTCTATCGCTTCGACGTGTTCGAAGAGTTGCCCGAGACACAGGTTTTCGCCCGCGAGGCCATGCCCTTGCCCGCTTGGTATCCCGCGATCGCTCGGACCTTCAGCACCTACGCGGACCTGGGCGCGGGTGCCCGCTGGCAGCGGCCCGTGCGTTTGCTGCAGGATGTGGAGGCCGATGAAACCCTGTGGTTGCGGGTCAAAGACGTGCGCTACATGGCGCCCGGCACCACCCTCAAAATCGCAGGCGACGGGTTCTCCGAACTGCGCTATGTGACCGCTGTGCGCAACCGCAGCGTGGCGATCAACCGTGTGCTCACCCACGACTATCGCAGTGTGAATGCCACGGCGAGTGCGCTGGTTCGCAAACCGGTCAACTTGAACACGGCCCGCGAAGATGTGCTCATGGCGATCTTCGAAAACCTGGCCATCAGCGGGCGTAACGATCGCATCACCCGGTTGGAAGCCACGCGACTCGTGGCCAAGGTGATGGAGCTTCGTCCATTCGAGCACCGTGAGGATTTCTTGCGGCGCTTGGTGCTGCCCGCTGCCGGCATGGAAGCCGCGCCAGGGACGGATGCCCAGGGCGCGGATGGTCTCGACGAAGACGAACCCGCCATCATCTCGAGCCTGGATGCCTTGGCCTTATACATCAATGGCCTGAACGGCAACGATGCGCGCCTTTCGTTTTCAACCATGCCCTTCTCCTTTGTTTCGAGGGATGTGTTCCGCATGGACTTGCGCGCTTCGGTTCAAGCACCCAGCGGGTTGGAGCGCGTATTCGCCAGTCGCGAACGTGTGGAGCGCGTCGTGCCCCAGCGGCCCTTGCTGTCACTCTTCCACCGCCAGGAAGATTTTGAAGGTTCCCTGGAATTGGATCGCAACGCGCCCCTGTGGATGACGGGGCCGCGGGCCACCAATTCATACGATGGGGGACAAAGTCCGCCGTCCAGGGCCATGGTGCACATGGGAACCCACAACGGCGCGATTGTCATTCCCGGCATCACCCAGGACAACCCGGTAGATGAGGATGGCGAAGCCATTCCGCCCACCCACGTGTTTGCGGACAGGGAACCCGATGGTTACGCCCAGCTGTGGCCCTCGCGTTTGGAGTCCACAAGCGCTTGGAACGGTCGCATCCTGCACTTCGACATGGAGACCACAGATCCGGAAGGGCGCGCCCTGGCGGAAGCTCCCCTGAACTTGGATCCGACCAAGGGCAAGGTGTCCTGGGTTTCGGAAACAGGGTCCGGGCTGTTGCCGGGCATTTCTGTTTCGTTCTGGATGCGTCTGGTGGGAGCGTCCCTGGGAACGGTATTGGATGTGAACCTTGGCGATCCGCGCACCGACCGAATCTTCTTGGCCTTCGCCGATGCGAACCTGACGCTCACCGTGCGCGATGCGTTCGGTGATCACCCAGCTACCCAGTTCATCGAAGAGGGGCGCGTGCATGTGCCCGTCAGTTCGCAGGGGCCGAGTATCGCTCCTGGGACTTGGGGCCACGTGGCCATCAATGTTCTGGGCAACAAACCCACCCAGATGCACATGCGCCTCGATGGCTTGAACCATGGGGTGCAGGTCGATGGCATGACCCACACCACGGCTGCGGTGGGGCTTGGGGATTCGATGATTCCGGTGGAGTCCTTGGATGGCTTTCCCCCGGTGGGGGTGGCGCGCATCGGTTCCGAAATCGTCGAATATGTGATTCAGAATGGGGGCTTGCTCTGCACCTTCAATGCCACCGGACCCATGGCGGGATTCGGTGGCCGCCTGGCACGCCACCAGCGGCTCATGGAGGGCGATCCCGCATCGGTTCCCCTGGGGCTCGCCAGCGGAGAGGTGCGTGGCGAACACCCCATGGGCACCTTGGTCGAGCACTACGGCTACTCGGTGTCCCTCAGCGAGCTTCCACCCTCCGGGCAGGCGACCACGGGTTCAGAGATTGGACCCTTCCGCGTGGCGCGTGTATATGGGGTTGGCTCTGGAAGTATGGATCCGATCCCCCTGGATGGTGCGATCGGCGTGGAAGGCATGATGGGGATTGAGGCCGAGCACTTGGGCCCCCTGCTCCTGGCCCTGGCCGACAGCCCCGAGGAGGAATACGAGCCCGACGAGGTCATGAAGGGCTTCCACGCCGGCGGTGGCTATGCCCTGCTTGTCCAAGGCTGGGGAGGTACCCAATTTGGCGGTGGATTGGTCACGGCCGCGCCCAACAACACTCCGATCGGTGGCGTGGAATTGATCCGTTACTCCGGCAAGCAAGACAATCAACTGGTCGTTTCGAGGCGTGCCGCCCACGACGAATTGGGGGTGAGCTACCTGGATGTGGCGCGCGCCTTTGTCATCGACTACGGCTCACTTTTGGATACGGACGGAAACGAGATCGATGGAATCAGATCGCGGGACCTCTTTTGCATTCCGATTTCGATTCCCGCTTCACCGGCTGGCATTTTTCCCTCCGGAGTCAACTCGCCTCGCCTGGTTCAATTGACCCACACGGATGCAGGCGAAAACACCGAATGGGTGCGCTACAACCACGTGCAAACAAACTTCGGTCAGCTGGTTCGTTTGGACGAGGAAATTGTGGAGAACGTGGGTTCATGGCTGCACGCTGGCACGGTGCCGCCGGTTCAGGCCGATCGGCCTGGCGGGGATCCAAACAATGGGATTGTCGGCGAGAGCTTGAATATGGTGGTGCCGGCCATTGTGTTGCCCCAGCCCCAAGCGGCGGGAAACACTTGGCGTCCCCAAAGGGGTGAGGAAGAGCAGCTTTCGCTGCCTTTGACGCATGCGATCTCAGACAATCTGCGCTTTCGCGGAGTCGCGGATACCTACGCCCAGACCCATGCGCCGGGGACCTTGGTGCTGCCCGTGTTCCGCATCAGTCAAACCACAGATTACTTGCCTGGCGCACAGGACGCATTATTTTTGACGGGTGGTTTGGTGTCCAGCGCGGGCATGCAGACGAACTTGATCCATCGGGCCTACTCGACTCCCTTGCGGACAACGCTTCGGGATTGGGGACCCCCGGTGGAAGCAGGCGCGGTGGTGGAAGCCTCGCAACAGGAGGTCGAGTATCCCGCGCCCGGTCACTGGGTGGCGCTCGGCGCCGGATTGAACTCGGAATTGGTCGCCGGAGAAGTGGGAGGGGCGGGTCGTAGCGAGGACCAACGCCTGTTGCCTCGCTTGGCGAAGTTCCCCAGCGGGGAGCGACCGAGCAGTGTGGATCAGGTCGTCATGGGTGGCGATGCCGCCGAGTCCGATTCGAGTTTCCCGGCCCCTGACGTGGTGGTCGACGAAGTGCTATTCCAGACCTTGAACCATGGACAGAATCTGATCGGCGGTTATTCGGGTGACGCCAATGCGGGCGCTGGTCTGGTTCTGGCCGAGGACATTCATACCGAAGACACGAGCTTAAGGGTACGACCCGCCCTCTTCGCAGCGCGTGGGCGAGTCTTCCACAGCCTTGAATTGCTTGAAATTCTGCCTCGACAGGTGGGTCTGGCCCGCATTGGCGATGAGATCCTCTGCTACATCAACAAGGACACAGAAACGGGACTCATCGAGTTGGCTCCCGGGGGGCGGGGTTTGCTGGGCACGCGCCCCACGCCCCATTGCGCGGGCACGGTGCTTTACCCCTTGCCCACCATTCCAGTCAGCCTCTTGGAGGCCAGAATCGAGGGAGATGCTGCTGAGATTCCCTTGGCCGATGCTACTCGCTTCCCGGGTGAAGGCACCCTGTTGATAGGGCAGGAGCTGATTCACTACACGGACAAGATGGGAAGCCAATTGGTCATGCCGCGCGGGTCCCAAGAGGAAGGCTTCAACGATGCCCAAGGCGGCGGTTTGTTCCGTGGACGTTTTGGCACGGCGGCGGCCACGGCGGAGGTGGGCACGCCTGTGATCTTCTTCCCCTGGCGCTATTGGGATCGTTGGCAGGAGCGCAGTGAAGTCCCCGAGTTGGCCTTCTTGGGTCTGCGCGTGGATCAACCCGGCGCCCTGTTCGAGGATGTCTTCTACAAGGCCGAGCCCATCCCGTTCGGTGGTGTTTCTATGGGCGCGCTCTTGCGTTTGCACCCGGATTTACCCTGGGACGGGGATCCCGGGGAAACGCCCGGTTTGTTCCTGATGGAAAAGGGTATGGACGAAGGGGATCAGCCCTGGAGGTTGGATGCCGTGTCCGATGCCCTCGAAGCGCGTTTCTTTGTGGATTATCAGCCTGGTTGCTTTGACAGCATCCTGGGCACTGCCCACGGATGGAAGTATTCACCGCGCCTAAAACAGTTTGGCGTGGGCTATGAAGCGCCGGGCCAGGTTCTGAGGAGCGTGGATCAATGAGGTCGTGTTTTGCGAATTCCCGCCGCCAGGGCATGACCCTGGTGGAGCTGATGTTGGCTGTGTTGCTGGCGTCCTTGGTGATGTTTGCCATTGTGCGTTTCGTGGATGTGAGTCTGGGCCTTTGGTCACGTTCTGAGGACACGCGCCGCGAGACCGGTCGCGGCCTCGCGGTTCTGCAGCGCATGCGCCAGGACCTGGTCACCGCACACCCCGGGCAGGTGGGGGACTTCCTTTTGGAATGGCAGGGCTTTGACTTGGATGGGGACCGGGCCAATGATCGCGCCTTCCCGCGCCTGCGTTTGGTTCGCCGCCCTTCCGCATTGGATTGGAGGCGTTTGACCCTGAATGAAATGACTCCCGAACACCGCGCAACCTTTTTGGAGTTTGGATTTGGTGATGGTTCGGCCGCGTCTGTGGTCCAAGATGTGGGCGGCGCGAGCTCGGGAGATGCGGGTCCCGAGGTAGAGGGTCTAGGCATGGCCAGCGCTCCCGGGCTGGTGGAATCCGCCTGGGTGCTCCTGCCCGATGGCGAGGGTTCACTGGGAACAGGAACCCTATATCGGGCCGAACGCAAACGGGTGGAAAATGGGGATCGCAATTCGTTCTTCGACGCTCGTTTTGTGGAAGACAACGGAATGGTGGAGAGCGAACTTCTGCAGCGTGTCTCGGGTGGCATTTTGTGGTGGTCGGTGGAGCTGGGCACGGATCGCACCGCCGCCGCCTGGAGCGTGGGCACAGGCCCGGGCCAGGTCCGCTTGGCGTGGGATGCTTACGGTCAGGGGCGACCCGACGTGGAGAGCGCCGCCCAGAATGAAACGGCGGTGGACCGCCCCCTGTTCGAGGATCGGGCCCTGCTGCCCCGCAAGGCGCGCCTGGTGGTCGAGATCGAAATGGAGCGGGGACGAACCCGTGCACCCTATCTATTGGCCGCTTTGGACCGCGAGACCACCTCTTTCGAAATCAGCCGTGCGGAGACCTTGCCGCGCAAAGCCGGGGGCTTTGTGCGCATAGGATCGGAATGGATGCGCTATGTTTCCCGCGATGGGGACCGCATGGTGGTGGAGCGTGGACAACGTGGAACCTTGCCCTCCCTGCATGCCACCGAATCCAGGATACGCTATGGTCACCACACGGAAACGTGGGTGTCTATTCCCACCTCACGACAGGAGTGGCGTTGATCATGCGGACCCAACAGCAGAGAAGCACAGCCAAGAATAAGGCGGGTTTTACCCTTCTTGAGGTGATCCTGGCCGTGGGGATTTTGGCCCTCGGTATGACCTCGGTCCTGGGGCTGTTTACCTTTGGTGCGGCCTTGACCCAGGCAGCAGCCCTGCGCACCGAATCCTCAGGCATGATCGAATCCATCACCCAGGACCTGGAGATCAAACTCTTCCCCCCCGGGGAGAATGGCATGCCTTCCGAGCCCACGGACTTGGAGAACCAGCAGGTCCCCGGCGTCGAGCGCGCGCGTTACAACGTGACCTCGGTGCCCGTGGAGGGTGGACCCATGGCCGAAGATGGTGGCCCATTGGAATATGAAGTTCGCATTCAGGTGTCCTTTGAAACCCGGGGCGTCAGGCGCTCGCGAACCTACGAAACACGACTTTTGCGCCAGCGGTCTTTTGCCGAGCGCATGCGGCAAAGACTCTCACGCAAACCCTAGGAAGAACGAATCATGAAGACTTTTTTACAACGATTTTTGGCCACGCTTGGCATCTTGACGCTCCTGTTCGCGGATCAACCCTGCTGGGCCCTACAGTCGGAATCAGTTCCCGCTGTGGATCGTGGCGCGGATGCCATGATGCTGCGATTCCCCGATGGGGCCGTGCGCATTGGATTTCTAAGTAGCCACGATCCTGCCGGAATCAACTTTCGCTCCGCCCGGCATGGCGGCGTGATCTTCCTGCCGTGGGAACGTCTGGAAGCGGCTCAAAGCTTGGCCCTGCGCGTGGAACTCGGATACGTGCAAGAGGATGCGGAGGAATTACTGATTCCCGTTGAGCGTTTGGTGCTGGTCACCGGCCAGGATAGAGTGGGCGTGGTGCTCTCGAGGGAAGGCGACAATTTCCTGATGAAGGTCGGTGGCAACACCCAGGTGATTCCCAAGAATCGCGTTGTGTCGGTCACCGGTGGGGAGATGGCTCCGGCTTTGGATGTGTACAAAACCGAAGAACTGTATGCGCAGGGGTTGGCGAATCTGAAGGCTGAGGATGCCCTATCGCATCTGGCGCTGGCCGAGTATTGCGAGCGCATTTTGGACTTTCCCCATGCGATGACGCACTACACGGCGGCCATTGCCTTGCGCGAAGGCACCGAGGAAACGGGCCCCTGGCAGTTGGCGTTGGAACACGCTGGCGTGAAAGCGTTGCAGGCCGACCAATTGGATCGCCTGCGTGAGATCGACCGCTTACGCCGACGTTCCCTCTTCCCGCAGGCCATGGAGAAGGTCGCGGCCTTCCGTCAAACCTTCCCCAAGAGCCCCTTGATCGATGACTTGAACAAGTCCGAGGCCCTGGTGGTTCGCACAAAAGAACGCGTTCTGAAGGACCGCATCAATCAGCGTTGGTTCTATCGCACAACGCAGATGATCCGCAAAGTGGCGCGCCAGAAGGGGCAAACTATGGATTCGCTCACGGCACTTATGGACGGGGATTGGACCGAGCAGTTGCGCGCCACGGTGGCCGATGATGTGCGCAAGTTGGAGCCCACGATCACCCCCGAGTTGGTTGGCCAATATTGGTCGCAACGACGCAAGGGTCGTTATCATGTGGCCACCTACGGGGAGGCCACGTGGCTTCTGGGTGAGGATCGCGCCAAGGCCGGCCTTGAAAAGAACAAGGGCAAGACCAAGATCTCCAAGGCGAAGTCGAATGACCCCCAATCCGAGTTTCAGGACCGCGTGCAGAAGTACTTGCAGAACCAACGACGCGCCGCACGGGCATCGTTCAGTGGCAGCAAGGATCAGGTGGAAGAACGTCAAAGCACTTGGGACCTGATGAGTTTGGATGCCAGGGCCATGTGGTTGCTCGCGTATTACGCGGAGTTCTCGGGAGAGTTTGAGGTGCGTCCTGGTGTGGCCCACCTGTGCCGCACCTGCGGCGGGCATGGGGCCCTCGAAACGGTCGAGGTGGGCGTGACCCGCAACCAAGCTACCCGAGGAGGCCGCCTGACCCGCTGTCCCGTGTGTCATGGTGTCGCCTTTGTGCGGCGCGTGAGGTTCCGTTGATGCGTGGCTTGACCCGCAGTCTTCTGTGCGGCATGCCCCTGTTGTGGGTGGCATGCGCCGGGCCCGGAAAGCAAGAACGTCCCAGCGTCGAAGAAACCCGCGCCATCTACGAGGCCAAGGGTCGTGGCGAGCAGGCCCCGACAACCGAGCCGGAGCCACAAACGAAAACTTGGCAGGATTCCCTCGACGAAAACGGGCCTCCGTCCGCTCCGGATCTACAGGTGGTCGCCACCGTGGCCGGCCAGGAGATCATGGTCCAGGACTTGCTGTCCACATGGATGTTCCGAGATAGTTCGCAGGTGCGTGGTTTGCTCGATCGATTGGTGTTGGATGGTTTGGTGCGGGCGGAGGCCAGTCGTTTGGGCCTGCGTTTGCCCGAGGAAAAGGTCACGTTCGAGTTGACTACCCTATTGCGGGAATTTGAAAAGGAAGTCAAGAAGAGCGCACCGGATCTGACCACCGATCAATTCATTGAAAGGCGTTTGGGTTTGGACGCGAGACGCTATCGGAGCCGCATGGAAGCGCGCTGGGTTTTGGACCTGCTCGCGCAGCGCTGCGTGCGCGCGTTCACCTTGGAGAGCGAGAGTGTGCAGGCAAGAATGATTGTGGTGGGGTCGCGAGCGGACGCGGACAAACTCGAAGCGGGCTTGGCCATGGGCCGTTCCTTCAGTGAGCTGGCCAAGACCCTTTCCCAGGATCCTTCAGGTGGGGATGGCGGTCGCATTCCACCCATCGTTCGCTCCCAAGCAGCCATTTCCCGTTTGGCCTTTGCCACGGCGATCGGTGAGGTGGGGGGGCCTTTGGTGGAAAATGGGAAACATATATATTTGGCGGTGGAGGCGGCAAATGAGGGCCAGGCCGGTCCCTGGTCGGAGCTCGGTCCCACGGTGGAGGCCAGTCTGGAAATCAAGCCCATTGAGGACTTGGAATTCCTGCAATGGCAGGCGATGGTTTCGGCGCGCTATGAAGTCGATACCAGCCCCCTGTTGCGCTGGGTTGGGGAACCTGAATCCGATATCGAATAGCCCTGCGGCCCCCTGGCAGGCGATAGTGCCAAAGGAACCAGGGCTCGGGCTTGATCCCGACTGCGGGGCAAGGGATGCTGGGGTATGGATTCCATGCACGACGATACTCCCGAGATTGAAGAGAGCACCCTGGAGCCCCAGGAAATCGAGGCCGATGGTTGCGATGAGCCCACGGGCCATGGGCCCGATGCAGGCGAAGTGGCGGGGGACCCGGAGCCCGATTCCGGTTCTTCAGAGCGAGCCCAGGAAGCGGATGAAGAAGAGGATGAGTCCAGCAAGTTGGGCCCCGGGGAGGAGCTCGACGATGATGAGTTGGTGCGCCGTTTGGCTGCCCTCCTATTCGTCACTGTGGAGCCCCTCACCCTGGGCAAGCTGGTAAAGCTCCTGGAGCGCCCGCGCCGTGGCCGGGTCAAGGACGCCATCGTGGCCCTGACCCAACGCATGGAAGACGCGGACCTCCCCATGCAGGTGCGCTCCATCAAGGGGGGTTATGGCCTGATGACCGCCCCTGAGATGGGTCAAGTGGTGCAGCGCCTGCTATCCGGGCCCACAGTGGAGCGCGTGAGCGCCGCCGCCCTGGAAACCCTAGCCGTGGTCGCCTACCGCCAACCGGTCACCAAGGCCGAGATCGAGGCCATTCGGGGCGTGCAGGCGGGTCCCATTCTGAGGTCCCTGGTGGATCGCGGCCTGGTGCGTGTCTCCGGCCGCGCGGACGTGCCTGGAAACCCCTTGGAATATGCCACAACCAAGGATTTCCTGGATCGTTTCGGCCTCCAGGCTGTGGGGGATCTACCCCGCGATGCCGAGCTGGCCCGGGACTGACCTGCCCCCACGGGCCATTTGGCTCCCGCACGAGCGATCGGTACCAAATTTTTGCCGCCCCAGGCCCCAAACAGGCCAAAACCTGTCCCAGGTCCCACTTGCGCCCTGCCCCGGGCTGCGCGTAGACTCCTGGGCCCTCTGCTGAATCCAGCAGTCATTTTGCGGGTCACCGGGGATCGCCTTGATAGCGGTCCAGGGGAACCCATCGAAACATGGCTGCTATTCACCAGACGGCCAAACCCTTTTTCCCGCATACGGTTGCGCCGGAGATTGCGTTCAGATGTCCAAAAAGAAAGACTCCAAATCCCAGGACCACAAGGTCCACTCCCCCAAAGTTCACGTCGCTGCAGCAGGACACGAGGATGATTTTGTCATCGTGCCCAAGGAGCGCAGCCGCGCCTCCTACCTGTTTATGTTGGGCTTGATGCTCTTCGTACTTCTTATCTTCACCGTGGGTGGCCTATTCACATCGGTTGTTGGTGGTGGGGGCGAAGGCCCAATCGATGAGGTCGCCATGCGCTGGACCCCTCCGGGTGGCACCGAGCGCGAGGTGCACGTTTCCAAACTTCGGAAAGCGATGCGGACCACGGATACCTTGGCCCGCTTGGGGTTCTATCGTCCGATCAATCATGACAATGAAGAGCGCCTCAATATCGAGGAGGAAGACGGGGCGCTGTTCGTTATTTTGGACGCCCTTGCCAAGGAAAGCGGCATCGCTATTTCAGACGCAGAGTACATAAAGCGCATGCAATCGATGGGTTGGAATGCGGCTTATATTAGGAGTCAAGCCGTGGAATTCGGCACCAATACGAGTGAGTTTGAGAAGACCATCCGGGCTGGTTTTCGCATCAACAAATTCCGTAGTTTGATCGAGGGCATGATCGGGGTTGCAACCAACCCTGAAGCCGTGGAAACCACCTGGCAGGAGGCTAACCCGGAGTTCCAATTCCAGGTGGTTGAGGTCAAATCCGACAATCTAACCGAGAAGGCAATTGCTGATCTTCCCGACGACGAAGTCTTGGCGACTTGGTTTCACGCACTTCCCCCTTGGAAGCAGCAGAAGCTGTTCACCGAAGACAAGATGCTGCCCCACGTGGCTTACGTGGAGGTGGTCAGCGACTTCGACTCCACCAAATTGCTGGAAACCTACCCGCTCCCCGAGGATTGGGATGCGGACGCCCAGTCCCAGAGCTTCTACAACCGCTACACCACCACGCGTTACAAGCGACCCGAGCCCGAGGATGGTGAGGAGGCCAGTGATGATCTGTATCTCAGCTTTGAGGACGTCAAGGACCGCACCATCAAGGACTCCGAAGTGTTTCATGCGCTCGGACAATTCCTCAATGACCTGAAGAATCGAAACTCAGAGGGTCTAAAGGACGAAGCTTTTTCGGTTCCAGATTTCCGCACAGAAGCCGAGGCCTTGGGGCTCACCTTCGATGCGCCCGATGTCATCATGACCCGCTCCGATGTTCAGGAGCGTCCAGGTTGGGGAAGCACCGAAGCTGCCAACCAATTCGGCTTCCTGCAGGCTGAGAGCTATTGCTTCGCACCCATTATCAGCGAAAAGGCCATGGTCATTGGTTATGTTCACGAGAAGCAAAAGCCCCAAGAGCCAGAGTTTGCTGACATCCGTGGCGAAGTGGCCGACCTGTGGGCTGAAGAGCATGCCGGGGAGATCGCCTTGGCGACCTTGCAGGCCATTTATGAAACCCTGAAGCCGGAGGGGGAGACCGGGGGCGACACGATCAGCTTTGTCGTGGATGCCGCCGAATTCTCTCTTTCCGTGGAAGCGGCCGGTTTGACCATTTTGGAGCGGCCTTACCTGGGCCGCGGCGAGTCGGTCAATGACGATCAAGGGGAGCAAACCGATCTGGGCCGCTACCTGCGCTTTAAGCATGACCTGTACGTCATGGAGGATGGCATGCTGACCGCGCCTTCCATGGGAAGGACCGGCAAGTCTTGCTATCTGGTGCGCCTAGCCGACAAGCGAGATCCGGAGCTTTCCGGAATCAAGGCTTGGGATGTCTTCCAGCTTCGTCAGCGCCTCATACGGGAGCAGTTCACCGAATATCAGAACCAGGCCTTCGATCCCTTGAGCGATTCGTTCAAGTCCACCTTTGGGCTGTGGCTGCTCAGCTGGGACCGTGCCGCCGAACGTGCTGCTGAAGAAGCAGCTGAAGAAGCGGCTGAAGAAGAGGCTGGCGACGGGTCCGATACGCCGAAAAGCGACGGCTAGCAGGCCGCAAAGCAGCCCCCGATGGACGGGCCAGCGCCCCTCCGCCAGTTTGTCATCGGACGAATTGGCGTGGGGGCGGTGGCCCGCTGCCGTTGGGGAGCGCTTTCTTCTGGCAAATTTCAGAAGAAGCTGCAACCTGGGTTTGGCCCGGCCTGTATTAGCAGCGTGAGCCATGACATGCCTTCCCTCCCGAACCCGCTGCCCCCAGGGGTTGTGCTCTTGACGAGCGATCCCAGGGCCCGGGTATTTGCCCAGGAGCCGGAGCGTTCCTTCGAGCAGCGCCTGGCGGGTGCGCGTGGGGCGCTGGAAAGTTATGCACGTCGCCTGTCGCCCCCCGGGCAAGGGCAGGCGGGCTCCCACCGGGACCATGAGGATTTGGTCCAGGACACCCTGGCCCGAGCCCTTTCCAAGCAATCCAGCTTCGATGCCCGCAAACCGATGCTGCCCTGGCTCAAGCGCATGCTCCTGCGCGTATTCCTGAACCATAGGAGCCGGGTGTTGGCATCGCCCGAGGGGCGCAGCTCAGATGCCATCGAGGAGCTCGTGGAGGCAGCCCCGGTCGGGGAGAGTGCCCATGAGCTCACCGAGCAGGCGGAACAGCTGCTCGCCAGGCTGGACGAACCCGAGCGCTCGATCCTGGATCGCTTCCACCGGCAGGGCGAATCGATCGCACAGATAGCACGCGGCCTGGCATTGCCCGTTGGCACCGTTAAGTCCCACCTCCACCGCGCGCGCCTCAGGCTGCGCGGGCAAAGCAACCCACACAACCCCGCCGCCGGAGGCCGGTCATGAACCCTGAAATCAAAGCGGAACTGTGGCGCCTGGCCCAGGCCGCGTTCGACGCCCACGGCTTGGCCAGCGAGGATCCTGCCGTGCTGGACCTGTTGGTGGAGCATCCCGAGCTGGCATGCGAGATGGATCAGCTGCTGATCGTGGAGCAACGGCTCCAGGTCGTGCAAGCCGCAGCACCCGCCGTGGCATCGAAGCAGCCCCTTGTTTTGGGTGTGGCGGTCCTGGTTGCAGCGGCGCTGGCGATCGTTTGGGTTCCTTCCCTTTGGGAGCAAGGCAAACAGCCAGCGACCCAGGATCACCTGGCGGAGTCTCCACAAGGGCAAGCTCTGCGTGTCCAAGATCCGGTGGTGGTGACACCGACGCCGGTCATCGAATCCTTCGAGTTGGCGATCGTGCGCCACCGCCCCCAAGGGGTTCCGACCCCGCCTAGAACAACCGGGGCCGCGCCCCAACCCGCACGCAAAGTACCCCTGGTCCACTCCCTCACATCCTCCCGAACCCGCACTGCGCCGCGCGGCGCAAACACCACCTTCTAACCATGCGAATAGCCACCCTCCCGATCCTCTTGGGTTTGATCGCCACAACCTCGACAGCCTGGTGCCAGGAACCCCTAGCTCGACAAGCCTCACCCGCGGCCAAATCGGTGATCGTGGAGTCCGCCCCAGCCGGTCCGGCCAGGGACAAGAGGGTCCAGTACGACGTGGCCGACCTGTTCTTGCTCGACAACGGCGCCTTCGGCCTCACCAAGGACGCCCAAGCGCAGAGAACCCAGGATCTGGTGGACGTGTTGCTCAGTGTGATGAACAAGCGTAAGCGGGGGCTCACGTCGATCAAAGCCAAGCCGGGCGGTCTCATCGAGGTGATTGGGGCGCCCGCATCCCACGAATACACCCGTGACTTCCTCGAAGCCCAGCGCAGCAGCCCAGCCCAATTGCGCTTGAAATTGTTCCTCATCGAACTGCCGGCGGGACATCTCACCAAGTTTGGCATAGAGCGTGCCTCGGCCACCCTGAACACGGAGAAGGAGCTGAACAACCTGTTGCGTGAGTTCAGGAAGAGCGCGGACGTGCAATTGGTTACGGCGCCGCAGGTTGAGGTGCGCCCAAGGGACCGGGCGGAGATCGCGACCCTCAACCAGGTTTCCTATGTGGCGGATTACGTCCTGCGAATCGTGGAGCCCGGCAGTGTTGAGATCCTGGACCCGGTGATCGAGGTCATCGAAGAGGGCATGAAAATCGACGTGCGCGCCGTGCCTGTCCCCGGTGGCGTTGTGCAATTTGATGTGGCCGTGGATTTCTCCCAATTGCAGCGTCCCATCCCGACCACCAAAACACGGATTCGCTCCGGAGAAGGCGAGCAGGTCGAAATCTCCCTGCCGGAGGTGGATCACATCAAACTGGACTCGGTCATCACCTTGCCCAGGGGCAGCGCGGCTCTGATCTCTTCAGCCGCTCCGGCGGAAGGCAAGGACTTTGCGGTCATCCTGCATTACGCTGAGGAACGCAGCCAGGGCAATCCGCAGGTGACGGCCCTGTTCG
>JAAETM010000152.1 GCA_024228395.1 bacterium | reverse complement strand
GTCGAGGATCTCGGAGATGGCTTCATACCGCTCGGCATACGCTTTCGTCAGGCTCAAGCCTGACAGTTGAAAGGGGAGATGATTCTGGGTATTCTGGATGGTGCGCATCGGGTCTTCTCTGTGGTTTGTTTGTACAACATCATCCTACAAAAGAAGGCCCGTGCCATAAACACCTAGATACGAACGCTATCCCGGGAATGCAGTGGTTTCTCGATGCGCTTGCAGTTCGTCGAACAGCATCTAGCTAGCTGACCTTTGATAAACAGGAACCCGCCCCGCCATCCTTTATTGGAGTGGGGGCGGGTTCCTGTTCGACCAAGGGGGGTGCCTTACATATCTTTCGATTTTTCCGGATCTGAAACCTCTACGGGTGGGTCCTTGATTTCCGCCTCAATGATGATTTCCTCTTCATGGACGTGAGTGGTTCCGACAGAAAAGAACAATCCCGTGAGCATGCTGCTCGCAATCACACCGGACATTTCCGGCCCAAAGGACGATTCGCTGTGCATCACAACTCCACCGTCAACCCGGACCCGATAGCGGGTGGCCGGCTTGAAGAATTGGGTGAACAGCTCCGCGTTGGGTAGTTGGGTCAGATCAACCGGAATCTCTTCAGCTTCTGCCGGAGAGAGGGATGAGGTCATAAGGGGAAGGAATCCTTTTGCGCCCGTGTACAAACGACCGAGGACCTTGCCCCAATCCGCGTAGGAGATATCAACGGTGAGTGAACCCTCTTTGGGTGCGCTCGAATTGAAGACCGAGTGGAGCGCAACGTCTCCAGGGGCAGCCAGCGCACGCTTGATCTCCTTCTGTGCCTTGAACCTCGAAACCGACACCAGGATGCGGTTTTCAAAGATGACGACCGTGGGCTGCAGCATGGCTTCGGGGCCTCTAGCATCAACCATTTTGAAAGTGTAGAGCCTGTGCTTGCGGAAGTTCTTCCCTTTGGCGGAGAATTCACCCTTGGCTTCCGCATTGACGACTTGCACGAGCTTTTCCATGCCCGCCTTGAACCCAGAACCGTCCTTCAGATCAATCCAGAGGGAGAGGCCGGGCAGGCTCGTGACTCCAATGGAATCCAAGGGCAGGGATGCAACCCAGGTAGAGCCCAGGTTGGCCAAAAGGTCTTCTTCGGGGCGGAAATCGTGGGTTTCGCGCAGGTAGGTCCAGGGATCTTCGCCGAGATCCGTGAAGATGCTCTCAAGGAAGCCGACCAGAATTTGAGTGTCCACACTGATCCCGCTGGCTAGGACAGCTTCCGGATTCACGTAGTTTAGGGACTCCGCGTTCAGGGCTTTCCCAGAGAACAAGCGGTCAAAAGGGCCTAGCTTCAAGTCCTTTTGAAAGGACTCGGTGACGAAGGTGTCCCCATTCCTGAGTTGGACGCGCCAGTCGCCACCACGCACAAGCATGTCGAGGTCGGGGCCCAAAGCGGCGGCCACCAAGTCGACAATCGGTTGGATGTACTCTTTCTCAGGGCAAACGTTGTAAAACGACTCTGCCAATTTGGACTGGAACTGGAACACCGTAAGTCCCGAGGATTGGGTCTCGAACTTCTTTACGCCCTCTTGGAAACGTTGAGCAGAAGAGAGCTTGTCCGTCCGCTTGTCCCCAGCCTCCATGGTCTGAATCGGGTCTGCACCCATCACAAACACAAGGCGAGGACCGTCCTGGAAAACGCCTGCCGGCATGTTGGTGCCGGCGAGCTTGCTGACCGAGATGCGGGCGACGGGGTGGGATTGGTACTCGCCATGGCGCCTAATGACACCTGCGCCTTCAGGGGCCTCAGATACGGCTTGGCCCAGGGCTTTGAAAGCCATGCCAGCGGCGTCCTTATCCATGAAGTCCACGACTATTTGGACTCGCAAGGCGCTTTCCAAGCGGGTAAACAGGGTGTCGTCACTCCAAAAGCTGTCTTGCTCCATGCCAGCGACCAATTGCTGCGGCGTCATGTCGTGCAGACTAACGGATGCGGAGACCTTCGAGATTGCGCTGAGCACAGGCTTTAGCTTGCCCCAATAACCTTCGGTGAGCAGATCGAGTTGTCGATCGATCACCAACCCTGGTTTGCCTAATGCGCCTTCCTCCTCTTTGAGAAGTTTCTCCAGGGCTGATTGGCACTCGGAATCGCCCAAAGCCTGGCCGTAAGCAGTTCCTTCGTAGGCCCGATAGACGCCTTGAACGTCTGCCATTTCGAAGTAAACCAAAGAATCCACAGGGTGCATAACCGAGTGGTCGACAGATTGGGGGGTCGCGAGAACGAGGGGGATTAAGAGGGCTAGCATTTCAGATTTTTGTCGGGTTTCGCAGAATCCGAACATACGGACCATCGGTGGGTTATTTGCAATGCCCTCCCCTGACCCAAAATTCTTCCAAAAAACCCGACAATTGCTTGTGTTTGATTGCCCACGGCATCTTGTAGGTTTTCAACCCCAACCCTAGAATGCGGCGCTTGTCTGCTGGACCCTTTTCGAAGCCCAGGCAGATGCGCGAGTTCACGCCCCCATGGCAACCCAAACAAAACACTAACACACTATCCAAACCATGGCCAAACACAAGTCCGCAACCGACGTCACTGTGGTGACTGAGGAAAAGTCCCTACTACAACAGTGGGTCGACCAACACTGGATCAAGATGGCTGGGCTTGGGGTCATTGTGGCTGGCGTTGTCCTTTTCAATCAGTCCCAGAGCCAGAGCGCCCGAAGGGCCAAGGGTGATGCGTGGAGCGGTCTCCTCGCTGCAGAAGGAGATCTTGAGGCCGTTCAAGCCGCCGCCAGCGAACTCAATGACCCCCCCCTAAACGGTTGGGGCCAAGCCCTGGTAACCCAACAGGCGCTCGCCCTCGAAAAACCCGAGATTGCCGCTGCAGCCCTCACCGAACTGACGGCCACCTCCGACCACATTCTTAACTCCACCGCATTCGGTGTTGAGACTGAGGATGGGCGAATTTCTCCCGCAGCATACGCTCAAAAAAACCTCTCAGCCCGGCTGGAATGGGAGGAGGCCCATCCTGAAATCTTAAGCAACGTCGATCCAGCTGAAGGTTCCCCTAAGGTAGTTTTCCACACATCCGAGGGTGACATTGAGGTAACCCTGTACGAAGCGAAAGCTCCCAAGCATGTGGAGAACTTCCTGAAACTCACCGACGAGGACTTCTACGACGGCATCCTCTTCCACCGCGTGATCAACAGCCCTGGCATGGCCATCATCCAAGCAGGTGACCCGAATACAAAAGAAGAAGATGTGACCAAGTGGGGCCAAGGCGGTCCCGGTTACACCCAGGAAGCGGAGAAGAACGACCTTATCCATGATGAGGGTTACCTTTCTGCTGCCATGCCTGGCAACTCCAAAGAGAGCTCAGGCAGCCAATTCTTCTTCACCATGAGCCGCACCCATCACCTCGATGATCGCCACACGATCTTTGGCAAGATCACCGGCGGAATGGACATTGCCACCACAATCCTCAAGGCCGACATTCGTGATGAGGACCCTGATGCTGGCACCAAGGATATCCCCGTCAATCCGATTTCTATCACATCTATCGAAAGGCAATAACTTTCCACCCGCGATCTAAGCCCGACAGGCTCTCTTGTCGGGTTTTTTTTGCGCCTGTTGGTCACGCACAGTCCCTGTGATTACGTAAACGTTACATGCGCTCCTAGTACCCCACTATTCTTCTGCTTTGCATCCATGGAACCCAGACAGGAGTGGACCTCAGTCAGAATCTGAGCGCACCACAGAATTAGCTCCAATGTTCCACGTGGAACATCGCCGCCGTAAATCAAAAAACTTGTGGTGAGGGAAAGGGCTGAGTGAGGATGTGAACGCTAAACCACCTCCAAACAGCCCCCCTGATCGACGAAAGGCCATCCCTCGCCTCTCCTATCAAATGTTCCACGTGGAACATCCAATGGGCGGAGATGCCTCGTGGACCAATGCGAGGTACTAAACTAGGGCAATGTTCCACGTGGAACATCATCGCTGTGGATCAAGAACCAGGGGTAAGGGAAAGCGCTGAGTGGGGATATGAACACCAAAATCACCTCAGAGCAGCCATCTGCCTCTCCAAAACATTGTTCCACGTGGAACATGCGAGGAGCGGAAATGCCTCGTGGACCAATTCGAGGTAGTAAACTAAGGCAATGTTCCACGTGGAACACTATCGCCGTGAGTCAAACACCAGGGGTGTAGGTGGCTCAATCTTTCAGCGTGAATTTGGCTTTTGCAGCCAGGGTTGGCTCAGGCTCTATGTCAAATTGACATGGTTGGCTCTGGTTCCCCCCTCTGGTCATCTCAATTGGCTGGTTGCTCACAGGGAACCGGGTTCGCGTAACGCATCAGTGTCCCGCGAATGGGCACCCAGGGCAGTCCTATCTTGCCGAGCCACAGCAGCCGCCCGCTTTCTGGTCTCCTACCCGGGGGGGGGCGGAACTGAGATCGCCAGAATCCCGCGCCTTTTGATAGCCGTCAACAAGGGGTAAGGGAAAGCGCCGAGTGAGAATATGAACGCGAAAACCACCCCCCGAACAGCCCCACTGGTAAATCAAGCCCATCCCCAGGCCCCTCCTATCAATTGTTCCACGTGGAACATTCAAGGAACGGGGATGCCTCGTGGACCAGTACGAGAAACCGAGCGATGGCGATGTTCCACGTGGAACATTCCACCCAACAGAATCATGCCCTGGGTCCATTGCACCATTCGACCTTTCAACAACTATCGCCTCGGAACAATCCCCTCCGGATGGGTTCGCCTTGAATGACCCACCAAATTCAAACAGCACAGAAAAACAACCCTGACAGCACCATTTGGGTGATTTTCGGTCCAGATCGTCTCTATACGTCCACTAACAACACCCTAATCCAACATGGCAAGAGTGAGCGTTATCCCCGATCCATCCACACCGCGTGCGACCAAGCAATCGTTATCAAGGGATTTCAGATGGTCTTCTTGGGTGCCAGGCCTTCCACAAGCGCCTCTAGCTCATCCCGATCGCCAAAATGCAAGCTGATCTGACCCTTGTACCCTTTCCGAACGGAAAGGTCGACCCGAACACCAAGGTGCTCCCTCATCCGTCGCTCTAGATCTTGAACCCACGCCTCAGGGCGTTCGGAAGCTGAGGAAGCTCCGGCACCTGTGGGCTTACCCTCGGCCAGCACAGGCGCAACAGGGACTCCTTTCACCAGGCGTTCCGCTTGCCGCACGGAAAGATCATCACGCACGATAGTGGCGAGCGCCTTCTGCTTGTCCTTTGAATCACCAGTGACGGAAAGCAAAGCACGGGCATGGCCCATTGAAATCAAACCAGACACCAGGGCTTCCTGCACATCCTGATCTAGCTCCAATAGTCGCAAGTGGTTGGTCACCGTTGAGCGCTTGAGCCCGACCTTTGCTGCCACCTGCTCCTGGGTTAGGTCCAGGTTGTCGATCATCTCGGCAAATCCATGGGCCTTCTCAATGGGGTCCAGGTCCTGCCGCTGCAGGTTCTCAACAAGGGCCAGCTCCATCATGTCGTTATTGCTCACATCCTCGCGAACAACCACCGGCATGGTCCGGAGTCCGGCGAGCCTGGCGGCACGCCACCTGCGCTCACCAGAGATAATTTCAAAGCCACCCTCCACCTTACGGACGCAGATAGGTTGCAGAATGCCATGGTTTTCGATGCTATTTCGCAGGTCCTCAAGATGGACACTCTCGAACACCTTTCGAGGCTGCATGGGGTTGGGTCGAATCTGAGCGATAGAAATCTCACGTTGAGACACTTCGCTCATATCGTCTGCAGACCCTTGAGCAATCAAAGAGTCCAATCCTCGTCCAAGTCCTGCCATATCAATCCTCCTTCAACCATCGCTCCCCAGCGAGTCGAAACCTTCAACTCCGCCTCCAAGCGTTTGCGCGAATGCCCATTATCCATGGGATTTGGTGAACAGCCACCTTTTATCCGCATCAAGCTCTCTCTAATCTAAAAACATGATCGAGAGTGCTACCATCCGATGGCTCGCTGCAATTGCCCTGCGCAGCCCCGTGGTATGGTTATTGACCGTTGGAATCGGTGCCGCCTGGCCCCTGGTTACCATCCTGCTTGCCGTGGGAATAACCACCGCTACTAAGCCCCCCGCCGCACTCTTGTACGAACTGGGCTTCGTGGCAGCCCAACTGGGGGCCATCCTGGCCATCACAGCGCTCAGCCAAGGATTGTGGTGGCTGTCTCGAACCACCCCATTGAGGCGCTTTCGCGCTGAGTTTGTGGGCATTGCCACAGGATCGCTAGCTCTGATTCTATCAGCCTGGGTTGTGCCCGTCGTCCTGTCTATTCCTGGGGATAGCATCCCTTTGGGACACCTGCTATCCACGGCATGCTTTGCAGCGCTGCGCTCTGCTGCCATTGGGGTTTGCATCCTTGCCTTGCCCATGCGTACCCTCGGCAAAGCCGCGCTATTTCCGATTTGCGTGTGGCTCTTTCCGACCACTTTCTCGGGAAATTACTGGGGACTGCACGGAATTCACCAATGTTTGGATTTGGCGGGCGATTTCCAGTTCCCTTGGACCGAAGAATCCCCTGCATCAGTGTGGCAAGCCTCGATCTTGCCTATTTTTGGGTTGTGCCTCCTGCAAATGGCGGAGGCGACTAGAAAAGCATTCCGTTCATGCGCTACGCCGTCTTAGGAGACATTCACGCCAACCTCATTGCCCTGGAAGCGGTATTGGAAGAAGCGAAAATACAGGGTGTGGATCAGGTGCTGAGCGTGGGAGATGTGGTTGGTTACGGAGCGGGTGCGCGCGAGGTTTTGGACCTCCTGCGTGACAATTCAATTCCCACTGTGAAAGGCAACCATGATGCTGCCATTGCGGGGGATCTGGACACGACCTTCTTCAATTCCATGGCAAAAGAGGGGGTGCAATGGACCCAAGGAGAACTCACTGAAGGAGACCTGGATTGGCTTCACAGCCTACCCTTGACAGTCCATTGCGAGGGCTGCACGGTCGCCCATGGGAGCTACGACGAGCCCAATCTTTACAAGTACATCCAATCCACCGAAGACGCGGATCCCTCGTTAAGCCAACAACCCGAGCGGGTGTGTTTTGTGGGCCATACCCATGTGCCGGTCACCATCTTGCGTTTGGCTGAAAATCCGGAGAGGACCTTCTACACCATGGACACTTCGATCGACTTGTCAATGGCTGACAAGGCTCTGATCAACGTGGGTAGCGTCGGACAACCAAGGGATGAAGATCCCCGCGCAGCCCTGGGGATTTACGACACCCAAACCGGCGCATACGACCTGGTTCGCGTTTCCTACAACATCGAAATGGAAGCCAAGCGCATCCAAGCCGCCGGCCTGCCAGCAATGCTGGCAGATAGGCTTTTCCACGGCATTTAGTAGACATTAAAGCTAACCATAAGCAACTATCGGCGCAGATAACCCAACTCGATTGGAAGCCGATCCAATCCCTCTTCACCCAATCCAACCTCGAAAAGCCGCCGGATGTCATGAAGCGGTTTCGAGTCGCCTACGAAGCGGAAAATGCGATTGCTCGCATTTGACCCAACGAGCATCATGACCTCCAAGATTGAGGCAGCGTTGGCGGTCGATCCATCAACCTCCATCTCAACCGGGGTTCCGTGGAAGGTCACAATACCAACAATCAAGCTGGCCGGCCGGGCGTGCAAACTGAGGTGCTCGGGCAGCTCAATATCCAGGGTCTGCATGTCCGTATAGCGCGGTAGCAGCTCCTCAGCCAAAGGAACGCCGGCCTTGAGCGCCACAAGCACTCCAGCCAGCAACTTATTGAGAATCAAATCCTGAACCGTGTCCCGATCCACCAATTTGCTCATTGGCGCCTCGACCGTGTCATCGCGCTGTCCACTCTCATGACGCTCGACAAAGTGGGTGAGGTGAGTGACACCCTCGAACATGTGCAAGACAGTGGAAATGTAGCCACGCAGTTGCCTTAGGCGAATATCCTCCACCTCGACCTTGGTATTGCCAATGTAGGTATCGTAGGCAGATTGAAGATTGTGCATGGTTGCTTCGAAAACACGCGCAATTTGCTCAGTGCAGCTCTCCTGGAGCATTCTACGCCTGGTTTTTGGATCCACCTCGGGCCGCAAACCGCACTCCTCAAGCATCTCAACCGCCTGGAGGTACTTCGAAGCAACCTCCGCAATGCGCTGATCCTCATCGGTAAGGTCCTCATTTCCCAAATCCCTGGGCAACCGGAATCGGCGAGCTTCGGGCAAGAAATCGGGGGGGGTCACACCCCTCTTCAAGCCGAATCCCCGGGTCTCACACTCTTGCCACCAGGCTTCGATAAAACAACAAATGGATGCCTGCACAAAGGACCGTGTTTGTTCGAGGCCATCCCGCAACATCAATTCGGTGGCAGGATCCATCTGCTTGAACACGCCATAACCTTCAATGCGCTTAACAAGGTGAGTCAAACTGAGCCCAGCGGAAGCAAAGCCTCGAATAGAGGCTGTCAGCTCGGTCAAGAGGCAGAAAGCGCTGTTGTGGCGCGCCCCATAATCGTCCAGTTGCACCTCCAATTCATCCGCTTCCACATGCAGTCTGAAATAGAACCGCTTCGGCCAACGGGCCTCCGTGCTGACCAGGACAGCGGACGAAAAGTTGGCAAAACCACCCGCAATGCCGTCTAGGAGGTCCACAAACCCCGTTTCGGGAATAATCGTTTCGAGAGAGGGTTCAGTCATGGAGTAGATCCTGGTGACGGAAAGCCACCGATCGAGCTAATTCTACCCGATAAAGACCCAGCCAATACCCGGATCCCATCAAGATCCCGAAACGAAGGAGACGAAGAGCTGGCTAGGAAGACGCAATTAGAAAGAAATCACACTGCTTTCCTTCCCCGCGGCACCCCAGCCGCCCCAAAACCAACGGAGCCCACACAAATGTCCGCCGAACGCTGCCTAGAGACCTACCTGTGCGAGATCAATGAAGTCCCCCTCTTGACCGCTGACGAGGAGAAAGCCCTTGGAAGTCGCATCCAAAAGGGAGATCTTGACGCCAGGGAACACCTCATCCGAGCCAACCTCCGCTTGGTCGTATCTATCGCCAAAATTTACAACGATCGAGGCTTGGCCCTGCAGGACCTGATTGCCGAGGGAAACATCGGCCTCATGAAAGCTGCGGAGAAGTTCGACCCCGGAGCGGGTTGCCGCTTTTCAACCTACGGAACCTGGTGGATCAAACAATCGATCCGCAGGGCGCTGACCAACACGGTCAAATCGGTTCGCGTACCCGGCTACATGCACGAAATGATGTCCAAGTGGCGCAATGTCTCCCAGGAGCTGACCTATTTACTCGGCAGGGAGCCCAGCGTTGAAGAGGTCGCGCAAGAGCTAGAAATTCCGAAGGAAACTTGGCCCCTGCTCAAGCGAACCATCGAAAGCAACGGTGTCGGCAGTGAAGTCTCATTTGAGGTCCTCACTGCAAACCAGGACACGGTGCAAGATGAACGCACAGCCAGCCCTGACGAGGTTCTAGCCAAGAGCGACCTGTTGAGGCAGATGGAAGGCTTGCTGAAAACCATCGATGAACGCGAGTCGACGGTTCTACGTTTGCGCTACGGATTGGACTCCCCAACAGGAGAACCGATGACCCTCAAAGAGATCGGCAGGGTTGTTGGAGTTACTCGTGAACGCGTCCGCCAAATCGAACAAGAAGCTCTCCGCAAGCTGTTTGCGGTCCTGGACAAGGGTTAGCCCGCATCGCACCTGAAGAAGGGGACCTCTGCGCCCGGATCACTTCTACCGTAGTGAGTCCTCCCAGGCATTCTCGAACTCCTGGCCAGCCTTCTTGCGCCGAACACCAAAGGCCTCTTTGAAGTCGGTGGAGGAGGCCTTTCCGCCCTTTACCCCCGTGAAGAAGTGTTTCAGCGCAGCTTTGTACTGGGCATCCTCGCCATTCAGGCAATAGTCGAACAGGGTGTAACACTGTGCCCTCTGAAGGGAGTTGTCCTCATCTTTGAAGTCTCCTGGACCGAAATTGAGCACCCGGTTCAAGCCAAACGGATCCTTGGCGTCCCTGTGGGTTTGATGGTTCAAAACGTGGCGGTTGTCGCGATTGAAGCGAATCACCTCTCCCTTGTTTTGGTCAAAACCAAGAATGGCCAAGGTATACTCCTCCATTCCAATCTTCAGCCACATGGGAAAGTTGGCCGTGGGCTCCGCTTCCTCGCGGATAGCTTCGGTAAGGATCAACTCCGAAAGGTGACGCGCCAAGAACCACGGTTGAAAGCCCTCTTCCGTATCGAAGGTTGCGCGGTGGACCTCAACATCCACCTGCCCCTTGTATCTAGCTCCCCCTGGGAAACTACCATCCCCATGGAAGTGCAGCCCCATGCGTTCCGTGGGCCAGTACAGCTCGAATTCATCTCCAAGCGAGTGAAAGATCAACACGTAGATTTGCTCCGCCATCAACGCAGCCTTGACCGAGTCAAACCACGACATATTGGAGCGCACGTCAAAATGTGTTGTTGAGAACTCAAACGCCTTGCCCCACTTAGGGCGAAGCTCCCTGAGCTTCTCCATGTTGGTTGTGCGCTCGGCCATTTTGAATTTCCAGCCCTTCTTCTGACGCTTGTGCCCAAGCTCCGTGTGAGCCTCCTCATTGTCAGGATCCAGGCGCAAAATATTCCACCAGACCAATTTCGCTTCCCCATAGAGCCCTCGCTCCTGACAGGATTTTGCCAATTGGGGAAGGCCTGAAACCTCGAGGGCCCGGCTGACAATGCCCAAATCGGGCATGACGGAGGACAGCTCTTCATTGATGCTGGTGTAACTCTTGAACTTCTTTCGCTCGATCACTTTCCGCTTACTGCGAACCCTAAGAACGACATCGTCGTCATTGATCTTCACAACGCGGCCCTCAAGCGGCTTGCCTTTGATCATTACAATGCGATCTTTGGGCAGCTCCAGATCCCCTTTTCCTGCCCAAGCGATGGACACGGAACAAAGCAGCACCAAGCACACAAAAACACGATACATGATATTTCCTCAACAACAACAAGAATGGGGCCCACAGCAATGGTAACGCAATCTCTCCAACTGCGGTAAACTTCGCCCCCATGGCGAAGAGCCCTACACAATCCAAACCGTCCGAACTTCCAGACCCATTCCCCCAGGCGCCCAAAGGCACGGCCCTTTACGTGCATTTGCCGTTTTGCGTCACCAAGTGTCACTACTGTGACTTCTACTCGCTACCGGCGGAAGGCCAAGACATCCCAAGCTTCTTGGACAGTTTGCTGCTGGAGATCGAACAAAGGGCTCCAGAAGCTCCGAGTACCGTGTTCTTTGGGGGCGGCACACCTTCGCTGCTTTCCATTGCAAACTGGAAGCACTTGATGGATGCCCTGGACCAACGTACGGGGTTTCGATCCTCCGCCCTGGAAGTGTCTGTGGAATGCAATCCAGAGAGCCTGGACGAGGACAAAGCGCGCGCCCTGCTCGATCTTGGTGTCAATCGCTTGTCGATAGGTTTGCAAAGCCTGCGATCTGGCACCCTGGAACAATTCGGCCGCATCCACGGCGCAGATGAAGCCTGGGCCGCGTATGATGCGGCCCGCCGAGCGGGATGCACCTCGATCAACCTAGATCTGATCTTTGCAAACCCAGGCCAAACCACGCAGCAATGGCGCGAGGACCTGACAAAAGTGCTCGATCGGGGCCCAGACCACCTGGCCGCTTACAATCTGACTTTCGAAGAATCCACACCGTTTCTGCGCTGGCTCGAACAGGGCAAAATTGTGGGATCGCCCGAAGAGGTCGAGCTGGAGCAGGCTGAAATCACCGAAGAGCTCACTCAGAAGGCCGGCATGCCCGCCTACGAAATCAGCAACTTCGCTCGCCCAGGCCACGAATGTCGGCACAACATCAATTACTGGCACAATGGAACCTACGTGGGGCTTGGACCGAGTGCTGCCAGCAAGGTATTCCAACGGCGGGGATCTTCGCCGCGCAGTGTGACCCGTTATCAACGCCTCCTGGAAGAACATGGGCACGCGCTGGAGTGGTGTGAGGAATTGGCGCCTGCTGCGCGCCTTGCCGAAACGTGGTGGTTGGGTTTGCGCTTGCGCAAGGGACTGACACCCCAGGAGGCTCGCATCCGTTGCGATTACACGGAGCCATCAGACCCCGCCCTAAAGGTAGCTGAAACCCTGTTGGGACAAGGTCTGTTGGAGCGCAAGAGGAAGCGCTATCACCTTAGTGAGAAGGGCCGTCCCCTGGCGGACTCCATCGCTTCCCAATTCTTCTCATCCGGTGGTCAAAAGAACGCGGAATAGGCCCCAAAGCCCGCTAGGGCCCATTTTGGGCATTCCTTTTAAATAGTAGGGTCTCAAGCAATCCCCCGAAAAAATCGATCCACAGGGAAGCTCTACACCCATGTCGAAATCCACGAAACAACCCAAAAAGACCAAGATCAAAGGCAAGAAACGCGGATTCTTCCTGAGGGGCATCGCCGTATTGCTGCCGACCGTGTTGACCGTCTTCATCTTCACGTCCATTTGGCACTTCGTCGGACGCAACGTGACGGGGCCGATCAACGGGGCCATCTACGGGGTTCTGGAAGGCAATGGCATAGGCTGGACGATCCTGGGCTCCATGGACATCGACCCGTATGCCCGGGAGTTCCTCGCTCAAGGGGAACTGCCGCCCGAATTATCCGACCGGGTCGATGAATTCGGCGGACTGGGCAGCGCTTCATTCCAAGCCGCATTGACCGCATGGCGACTGGAGCAAGAGACCTTCTCCCGCGATCTAGAAGGCCTCGCAATCGACAAGGATAAATTGCGTGAAGCCATAGTTTCAGAGGTACACCCCGCCGTCGGCATCGTGCTATCGGGCATACTCGTTCTATTCCTAGGCTACCTCGCATCTGGCTTCCTTGGCCGTGGACTGATTACAGCCTTTGACCGATTGCTCCACCGAATTCCCCTGATCCGAACGGTCTACCCGTACACCAAACAGATTACCGAATTCTTCCTGAGTGACAACGACCTCGAGTTCGACACGGTGGTGGCAGCCCCCTATCCCGCGGACAACATTTGGGCCATCGGCTTCGTCACTGGGCCCGGTATCAAGACCATGCACGAAGGCCTCAATGGCCGTTTCGCGTCGGTTTTCATCCCCACGTCGCCTATGCCGATGACCGGGTTCACCGTGTTCATCGAAGAGAGTCGCTTGATCCCGCTAGACATCACCGTGGATGAAGCCCTAAGGATTACGGTCTCGGCAGGCGTGTTGGTACCCACCGATCAGCAGGTCGCGGCCCTGGACAAACGCCTGTGCTCAGCCGCGTAGATAAGTCATCACTCAGTGATTCTCTGGGCCAAAAAACCGGTCGAAAGGGTCCCTCCAAGTATCCGCGAGATTGAACCTCCCGCCCGGGTACATCTTGAAAGTGCTCCGATAAAACACGGCTTCGCCCGTGGATTTGAAAAGGAGTGTCACCTGCGCGCTGTCCGTCTCCGCGCACACCATGTAGGCCCAGTCTATGGCTGCGATAATCATCTCTTCGTCCGATGGCCAATCATCGATGGCCTCCACGACTGCATACAAAAGGTCCTGCTGATCACCCCCGAAAACCATCCGCATTTCAGCAGCATCCCTGTAAGCGCTTGCCGCTTCGGCATTGCTTTCGTCGAAGTACCCAAGATCGCCCGAAACACCGAAATAGATTCGCCACTCTTCAGCCTCCTGCAATACGGATAGCACAGGTTTGGGCAGCTTCTGGCCCCTGTCTCCAGGCCACGCGATGAAAAAGGAGAGAGCCAAAATGCAAACCACCACCAAGACCACCATCGGGTGCCGTCGATGATGATTGAAGCGGCTGTTCAGCTGTGTGAAGGAAGTGACCGAAACAGGCATATGTGGCTAACGAGAGCCCACGGAGAGGGTTCATCTCTGCCAAGTAAGGCGCTAGAATGGTCGCCATGAACTTCGCTGATCAACTCTATCGTCGGGTGCTCGAGCTGCGCAACCCGTGTTTGGTGGGTTTGGACCCGCACCTAGCCATGTTGCCCAAGGAATTTGAGGCGGTACATGGGGACTCCGCCACGCGCGCCGAGGTTGCCGCGAACGTGGTGCAATTCTTCAAGGGCGTGATCGAGGCCACCGCCGACCTGGTGCCCGCCGTGAAGCCCCAATCCGCCTTCTTTGAGGCCCTCGGTGTGGCTGGAGTGGAGGCTTGGGAGGAGGTTGTGAAGATGTCGCACCAGGCTGGTTTGCTTGTGATCGGCGACGTGAAGCGCGGCGACATTGGATCGACGGCTGCCGCTTACGCCACCGCCTTCTTGACCGGCATGCGCGGCACCGACCCCGAAACCCTGTGCGACTGCATCACGATCAACCCCTACCTGGGTAGCGACTCGATCGATCCCTTCATCAAAGCCTGCAAAGAGAGCGGAAAAGGCCTCTACGTGCTGGTTCGCACCTCCAATCCGGGTAGTCACGAGTTCCAACTCAAGGGCGAGCCGACCCTGAGTGAGTTGGTCGCCGATGCGGTCAACCGCTGGGGTAAAGGCCTGATTGGGGAGAGCGGATACTCCTCGGTTGGAGCCGTTGTGGGCGCCACGCACCCCACCGATCTGGCGGCCTTACGCCAACGCATGCCCAAGGTGCCCTTCCTCATCCCCGGCTATGGAGCCCAAGGTGGTGGTGCAAAAGAGCTGACCCCCGCCTTTGGAGCCCACTTTGCCGGCGGTTTGGTGAACTCGTCCCGCGGCATCCTTTACCCCAAAGCCAAACCGGGCCAGCATTGGAAGGATGCCGTGCGCGAAGCGGCCCTCACCATGATCGAGGAGTTCCGGGCTTTGGATCTCAAGCCCGTGAGCTAAGGACCTCGCTTGAAGATTCAAGTCGAAGAGATCCTGCAGGGATTGCCCGCAATTTCCGACCTTTCAAGGCATGCCCTCGAGCATGGGGAGGTGCATGATTTGGTCGTGGCGCGGACGCGGGGCGACCTGCAAATCCCAACGGATCGGTGGTCGAGCGAGCAGCGTGAGTTCCTAGCCTCCTCCATCCAAAGTGGCTTGAACGGGCTTGATTTGCCCGATAGCGCCCAAGATTCCCTGAACGCCTTGGCGAAACCCGGCACGTTCGCGATCATCACAGGCCAACAACCCGGCTTCCTGTGCAGTCCGCTCTATTCGCTCTTCAAGGCCATGCAAACCTGCAAACTGGCCTCTGAACTGAGCGAAGAATGGGGTCAACCGGTCATTCCGCTCTTCTGGAACCACGCCGACGACCACGACATCGCCGAGGTCCACCACAGCCACATTCAGAACCGAAACCTGGATCTGCAGAAGGTCGCCTTGTCGGGTTTTTCCTCTGGACGCCAGCCCCTAGCGCGTATTCATTTGGACGAAAAAGCCCAAGGTTTGGCCTCTATCCGGGCTTTCCTGCAGCAGAACTTCGGGATGTATCCCCACGGCGATGAGGGTGTGGATCTTTTCCTTCCTCGACATGGGGAGAGTCTGCCGGAAGCCATGACGCGGGTGTTCCTCGAACTCTTGGGGCCGATGGGTTTGGTCCCGGTTGAACCCGATTGGATTCGGCAGCCACTCAGCGAAGGACTCGCTCAAATCGTCGAATTGGGCGCCGGTGAAGCTATTTTGGCCTCCAAAGAACTTCCCCACGGCGCTGCCATCGACCCATCCGGTGCTTCACTTCTCTTCCATGTGGGCGAAAAGGGTCGAACGGCGGTGCGTTGGCAAGAAGGCGGCTTTGTCATCGACGGGCAAGATGGAGCTATCGACCCCAAGGCCCTTGCGGATCGCATCCGCAATAAGCCCAAGTCCTGGTCTGCGGGCTCCCTCTTCCGCCCTCTCATTCAAGACCTTGCGTTGCCCGCCGTCGCTTACATCGGCGGCCTGGGCGAGTTGGCATACCACGCCCAATTGGTTGGGGTGCGCGAGGCAACCAACACCCCGGTAACCGCATTCATACCGAGGGTCTCAGCCTTCCTAATCGATTCGGAATGCGCCGCCTCCCTCAAGAAAGGCAAGGTCAGCTTGCAGCAGGTGATCGAGGCAGGTGGAGAGCTAAAACCTGACGAGAGTGAGCATCAATTTCCAGAGGTATTCGCTGAAATTCGTCGCATCCTGGAAGACACTAAAACGGCTCTAAACAGCCAAAGGGCACCCCTGGCAGCCATTGAGCCCTCTATGGATCGCGGTTTGAAGAGGGCCACCGACCAGATGGCCGCCGGCATCGAAAAATTATTGGCCACCGCCCGGCGCATCCACCAGAACAAGGGCGGGAAGACTGGACGCCACCTTCGTAGACTCAACAACCGTTTGATGCCCCGTGGCATGCCCCAGGAGCGTGTTTTGGGCCCACTGGAGTTTTACGTGCGCTATGGTCCTGAATGGATCGAAGCGCTGTACGCTGTGTTTCCGAGCAGCGCCGCTCACCCCCTCGCCTTGACCTTCGAACAAGCCCAATGAAACTAGATTTCCTGGTGGTCGCCGCCCACCCCGATGATGCGGAGATGTCGGTGGGTGGAACCATCCTGCGCCTAATCGATGCGAGCGCCAAGGTGGGTATTGTTGATTGCACGCGCGGCGAAATGGGCACGCGCGGCACCCAAACGGACCGGGATAGTGAAACCGCCGCGGCGGATGCCTTGATGGGTATTCACGCGCGCTTCAACCTGAATCTGCCCGATGCTCGAGTGGAGGCCAGCGTGGAAAACCGAGAGAAGCTGGCGGCGCTGATTCGAAAAACCAAACCTGACGTGCTACTGGCTCACCACCCCGAAGACTTGCACCCAGACCATATGGCTGCAGGCCATTTGGCCCGGGAAGCTTGGTATCTATCGGGACTGAAACGACTTGCTCAGTTGGCCGGCGACACGAGCGCACACCGCCCCACCAACATCTTCCACTTCCTCTCCCATGTGGCGCAGGATCCCACCCTGGTCGTCGACATTTCGCACGTCTGGCAGCGCAAGCTAGAGCTGGTTCGCTGCTACGAAAGCCAACTCGCCGCACAGGACACTGAAGACGACGGTTCGCACTTCCTCTTTGGTTCCAATATCGAAGTGCGCATCTCCACCAAAGCGCGGTACTTCGGCGAAAAGATCGGTGTTCAAGTTGGCGAACCGCTGGTTCACCTGGGTCCCCTTCCCGAAAATGACCCACTACGCCAATGGCTGAATAAGTGACGTATTCGCCTGCTATCCACACATCCCACACTACCCAACCCCCTTACGTATGCTTCGATCTTCAACCCTTCTAGTCGCCGCGCTAGCCTACTTCACACCTGCCGTTTTCGCCCTTGCACAAGACGACGCGGCTGTTGAGGAAACACCCACGATCACCCGCGAAGCTGCCATTGCTGAAGGGATCCGGGTTCTGATTTCCTACCAGGAGAGATACGTAGCCGACGACGCCGTGGGTCGATTGTCAGAAAAGAAGCTCAAAGCTTGGCAAGAGAGTGAATCCAAGCGACTGGAAAAGGTTCGCGAAGGGAACAAGCGACCCGGACAGGAGTGGCCCTACGAAGGCGTGTACCGTATGCGTACGGGCAAAGAATCCCCCATCCCGTCGGGCTACCGAGTTGGCGGTACAGCCATCGTCTGCGAATCACTGATCCATGCTCCGGGGTACGCCGAAGACAAGGAACGGCAGGCGGCGGTGGAGAGGGGATTGGGTTTTGTTTTGGGGACCATCAAGTCGGATCAAACCTTGGCCCCTGGGCCGAAAAAGGGGTACGACGTACGTGGCTGGGCCCACGCCTACAGCCTCAACTTGCTACTGCTCCTGCGTAAGCAGGCCATCATCCCCACCAAGCTGGTCAGGAAGGTCGACTCCACCATCAAGCACCTTATCCATTGCCTAGAGGTGAACGCCTTGGGTAATGGCGGGTGGAACTACGCCAGTGACAACCCAGGCGGATGCAGCCCCTTCATGACGGGTCCCACCCTGCTTTTCCTATTTGAGGCCCGGTCACAGGGCTTTGATGTGCCCACCGAGCTGGTGGAAAACGCCCTTACAGCCCTCGAAAAGGGTCGCTCCGAGAAAACAGGAGCCTTTGGCTATTCCGGCGCACGTCGCGAACCGATGGCGGCTTCCTCTGGGCGGGCCGCTATCGCTGAACTGGCCCTGCTGCACGCGGGCCGTGGCGATGTGGATCACCTGCGCATTTCTGTCCTGGGTTTCTTCGACAATTGGGAGCACCTCTTCGCGCGCAAGAGTCAGCAGGGCACCCATGAGGGCCCCTACTCGATCGCCCCCTATTACTTCTTTTATGCCCACGCCTACGCGGCCCTGGCTATCGAATCCCTGCCAGAGAAGGAGCGGCCGGAATTCCGAGAGCGCATGGAACAACTTCTATGGAAAACCAGGCAATCCAACGGGGCCTGGAATGACCGCATCTTCCCACGATCTGAATCCTATTGCACCGCCATGTCCCTACTAGCCCTCATGGCGCCGAACCTTCCTGAACCCACTGCATGGACACAGGAAAAAGCCAACTCGAAATGAATCGAAAGGGGGAGAGAACCCCGTGTTGATGCGGATTCCGGGTACACTGCTGCCTGCCTGGCCGGTCTGCGGCCCAGCACGGTAGATTCACTATGCGACGGATTGCGATCATCAACCAAAAAGGCGGTGTGGGTAAAACCACCACCGTCGCGAACCTAGGGGCGGCCCTTGCACGAGCTGGAAAGCGTGTGGTCGTCTTTGACATGGATCCCCAAGCCAACCTTTCGCTTTATTTGGGTAGCGAAGTTGGCCGTGGAAGTGCATCGGTTTATGGGATCCTTACCGACGGTTTGCCCGTGCAGGATGCCCTACGAAAAACAAACACACCGGGCCTCAACCTGATAGCCAGCCACCTGGATTTGTCGGGCGCAGAGCTCGAACTCGCAAGCACGATGGGTCGCGAGACCCTGTTGCGTGATGCGATCAACCTTTGGGAAGCTGAATCGATCGAAAGGGATGGCTGCTCGCCCGCGGACTACATTCTGTTGGACTGCCCGCCGAGCCTTGGTTTGTTGTCGATCAACGCACTCGTGGCCGCAGAAGAGGTCATGATCGCCGTGCAAACCGAGTTCTTCGCCCTGCAGGGCCTCAGCAAGTTGGTGGAAGTGATTCAACTGCTGCGCCGTCGCATGAACCCGGCCCTGACCCTCACCGGGATCCTGCCTTGCCTCTACGACAGCCGTTTGAAACTAGCTAGAGAAGTGCTCGCGGAACTGCGCCACTTCTTCCCTGGAAAGGTCTACCCCACCCCGGTTCGAAGCAACGTGCGTTTGGCGGAATCCCCCAGCCACGGCATGACCATCTTCGAATATGCCCCTGGCTCGAATGGCGCCAAGGACTATGAAGCCATGGGTGCCGAGCTGCTGAGGCGCTCCTCAACCGAAGAGCGGCCCGCGCCCAGCCAAGTGGAGGTTGTGAATGACGACCAAGCGAAGGAGTTGCACAATGCCGCAAAGGGTCTCAGTGAGTTGGAGCCGCCTGCGCCGGAACACTCACCCGCGCCGACCTTGGAAGCGGTATCTACGCCCGAACCCGAACCGGACCCTGCACCCCAAGTTGCTGAGCCTCCCTCCAATTCTGAAACCGATGAAGCCGTCGCGAGGATCGAGACCGCGTCTCCCATGCGCAATACCGACGGCGTGGATGCAGAATTGGCGGCCTATGAGGTTCCAAGGGCCAAACAGGATGCTCCGCAACCCTCAGAACCTCCCCCCGCCATCGAAACGGTGCCGGCGTCAAAACCCACCGCTGTGGAAGACTCGGCAGAGGTAGAGGTCTCCAAGGCTCCCGCGGTTGTCCTGCTGGAGCAACCCGCCGAACAAGAGCCGACCCTGGAAATGGAATCCGAAGAGCCACTTGAGACCCCTGCGCCAGAAGCCAATGCCATCGCCCCCACGCCGGTGATGGGGTTTACGAGCTATATGGGTGAAGACCGTTGGACGCGCAAGCCCCAGCAACAAAGCGGGGGCTGAAACCATTAGCACACCCCTCAAAATCGCCGTGGTTTGCCACCCGACCTACGGAGGTTCTGGGGTGGTCGCCAGCGAGCTTGCGCTCTCCTTGGGAGACCGAGGACACGAAGTTCACCTCTTTGCCCACGATGTTCCCCCGCGGCTCGCACGCTCATCAGGGCCCGTGGAAATGCATGTGGCACAGGGCGTTCCCTACCCCCTGTTTTCATCGCCACCCCACGACCTGGCGATCACTTCGCGCATCTTGGATGTGCACCGAACCGTGGGGTTTGACATCTTGCACGCACACTATGCGATCCCCCACGCTGTCAGCGCATACCTGGCGCGAGAAGCCGCCCATGGATACGAAAACAGCAGCCCGCCCAAGTTGGTCACAACCCTGCACGGAACCGACATCACGCTGGTGGGCAACGACCCTTCCTATGCGGCGTTGACCGAACACGTCTTGTTGGCCAGCGACAAGGTCACGACCGTCAGTAAAGACCTGGCCAAACGCACGCGACGGAACTTTCAGGTGTTGTCCACCCCCTGCTCTATCGATGTCATTCCCAACTTCGTGGACCTGGGCTTCTTCACCCCACCAAAGAGCGCTCAACCCATCGGTGATTGGTGCCAAAGCGGACCTGTCGCCGTGCACGTAAGCAACTTCCGTGCGGTGAAACAGGTCCCGTGGTTGGTGCGCGCTTTTGCAAAAGCGATCGAGAATCAACCGGCCACCCTACTGCTCGTGGGCGACGGGCCCGAACAACCGGAATGTCGCAGAATCACAACTGAATTGGGAATTGAACAACATGTTCGGTTTCTCGGTGTCCGCAACGCATTGCCTCAGCTGTTGGGCCCCGCCGATGTTTACTGCAGCTCGAGCGCGGAAGAGTCCTTTGGCTTGAGCGCTCTGGAAGCGATGGCATGCGGCACGCCTGTGGTCTCAACCCGGGTAGGGGGTGTTCCTGAAGTGATCGAAGATGGAGTGAGTGGCTACCTGACGGAACCCGGCGATTTGGATGCTTATGCTCTGGCCTTGTCAGACCTACTCTTCAACAAAGCACACTGCCAAGAGATGGGTCAGTCGGCGCGAAGAGAAGCTGTCAAGCGCTTCGACCGCTCGGTGATCACCGCCCAATACGAAGACATGTACAAAAGGGTTCTTCAAGGTCAATGACTCCGCTCTACCTGGACCACAACGCCACAACCCCCATGAGGGTTGAAGCCAAAGAAGCCTGGTTACAGGCCGTGGATCGCTTGCAGGGAAACCCCTCGAGCGCACACTCTGCGGGACGTGAGGCGCGAGCCATGGTGGACGACGCGCGCGAACGGATCGCTGGCGCATTGGGAATCCTGGAAGACGAGATCATTTTCACCTCTGGGGGAACCGAGGCCAACAACTTGGCCGTACTCGGCGGAATGGCCAGCCTAAGTCCAGACGCTAAGCTCGTAACCACCCCTGTGGAACACCCGGCTGTCCTAGAGGCCCTGCGCCCATTGAGAGCTGCAAACGCCGGTGCGGTTCACTTGGTCGAAGTACTGCCCTCGGGACGGATCGACCCCCGAGAACTCATCGAGGCTTGTGATCCCGGTGACATGCTATCGGCCATGGTTGCCAACAACGAAACAGGCGCCGTGACCGACATTGGTGCGCTTGGGCAGGCCCTCGGGACCTCATTTCCGAAACGCCGCCCATTGCTTTTCACAGACGCCGTGCAGGCTTTGGGGCGCATACCTGTTCGACTAACAGCCTGGGGAGTCGATCTCGCCTCCTTTTCAGCCCACAAGGTGGGAGGACCCCAGGGTATCGGAGTCCTATTTCGACGCCAGGGAACCGCCTTGGAGCCCCGGCAATGGGGGGGTGGGCAAGAAGGTGCGCTGCGGGCTGGTACGGAGAACGTACCGGGCATAGTCGGTGCAGCAATCGCCATGGAACTTGCGGTGAAGGAGCAGGAAAGCTATGCCGAACATACGCGTCGGTTGGTTGTCCACTTTTGGCAACAGCTTGTGGAAAAGGTTCCTGGAGTCCGCTGCAACGGGCCACAAGTGCAGGACCCCACGCGACTACCAAACACCCTGAACCTGCTTCTGCCCAACACGGAGGGTCAAGTGTTGATCACTAGGTTGGACCTGCTTGGATTGCAAGCCTCTGCTGGCTCAGCCTGCAGTAGTGGGTCACTGGAGCCATCCCATGTGCTTCGGGCGCTTGGATTAACCGACCAACAGGCGCGTGCCGGGCTTCGTATTTCGGTTGCGCATAGCACGACAAAATCGGTTATCAACGACACTGTGGATATTCTGTCGAGAATTTGCAAAACCAGACCTAACTGCTGAATTTGCGCAACTTTTCCCAAGCACCGTTGAAGAGTTTGGGGGTTAAGTTTGACTACCCTGTAGGGGGTCCATTTAATGCCGCAAGCTTAGCGGGTCCCGCGCCCAAACTTCGCACACCGCCCTATCGGCACGTGCCGCGCGATCGCTACCCCGAAAGCAAGAACAACTCGATAGTCGCTAGTTGCTGCGACCCGAAAGAGCCTCCTCTCCCCTGGCCCCCCATCTTTCCGGCCGCCCAGCCAATGCTAGCGTCCTCGAGTTCCACTCTATCCCTTCCGTAAGCCCCTCCTACAACCTGCTCTGGCCCCTGCCACCTGCACCGTTTTCGTTGCGTCCCCCCCCCCGCACGAATCCTAGCAAGGGTCTCTTTCGCTTCGGGTGGATTCTTGTCTATGCAAGACCCGCAATTCTTCGACACACCTTCTTCCAAGCCGGCCCCAGAGTCTGCCGACAAGACCCGTAAGGCGTCGAGTGCACAATCAGATCAAGCCACTGAGCCCAAGGAGCTGCAACCCGACCTGTCCGACTTATGGAATGGATTGTTGCGCGCGATTCGCAATCGCATGCAGCCTGAGCAATTCGCCACCTGGTTCGGGCGTGCGAATATCGTTGGATTTGATGATCAACAGCTGGAAATAGCCGTTCTCAACGAATTTACCCAGGACTGGATCCTCAAATACCACCGTCCTGCCATTGAAGCGGCCATTCTGTCGGTTTTGGGCGCGAAGCGCACCTTGGTGATTAGCGTCGATCCCGAACTGTCTTCGGCCAACATTCCAAATGAGGTGCTTGCGGCTATTCCGGCACCCACTGCCGAAAACAAACCCGAGCCTGTAAGGCCCCTGGCAACCCCCGAACAGACCCGTGGAGCCCTCCTCTGGAACTCGGATATCGAACTCCACCCCAAGAACACCTTCGCCAGCTTTGTTGTGGGACCCTGCAACCGATTCGGGCATGCTTCGGCCATGGGTGCAGCCGAGCAACCTGGTCAGACCTACAATCCGTTCTTCCTGCACGGAAGCGTTGGTGTTGGCAAGACACACCTTCTGCAGGCCGTCTGTCACATGATCCTGGAGAAAACGCCCACGAGTCGAATTCTCTATCTCTCCTGCGAAACGTTCATCAATCACTTCATCTCCGCCATTCAAGACGGAGATACCACACGCTTCCGGGACAAGTACCGCAATGTGGATGTGTTGGTAGTCGACGACATTCATCTGCTGGCCAACAAGGAGCGCACACAGGAAGAGTTCTTCCACACCTTCAACACGCTCCATAATGCCGGCAAGCAGATCGTCCTATCGTCGGATAGCCCTCCAAAGGACATCCCAACTTTGCAGGAGCGCTTGGTATCCAGGTTCAAGTGGGGCATGGTTGCCGAGATTGAACCGCCTTGTTTTGAAACGCGCATGGCTATCGTCAAGTGTAAGAGCATCAGCCGCGGAAATGAGTTTCCACCGGCGGTTGCGGAGTACATCGCAAGCAATATCGAAAACAACGTTCGCGAGTTAGAAGGCGCCGTAACCCACCTATTCGCCTTTTCTAGCATGTCCAACCGTCCCATCGACCACGCGTTGGCCCATGAAGCCCTTTCGAGCATCCTAAAGACAACGAAGGGACAGCCCACTTTGGATGATGTGGTTCAGGCGATTACGAAGCACTACAACCTCAAGCCTTCTGACCTTCAGTCCAGCAAGCGTACAAGAGTGGTGGCCCTCCCCAGGCACATCGCCATGTACCTGTCGCGGACGGTCACTGGCAGCTCGTTTGAGGCCATTGGTGCTCACTTCGGCGGCCGCGATCACTCTACCGTGGTCTATGCTGTCAAGAAGCTCGATAAGCTCATCCGCACCAATCCTGAGATCTGTGAAGAGGTCGGTAGGCTCTTCACTGAATTGACCGGAAGGCAACTAAAACCCTGATGTACACCCCCACCTCCTCCTCGAAACACACCTCGGCAACGGTCTGTTTTCGACCGTACCCCGTCTCGCAAGAGGGATTCAGTACCTGGAAAGCCTGTGGAAAACCCGTTGGTCAAGCACTGATAGACGGACAACAAAGACCCCTGAGTTGTGGAGATTTAGTCGGTCAGACTTTGGCCCCAAACCGCACCTTGAACAACCGTGGACAACTTGTACGCTTTCGACAGCTTTTCCACAGGATATCCAACACCATCCACGATGGCCTCCATCTCATAACCACGTATACTCTAACGGTTTACAATATTTTCACCCCCTGTTGTCCCCTAGGGACGCCACCCCTTAAGATTACTAAGAGTTTAACTCTTAAGGGACTTGTGAACAAAGCAACGCCTCTCTTGAACCCCACGAATCCATGAAGGTCATCTGCAACCGCGAGAAACTTCGCGACGCCCTATCCATCGCTAGTCAACTAGTCCCCACCAAGGCAACCAACCCTGTCCTGGAAAACGTCTGTCTAGTCGCAACCGACCATGCACTCGAATTCTTGGCGACCGACCAGGAGGTTTCTCTACGGTACACCATCGACGATGTGAAGGTGGGTGAAACAGGAGTGGTGGTCATTCCTGCGAAAGTGGCCATGGAGGTTGTTCGAGATCTGTCTGGCGAAGACTGTCAAATAGAAATGATTGGCACCCGGTGCAGGCTGTCCAGCAAACAGGACCACTGCGATCTGGTGACGGCGGACCCGGATGAGTTCCCGGTGATTCCTCGCTTTGAAGCCAAAGAGCACATTTCCATGCAGGGCGGCGTGCTGACCAAGCTGATCTCACAGGCTTCGTTTGCAGCAGCCCGTGAACCTGGTCGTTATGCCATGCACGGAATTCAAATCAGTCTACAAGGCGACAACCTGCAGATGGTCGCTACGGATGGACGGCGATTGGCGCGGGTGTCGACTCCGGTTGATATGCAAAGTGTTGTTTGTGATCCTTTGATTGTTCCCACGCGAGGCATGCAGTTGTTTGGTCGAGTGATTGCTGATCCGCTCGACCAAGTGTACCTCGAATTCAGTTCTGACCGTATCGGCTTGAAGACCCGTGGTGCTCAAGTATTTACTCGCATCATCGAGGGTCAGTTCCCAATTTACGATGCGCTGTTCCCCGAAGAGCATGCGTTCCAAATTGAAGTCGACAAGGGTGTTTTTGGGCAGAAGTTGCGCTTGGCTGCTAGCGTTGGGCAAGAGCAAGGCGTTCGCATGCAGTTAGCAGATGGTCGCCTGAATATGTTCGTACGTTCCATCTCCCGCGGTGAAGCAGAAGCTTCCATGGACGTGGATTATCAAGGCGAGCAAGCTGAGATTGCCTTTCGTCCAGACTTTGTGTTGGACGGTATCAAACGTTGTGAGTCCGACACCCTGACCTTGCGCTTTAATGGCTCCTCTAGTCCCGGAGAATTTCTACTTGGAGCAAACTACCGCTATGTAGTTATGCCCGTAACCATCGATACTCGGCCGGTCGCTGCAGCCACATCTTGAAAGGATCTGAGCGCAAACGGGGAACTGGCATGTTGACCATGCAGCAAGCTCTCAAGTCCCTGTTCAAAGAGAGTGGCTTGGATCAGAAGATGCGGGACTTTGCGGTTTATGACGCTTGGCGTCAGGCCCTTGGTCCGGAGTTTTCAAAACGAGCACGCGCAATCCATTACCGTAATGGTCTCTTAACCGTCGAGATCGAATCCTCTGCCCAGCGACATGAGCTGGCCTCGTTCACTGGCGAATCCTATCGCCAACAAGCCAATACAATCTTAGGTGCCGACCGCATTCGGCGGATCATCTACAAGCTGAAAGAAACTCAATGAGTAGCAACGAAAAAGGCAACCCCAAGTACGAAGCATCCTCCATTACAGTCCTCGAAGGGCTGGAAGCCGTTCGTGTTCGACCAGCCATGTACATCGGTGATACCGATATTCGTGGACTGCACCACTTGATCTGGGAAGTACTCGACAACTCCGTTGATGAAGCCCTGGCCGGGTTCGCTACCTACTGTCGGGTCATTCTACACGAGGATGGCTCGGTGGAAGTTCAGGATGATGGTCGTGGCATTCCGATTGGAATTCACGAATCTGAAGGTATTCCCGCAGTCGAGGTTGTACTCACCAAACTTCACGCCGGTGGAAAGTTCAACGATGATGCGTACAAAGTCTCCGGGGGATTGCATGGCGTTGGTGTTTCATGTGTGAATGCTTTGGCTTCGGCTCTGTCTGTGGATGTCCATAAGGATGGCAAGATTCACCATATCGAATTCTCCCGTGGCGAAAAGACCAAGGATCTCGAAGTCATCGGAGATACGGACTACACGGGTACGACGGTTCGCTATATGGCTGACGCCGAGATCTTTTCGACGACCGAAATCGATTATGAGATAGTTGAACAACGCATGCGTGAGACCGCCTATCTAATGGGAACCCAAGGCCTGCGTTTGGAGTTGCATGACATGCGCAGCGACACCAAGGAGACGTTTGAATTCCCTGATGGTTTGGTTGCATTTGTAAAGGACATCAATCAAAACAAGACAGCAGTACATAACGAGGTCGTCCATATGGTTAAGACGGTGCCGTCAATCGAAAGTCCTGATCAGGAATACGAAGTCGAAGTAGCCCTGCAGTACACTGAATCCTATCAGGAAACAATTCACACCTTTGCGAATAACATCAACACCCACGGCGGTGGCAAACATCTAGAGGGTTTTCGTGCAGCCCTAACTCGGACGCTTAACAACTACGCCAAGAAAGCCAAGTTGGTAAAGGACGGCGCTGTGCTTCCCTCCGGTGATGACTTCCGAGAAGGACTGACCGCTATCATTTCCCTGAAAGTCCCTGATCCTCAGTTCGAGGGTCAGACCAAGGACAAGCTTGGCAACAGCGAGGCCAAAGGAATAGTGGAGTCTGTGGTTGGCGACCTTTTTGGTACTTACCTTGAGGAGCATCCGGCTCTTGGAAAATCGGTCATCGGCAAGGCAATTCTTGCCAAGCAAGCCCGCGAAGCAGCCCGCAAAGCGCGCGAACTCATGCGGCGCAAATCGGCATTGGCCAGCGGTAACTTGCCCGGCAAGCTCGCGGACTGCCAAAGCAAAGTGCGCGATGAGACCGAAATCTACATCGTTGAAGGTGATTCTGCTGGTGGCCCAGCCAAGATGGGTCGGGACCGTAGGATTCAAGCGATCCTTCCGATCAAGGGTAAGATCCTTAACGTCGAAAAGGCGCGTCTGGACAAAATGTTGGGTCACTTGGAAATCCAACTCATCATTTCAGCTCTCGGCTGTGGCATTGCAGATGAGCTGGATGTGGATAAGCTTCGATACGGCAAGATCATCATCATGACAGACGCTGATGTGGACGGCTCCCACATCCGCACACTACTACTGACCTTTTTCTTCCGTCAGATGTTGCCGTTGGTCGAAGCCGGTAACCTTTACATCGCTCAACCTCCCCTCTACAAGGTCACCAAGGGTAAGAATTCGAAGTATTTGATCGACGACGCGGCTTTGCGCGAGTACTTGCTCGAACTCGGCGTTATTGGAACTTCGGTCAAAGATCTGAATGCCGACAAAGAGTGGGAAGGCGTCGAATTACGTGAGATGACAGAATTGCTCGGTATTCTCGGAAACTTGGCGAGCAAGGTGGTTCCTGTGTGGGCTAGCATCAGTTTTGATGACATCGTTGAGCGATTCAATGGCACGACGGTTCCCACATACTGGGCTCAAGTGGACAAGCTCGATCATTTCTTTGATACGAAGGAAGAGTATGAGAATTTCTTGGAGCTTCGTAGGGGGATGGTTCCCGGTGAACTCGCTGTGTATTCAGGCCCGGAAAGTGGCGTGGATTTGATTGATGCCCATGTCATTTCAAACCACCTTGGTCATGCGAAAGAAACTCAACGAACGCTTCAGGCGTTGGAGGCCAAGGGCATGATCCTTCGTGGCGGTGGCAAGTACGAGATCGCCACGAGCAAGGAAACCTTCGAGTGCACAGGGCCCTTGGACCTGGCCAAAAAGATGCAAAAACAGGCCCAGTCAGGCATTGATATCCAACGCTACAAGGGTCTGGGTGAAATGAATGCTGACCAGCTATGGGAATCCACCATGGATCCTGAAGTTCGAAGCTTGCTCAAGGTCACCATGGAGGACGCCTTCGCAGCCGATCAGATATTTACAGTCTTGATGGGTGATAGCGTGGAAGTGCGTCGTGAATACATCGAGCAATACGCGCTCGAGATCACAAATCTGGACATCTAAAGGTGTGTTGGGCATAGGGGGCGTAGCTAGGTTTCGCCATTTTCTTTGGGACACGATGGATCAGGTCCCCCCATGGTTGCATGCTATTCAGAGTCGGCCCAACGCTACCTCGGAGTAGAGGGGAGAGTTTCTGGCGCGATCCCCAGGGCCAACGTGCCCCAAGGCATGGCCAGGGTGGAAACCGTCGATTACATGGCCATAATCAAACCACCGCCTGGGTGCCGTGTGGTTGTTCCGGGGCAAGCATGGAAAATTCCCATGGGACCCGGAACCGGGGTCGTTGGATTGTCGAGTGGTTTAGTTTTTGGTTACCATTGGCCCACCAAACCTAGGAAGTCGTATTATGGCCCTCATTTTGAGGCTCTAGCCCTGGGCAGGAAAAGATTTCCGAAAGGAAGGCCAATGTGTGCTCAACCCGATTGGTGTGGATGACGATAGGGATGGGAGCCGATAGTTTCGATTCCCCCTCGGTACCCCGTCCAGTGAAATTCACCCAAAGACTCGATTACAGCCGCCTTGCAGAGGCGTTGACAGAACGTGATATGGTCGCGATTGCATCCATTCAGGAGTTGCTCAATGCTAGCAACGATGGAGGCCAACCCTTTCCCGAGGCCCTAGTAGAGTCCAACCTCATTCCTGACTGGGATTTGTCACGGGTGGTGTGCGATGTTTTTCACCTGCCATTCCTACCGATTGAGCAGGCCAAGCCCAACTTGGAACTGCTAAGTTTGTTCGACAGAAACTTTCTGCAGTCCACAGCGCTGGTTCCGGTATCCCGTTATGGAAACGTGCTTACCATCGCCATGCCGGCGATAGTTCAGGCCGATACTCTGGCCTTGTTGAGTGCCGAAACAGACTTGTTCCTATTGCCGATCGTCAGTACGGTTACTTCCAATCGAAAATGGCTAGATGAAAATTGTCCTGTTCAAGCATTTGGTGAAGACGATTCCTGGGGTAGCCTTTTTGATGAGGGTGACCACGCAGTGCAGCAGACGTTGGGTTTGGAGTCTCCAAAGAGCGAACTTGACACCTCTTTTGACCTGGACGATTTGCAAGAGGATGACCTGAAAGAGTCTCTCGAATTGGTGGATACCGACCTGTTGGAGAGTGCAGATCTGAGCTTCGAGGAAGATGACAGCGATTCGATCGAAGTAGAATCCAGCCTATTGGACGGTGGAATTCAGATAGCTGACGACGCCCTGGACCTTCAATTTGAAAACGAAGATAGTGAAGATCCTGATAGCTTGGATCTCCCGCCCATGCCCGAATTCAAATAGGGCATTCGGGCGTACACGCCCTCACCAGTTGGGTTTTTTCCAGTCGCCACCCAAGCGACGAACTAACAAACTATCCGCAAGACGCGGGTGGGTCACCGATAGAATACCTAGCCAGCGCCACTTCTTGCGCAAATACACTTCGGGATGCGGCCGACTGTCTAGTTGAAGAACGTGAAGGGCCACATCCTCAGCGGGATCTGCATCCGCAAGATCAGGATCGGGTAGACGACTTGGATTGGCTTGTGCTTGAAAGAACCCCGTGGCAGTAAGCGCGGGATTCAAAGTACAGACCGCGATGTTCTCAGGTGCCCACTCCACGCGAAGGGCTTCCCCAATGGAACATACGGCGGCCTTGGAGGCACTATATGCCGCTTGGCCGGGAATGCCCCTGCGACCAACAACCGAAGAAACATTGATCACCACGGGTCGTTTGCCCTTGCGCAGCAAAGGCAGCGATCCTTGGCAGGCGAGCAACATGCCGAAAACGTTCGTATCGAACACCGCGCGCAGCAGGTCAGGCTCGATCTCTTCTATTCGTGCCCGGTAGCCAATGCCGGCGTTGTTGACCAATAGGTCTAAGCCACCGAATGCCTGGTCCACATGGTCCATGGCGCGGGCGATGTCGACGTGATTGGTGAGGTCGCAAGGAACGGTGATATGTCCGGATCCGTCGAGACGTGCACACACCGCATTTAGAGCGTCCTCCCTGCGTGCGAGTAGCGCTACTCGATAACCAGCTCCAGCGAGAACAGAGGCCACAGCGGCGCCCAAGCCAGACGAGCCTCCAGTCACCAACGCACGGCGACCTGAACGTGAATGAGGAGTAGGTTTCAAACGGCTTCTAGATGTCGTTTACGTCCACGGAGCGAAGTTTTTTGCGCTGATCAAACCAAACGTTGCGAAGGGAGCGAACGGTTTTAACCTTGGAGTCTTCTTCTCCATGTTTTTTAGAAATGTCGGACTCCCACTGGGCGGTCGCTTCCAGAGCTCCATGGAACAGTTCCCGAGCCTCAAGGGCCTTGCGCTTGTACGTGGATCTATCCCCATCGCGATCCGCCGCTTTGGCTTCCATTAGCCGTTTTTTGGCCCGTTCTGCGGTGGCGATAGCTTCCGTCCAAACGGTGGCTTCAAGGAGGCCTGTAGCGGAAGGGTCAAGGCCCTTGGAACTTGATGAACTGAAAGGGCTGGGGACAACCTTTCCACCCGCAGGAACATCAGCGAATGGGTTTGACGTTTCCTTGGCGGTTGAATTCGACGGTTTTTTGGCGGCCTCGGAACGGGCGTCCTTGTCTTTTTGGGCCATGGCCACGGCGACGATGGCCAGGATGGCTATTCCAATGGCACCATAAAGGGGTGCGAGGGAGGGTGTTTTTTTGCGCGGGGTGCGGCGTTGGGGTCGCGGATCAGACATAGGTATTGGGGTGATAGGAGAGCGGTGGCCAAGAGACTACCACACCACAACCAAGTCGGGCAGGGGCGGATAGGCGGCTGGATCAGCCTTCATTGCGCCTGAGAAACGCGTGGAATCCACCATCGGTGGGGCCAGTGGAGCCAGCGGGCCCCGGCTTGAAGAGGGCCGTATGGCCCAGGTCCCAATTGGGGTGATCTTTCAGGAAGGCCTTAATCTGTTGATCGTTTTCGTCACCTTCCAGGCTACAGGTGGAGTAAACCAACCGCCCGCCGGGCCGTACGCGTTCTGCTACCTGATGCAACAATCGGGCCTGAAGGTTGATTAGTTCCTTTTGGTTTTGGGGACCAAAGCGCCAACGGGCGGCAGCCCGCGCTGCGAGAACACCTGTGTTGCTACAAGGAGCATCAAGCAAGGCTCCATCAAACATGGGCTCAGCGTCAGTCCATACCCCGGTACCATCCGAAAGCAAGATGCTGACGTTCTCGGTGACCTGCAAACGCTCAAGGGTGCCAGCCAGGAATTCCAACCGTTTTTCCGAGACATCTATGGCTGTCACTTTCGCGCCACAAGCGGCGAGCACCGCTGTTTTGCCGCCGGGCGCAGCACACATGTCGAGGATGGCCTCTTCCGCTTTGGCCCCCAAGGCCTCCGCAGCGCGCATGGCGGTTTCACCTTGGATTGAGATTTGTCCATCCAGAAAAGCCTGGCTGGAGGAAATCGCCCAGGTGTGTTCCGAGTCGAAGATGGCAATGCGTTCGTGCTCCCCAATCCTAGGGGACAGGGTTTCGAACTCGGCTAGTAGGGTCTCCCGGTTTCCGTGCGGGAACGAAACGGAAAGGTCGGTTTCAGACAGTGCTTGGGTTGCCAGTTGCGTGGCTTCTTCCATTCCAAACCGCCTGTGCCAACGCTTGAAAAGGTTGGCTGGAATAGAAAGCACATCTTCTGCCCACAAGAAAGGATGCTCTTCCTTGTCGCGGAAAACAGGCAAGGCAAAGTGCCAGTTGGCTCCCACCAGATCACGCCTCGGATCCCCACTTAATCCTTCTGCGCGAGCCCTTTGAATGGAACGAAGCACACCGTTGACATAACGGCCGCGGGGCAAACCAATGTTGTTGGTCGCGGTCCGAACGGTCTCTGAAACAGCCGCATGATCAGGGACCGAATCCATGAACAACAACTGTGCGGCACCTAGACGGAGCAAGGTCAGAACTTCGGCGCTCGGTTTGCCTTGGGCAAAGACGGCGACGATGGCGCGCAATGTTGCCCTGCGGCGGATTTCACAACCCACCAACGCGCGGGTTAGGCCTCGATCACGATCATCTAATCCAGCCTTGTCAGCAAAAAAGTTCACTTGGCGCAGGGGCGCGGGGCTGCCGGAGCGCAGCACATTAAAAGCAGTTTGACGGGACATGGTGTGGGATCGAAAAAGGGGCGGCTTGGAGTCCATTGAGAATCTCAGAGCTGAAAAACGAAGCGCTTGCCTTGGCTCTAGCTGTGCTCGGCGCCTATCAGGCGAGAGCCTGGCTCAAGGTGTGCGCCGCGCAGAAAATCGTCACCTGCCATGGCGGACTTGCCTTCGGGTTTGACGATTTGCAATTCCAGTGGGCAGCTGCCCGAGACAATACATGGTTTGGCCCCCGGCAGGAGGGTACCTGGCGGATGAGCCATGTTTTGATCCACCAAAGATGCACATTCCTGGCTTTTGGGGTCTGAAAGTACCCTTGCCTTCAGTACGACCAGCCTACGCCCATCCTCCAGATGGCAATAAGCGCCGGGCCAGGGCCCCATGGCCCGGATTTGGCGCAGTAAGTCCTCAGCTGTGCGTGTGAAGTCTAGGTGGCCTTCAACCTTCTTCACCTTTCGGCAAACAGTGATACCCGATTTGTCTTGGGGGGTATACTTGGGTTGTCCCCCTTCGATCAGATTGAGCGTTTCGATCAGCGCCGGTCCACCCATGGCAGCTAATCTAGCCGCAAGCTCACCGGCGTTTTCCCCAGGCAGAATCCCAGTTCGAACCTTATGGATCAAGTCCCCGGCATCGAGGGCTAGAACCATGCGCTGAATGGAGATACCCGTCTCCTTATCACCGGCCAGGATGGCGGCTTGAACAGGAGACGCACCACGCCAGCGCGGCAGCAGGGAACCGTGAATGTTGAGGGCGCCATTCGGGGCAAGGTCGAGAATGTTCTGTTGAAGAATCTCGCCGTAACTAGCAACGCAAAGCGCTTCGGCGTTAAACACACACAGGTTTCTTTCAAACTCATCACTCTTGGTGGTGGCCGGTTGCAGAACGGGAACACCATGTTCCCGGGCGAGTTTGACGAGTGGGGAGACCTTAACGGATCGCCCCCGACCGCGTGGGCGATCCGGGGGCGTGACCAAAGCAATCACCTGATGTTGCTCGCATTCGAGTAGCGTTTTCAGAACAGGTGTGGCGAAGGGCGGGGAGCCCAGGAAGACAATGCGCATGGAAATCCCGAGCGAACCGGTACCTACAGGTGGGGGGTGACAGCCTCTTTGAGGGCTGCGTATTTCTGTTGGCCAACGAGCTGACCAGCGACCTCGCCATCCTTGATGATCACCAGGGTGGGGATTGCGGTGATGCCGTATTGGGAGGGCACTTCAGCGTTGTCTTGGGTGTTCAGCTTGACGACCTTCAATCTGCCGTCGTATTCCTCAGCCAGCTTGTCGATGTACGGACCCATGGCCTTGCAGGGGCCACACCAGGGTGCCCAAAAGTCCACGAGGACAGGGATGGGGCTTTTGAGGACTTCGGCGTCCCAGCTAGCGTCGGTGATGTCGAGGGCAGCGCTCATTGGATATCTTTCTGTGTAGGGGATATTGGGGGGGAAATGGCGCTTTTCGCGCAGCGGCAAGGAATATGGATCCTATCCCGCACTTCGTCCACCCCCAAGGGTAGGGATTTTGGCCAATGATCAAAAGGTTGATCCACACTTGCTTGAGCCGAGGCAATCGTTCCGGGCAAAAAAACGGAACTGCCTGGTTTCCGTGTGGATTTGCCCAGCCAGATCCCCAAAAAGCAGCGATTCAAGTACCTCGAGTCCATTTTTTGGGGTGCCGCGCAATTGGGGGGCCCTGCAAGTCCCGCGTCCCCGGTCCCTGGCCCCACGGGGGGCTTGCCATGTTCGCCCCGAGACATCCACACGGAACCCAGGCAGTTGCCAGGACCCTATTGGGGGGAATCCTGCGTGGCCTTGGAGTCTAGAGCAGCCGGGTCGGTCGCATCCTCCGAGGTCTCGGATTCGGTGGGTTGCGTGTCGGCGGATCCTTCCTCGACGGGGTTGTCGAAATCCCCTTCCCCCTCCCTGTCCTCTTCTTCATCCATGAAGCGTGAGGCCCGCATCAGGTCATCCAGATCGCCTTCTGTGTTTTCACACAAGGAAACCCGAATCTCTTCCTGGCCGGAGTCCTGGTCGGCGGTCACTATCCCGAGTTTGATTAGCTCCAAGAGCGCGCAGAAGGCGCCGATAAGGCCTTCCTTTGAAATTTCAGTATCGAAGCTGGTGAGTAAACTACGCAGGGAAAGGGAGCGGTGTTTGATGATGGCTTCTCCCAGGCAGGAGACATACCATCGTAGGGGTCTGGGGTCGCCCTTGATTGTGTGCGTTTGCCCAACAAGGGTTTCGCGCATCAGTCGTGAAAACACCGCCAGCAGGTCAAAGGAGGTCAATTCGCCCATGTCGAGCGTCTTTTCCGCTTGGTACTGTGAGGCTTCGTTGGTGATGCCCCGGTAGTGTTCTTGGTTGCGTCGGTGCATGCGATCTTCCAGATCATCTGCAGCGCCCTTAAAGCGTCGGTACTCGAGCAAGCGTTGGATGAGTTCGTCCTCTGGGTCCAGATCATCATCCAGTTCCACCTCTTCCCGCGGCAACAGGGACCGGGACTTGATCGCCATGAGGGTAGCGGCGATGACCATGTATTCGCCGGCGATTTCGATATCGAGTTGTTTGAGCGAATTCAGGTGTTCGAAGTAACCATCGACCACATCGAGAAGCCTAATCTCGTGGATTTCCACCTCTTGCTCGCGCACCAGGTGCAGGAGTAGGTCCATGGGGCCATGGAAGACCTCGCCGAGCTGGAGTGTGTATTCGTTAGAAGCCATTACCAACGTCCTCCTGTGATGAAGTCTAGAAAACTCCAGACCTCTTGTACGCAAGCGAAAAGCAGGTGTTTGGTGCCAGGAACCAGGTACAGCAAACCGATTATGATGAATATGCCGTAGCGCTCGATTTGGGCGTAGGCGTGTTTTTTAGATTGCGGCAAAAAGTGCATGACCACCCTGGATCCATCGAGCGGGGGAATCGGCGTCAGGTTAAACACGGCCAGGACAACATTGAGGACAGCACCATTTTTGAGGGCGCTCATCATCAATGAACCATTGGGGTAGTGCCCGAAGACAGCTAAACCCTTGAATGCAACCATGAAAATGATCGCGAGCAGGAAGTTCGAGATGGGACCCGCCAAGGACACATACATCATGTCCCTTGAGGGGTTCCGCAGATTGTATGGGTTTACCGGGACGGGCTTGGCTCCTCCGAATACAAAGGCGCCGTTGGTTGAAAACCACAGGAATGCGGGCAGCATGATGGTCATGAACGGATCGATGTGATCGATCGGGTTCAGGGTCAAACGACCCATGTGCTTGGCGGTATCGTCCCCACATCGGTAGGCCACGAACGCGTGTGCGGCTTCGTGGATGGCCAGGCTGAGGATCAGGAGGGTCAGCACAACCAGAAGCAGGATGATTTCGTGGTTGCTCACGCGGGATTCGGGGATGTCGGGTTCATGTGGGCGATCATGTGGGCGATCATGTTAGCCGTTGCGGCTATTGGATTCACCCTCATCTCAAGCAGCAGGTGGAAATCCCGGTCGCAGCGGGTCCCACGGCGGGTTCTGGGGCGGGGTTGGGGCCAATCCCAGCACTTTCAGGGCGAGGAATGGGTCACTCCGCGGCTAGAATGACGCCCGATCAAGAGCGATTCGCGGGCTTTGCCCGGGCACCGCCAAGGAGATGTATGCCTTTCGACAAAACCTCATCGGAAACCGGGCGGCGAAAGCGCGCTGCGGCCATTATTCGCTGTGAAGCTAAAACCATAGCCAGGCTGGAAGAGCGCCTCGGCGATAGCTTTGAAAGGGCCGTCGAAGCGCTGCTCGCCTGCGAAGGCCAAGTTGTGGTGACCGGTATGGGTAAGGCTGGGCTGGTGGGGCAAAAGATATCGGCCACCCTGGCCTCTACCGGGACGCCTTCCTTCTTTTTACATCCGGCGGAAGCGCTGCATGGAGACCTGGGACGGGTCAGGGCTAAGGACCTACTTCTAACCCTCTCAAACTCTGGCGAGACCGAGGAGGTCACCCTGTTGGTGCCCGCTGCCCGAAAAATTGGAGCAGGGATCGTGAGTTTGACGGGTCGCCCCGATTCCACTTTGGGCCGACTGTCCGACGCTGTTTTGGACATCGGACCCGTGGAAGAAGCGGGCACCATGAAGCTGGCTCCCAGCGCATCCACTGCTGCGATGATGGCCATGGGCGATGCCCTGGCGTTGGTTGTGGCAGAGGAGCGTGGATTCAGTCACGAGGATTTTGCACGCTTTCACCCGGGCGGCTCCATCGGTCGCCGGTTGATGCGCATTGGTGAGGTCATGCGCCAGAACAAGGCGCTACCCCTTGTGGGCACGGAACTCACCATAGCTCAAGTATTGATTCAAACGTCGACGACCCCTGGGCGCCCAGGCGCAGCCCTTGTGGTTCACAAGGATGGACGCTTAGCGGGCATCTTTACCGACGGTGATCTGCGCCGTTTGCTAGAGGGCGAAGACCGCGGAATTCTGGATGATCCCGTCAGCAAACATATGGGCTGCGATCCCAAAATTCTGTCCGCGGATCAGTTGGTTGAGGAAGCCCATCACTTACTGCGCCAACACCGCATCGATCAGGCTCCTGTGGTGGACGATGAGGGCCGACCCGTTGGTTTGATCGACGTTCAAGACCTCTTGGATGTGGAGATCTAATGACATCAGCAAAGAACACCCCGATACCGGGTTCGATGGAGGGTCGCGCCAAGATCGTGGAGCACCTCGACAACCTTGCACAAATGCGCCTCTTGGTACTCGACATAGATGGTACATTGACCGATGGGCAGATCTTGTATGCCGTTGATGGCGACCTGCAGCGTTACAACGTACACGATGGTCAGGGGTTGGTCTGGCTTCGCCGGGTTGCCGGCATGAAGCAGGCCTGGATCAGTGGCCGAACCGGGCCTTCCGCGGAACGGCGGTCCAGGGATCTGAAAATCGATGAAGTGCACCTTGGGGTGGGTCCCAAGGCTCAGGTTTTGCAAGCGGTTCAGAGAAAGCTGGGCATTGGACCCGAGCACACCATTTCCATGGGGGATGATATTCCAGACCTTGCCCTGGCAGCACATAGTGCGCTTTTTGTTGCGCCCAAGAATGCTCGTCAAGAAGTAAGGCAACGCGCGGACTTCATCACGCGCAAGGGTGGTGGCAAGGGCGCGGTGCGCGAAGTTTGTGAGTGGTTGCTGTATGCACAAGGCTGTTGGTCAAGCGTCTTGGAGGAGAATAAAGGGTGAGAAAGTTCATCATCTTTGCGCTTCTTTTCGCTGCTGGCTTATTCTTGTTGCTGAGATTAGACAAGAGCAGCGATTCCGACCCACAGGGCCAACCCCAAGTGGACAACCCAAATGAAACGCCACCCCGCAATCCCAATAGTCTGGCGGGTGGAGAACCGGAACAAACGGATCGAGGCACCGATGCGTCCTCTACAGAAGGGACTTCGGAACAGGAGGGTCCTTCTGCAGAAAGTCAAACCACCATTAAGAACCTGGATGGTTGGACTCCAACATACCGAGGTCCTGACCACATCGATGACTTAACCGGCGACGTTGTGGTTGGCATCTTCGGCGGCTTTTCGACTTCCACCTACAACGAGGAAACAGGCAAGAAGGACGGATCGATCCAGTGGGAGCACTCCGAGCCAGTAGGTGATCCGACCGATCTTTTTTACCTCATGATCGATGTAGAAATTCGCTTTCAAGATGCACAGACGAGTGAAGAAACGATGGTTCTCAAGGCGCAGAAGGTGCGGGGTCAACTCGATATGGATGAGGGTGGAGGTGTGCAGAATGTAGGTGGCGAGCAGGACCTGGAGATGAGAGAGGTGGGGGTGGATGTTCTAACTGGACATGCGCTCGCCCCCTTTCGGCTGACAGCCCAGAACATGCGCGCCACGGCGGACCTCGATCATTTTGCAGCAGATGGTGAAGAGCCGGTTGTTCTAACGGGGCAGGGTTTGCATGCCAAGGGCTGGAACTTGACCATGGATCGATCTAGTGGTCAGGTCGATTTCCTAAGGGGTGGCGAATTTGAATTCCAAGAGAAAGGTGGTGACACCATTCGATTCAAAACAGAGAAGGGTACCCCCTTGCACTTCACCCACACAAAACAAGGTGAAACCGACCGGTTTCAGCTTCGGGTATTAGGTGGGGGGGTGTTGAGTATCACCGGCGAAAACGACTGGAGGGTGGAGTCTCAAGGACTGACGCTTCGAGTCACCAAGGACGCTTCAGGGCAATACATCTTGGACCAGCTCGATACTTCCGGAATGGTCCGCGCTACCCGTGGAGAGGATGTTTTCTCTGGCAGTGGAGTACGCTTGGTCCAGTCGGGTGTGGGTACGCTTCTCGATCTTCATATTGCAAACAATCCTAAGGCGGAGTTGTTGTTCGATGAGAGTGAAGGCTCCAAGGTTGAGGTTCGTGGCTCTGGACCGATGGTCGTGCATGCCGAAAACAAAGAAAGCGAGTCAGAGCAGGCGGAACTTGAATTGCGAGGCGGTGGATCCATCTTGTTTCCCCGGGAGCAAAACCCCCTCGAGGTAACATTCCGAGAGAAGCTGACTTTGTGGGTGGATCGGCTCCACCAATCAGGAACCTTTGCGGCGAGGGGACGGGTTCACATCAGTCAAGGGGAAGCCTGGTTGAAAACCGATGCCTTGGAATCGATCGTTTGGTCTGCTCAAGACCAAGTGGTTGATGTGACATGCGAGGGAAGCGCAAAAGCAAGGTTGCATGGCTCTGAACACGGTGACCTTAATTTCGAAGCGAGCCAAGGCGCGATGCTTCAAGTGAAGGGTGAAGCTTGGAAGTTCCCACAAGCGTCGGGGGTTTACACGACCCGCTTGGGTAACACGCCCCTTGAGATTCGAGCCGATGAAGTGCGGGACCTGGATTGGGATACCCACACATTCCGCGCCTGGGGGAAAGTGTCGATGCAAAACCCCTTGGGGTCCATGTCGTGTGACCGTATTCAGGCCCGCGATGATGAACACCTTAGTTTGTTTGGAACCCCAAACAACCCGGCTGAACTCGATCTAATCTCGGGCGTCTCCTTTTTTAAGGAGGTCCTATCAGGGAATTTGAGTGCGGTGGAGATACAGCTCAAGCCGGATGAAATTGTCTGCATCGGTCAGGTTGAGGCAAGCCTAGACACCACTCAAGGCAAGCTCCAATATTCATCGGATCGTTTGGCTGTCAATGTGGCTCTACCAGAAACGGGACCCGAAGAGATTCGCATTTTCTCTGAGGGGTCGACAAACTTTCGCTGGGATGGCGAGGAAGGGGAGCAAATTCGTTTGGCTTGCGCGAACCTCCATTTGAATGGTCAGGGCCAGTTGTCGGAACTTCAAAACGATATGAGCGAATTGGAAGATAGCGAGCCAAGTCTTTTCTCTCTTCGAGCGGAAGACGTATCCAATATGAGTTGGATCACCGATGAGAACACTCGGACCATTGTTGGCAAACTTATAACGCTGGACGGTTCTGTGGCGGTGGTCAAAGGTCGGCGTAAGGCGGAAGTGCGGTCGCTTCGTGCCGACGGGGGGTTCGCCTACATGGAAACGGGTGGTCGCCGCCTTGATGCCGTTGGGGAGTCCTTGAAATTTGATGGTGAATCCAAACTATTCAAGGTGGAGCCAGTAAGGGGCGGCAAGATTGTGGCCACGGGTCTGCTTCCTCAAATGGCCCTTCCTTTTCGCATAACAGCCACTTCGCTCTCGATTTCCGAAACGGAACTCTTGGCGGAGAACCCTGAACTAGATGTTAATCTTTCAGTCTTGCCTGTGGGTGAAAAGGGAATAAAGGCACTTTCAGAAAGTCACTTCCGGGCAGATCGACTTAGCGCTACATCCAACCTGTTGAAGTTCACTGGCAGCGTTCTGGTCCGCGGATCAGATCTGACCGGGGCTCCGCTCAAGCTGAGCGCGCAGCGACTGACGTTGGACGGGGACCTGCGTTCTGTAACCGATGGAGACGTGGATTTGCAGTCCATGGATGAGCTGCGTGCGGAGGGGGGCTTTGAACTTGAGTATGGGAACCTGGCCAAGGCACAAGGTGATAAGCTAGTCATCCTCCCCAGCTTGCTGTTGATGGTAGGCACTTCTACCAAGCGCGTTCGGGTAGAATTGGATGGGTTCTATTTGGAAACCGAACGCTTGGAAGCCAACCTCGACGACTTTCTAATCACAACAGATCGTGGCGTGATGCGAGGTGGGCAAGACAAGGGGGAATGGTCCTTGGAATACGCTTCGTTGCAACCTATTCAGCGCGGTGGGGAAACCATGTTTGCTATGGTTTCTCCCACGTACTCTCAAGATTTCAGGACGGCCCGATCCAACTGGGCCATGGTGTGGATCAATTTGGAAACATGGCGCGATCTCGGCCGCGCAGCCCTGTGGGGAGAGCCCCTGCCAGAAAGACCAGATTGGACACCCCATGAGGTTCCAAACGCCGCGCGGCCAGACCTTATCCAGAATTTCCTTGCGAGCTTGGCAAGTGAAGATTTACCTCACTATGTGCGAGCCGTCTTGCTGGAAGGTGATGTGGAAGCATCCATTCAGGACCGCCGGGTTGTTCGCGCAGATTCGCTATATGCGGATGTGTCTGGCTGCCAAGCGTGGTTGGAACAGGCGGAGATCTCGAAGCTGCTCAGATTGAGGGACCAAGACCACAAGCTTCGCATCAAAACCAATCTACTGGTGGCGCAAGCAGATGGTTCCTTGCGGGCCAATACGGCCACCATTACCTCCTGTGATCACGAGGAACCCCACTATGTGGTTGAAGTTGGCAAGTTGCGGCTCCTTCCCAGGCAGGATCAGCGCTGGAAGTTCTCCGCCGTGGACAACCGCATTGCCTTTCAGAATGGGATGGGATTGCCCATGCCATCGATTCGTAACGTGATTTTGGATAGCCAAGGTGGTTTTGAAGGTTTCGAGAACGAACAGGGAGAGGTCACGACGGTTGAGAATATCGCTTTGCAAAACACCCCTCGATTCGGAACGATCTTGGGAACTAGCTTGGCCTATGACATCGGTTCTGTTGGAAAGGTCCTGGCTTCGGCCCTGCAGTTCGATAGCGATGAGGTTCGCGGGCGTTGGCGCGTGGAAGGCTCTTGGTTGAGTTCCCGTGGCCCTCTCCTTGGATTGGGTTTGCAACTCCGTGAAAGAGGTCGCGAACGTGCAAACCGAGAGGAGTTCTGGTTGGACGTTTATGCACGTGGAATCCCCGACGATGGAAACGACCGTGGCATGGTCCGCATCCCTGAAAACGAGACATCGACCATTAGGCATTGGATCAACGCGCGTGGCCGCTATCCCTTTGGAGACCGGCAATGGCTGGACGTGGTGTTCAACCAACAAGGGGATGCGGGCGTTCAAGCGGAGTTCTTCCAAAAGGACTACCAACGCTTCGAAGAGCGCGAAAGCTATGTGCATTGGCGCAAAGCTCGAGATGGCCACTTCTTTAATGCACGCGTTCAGGTTCAGTCAGATGATTTTAGGACTGAGGTAGAACGCAAGCCTTCGATCGGAGCATTCCGCGGCTTGGCAGAACTGTTCCGTATGGGAAATCTTCCAGTGAATTACAGCGCGTCTGCTAATATGGAGTACCTGACCCGCAGGGAGGGGGACGCTCGCTTCGAGAACGAATTCCTGAATGCAGGCGGGGTTGCGGACGGGCTCGGTGAGCGCTCAACCCTGCGTGCTGATACCAACCACCGAATCGAGATACCCATACCCACAGGGATTCGGGGAACCAAGCTAACTCCTTTTGTGAATGGGCGCTTTACCGCTTGGGACAAGGGTGTTGATCCCACAGACAATCCTTCACGTTTTGCCATATTTGGAGGCGCTCGACTTCAAGGTGTTTTCACCCGGGCCTCTGGGGTGGCTTATCACACTCTGATCCCGAGGATTGAAGTGGCTCACGAGCTGGACTTGGAACAATCTGGAGGAAGCTTGGTGGGGTTTGACTCTGTCGAGGATGCTCTGGATGGCGACCGTATTGAGGTTGGTGTTCGCTCTCTTTGGCATCGTCCCGATCAAAAACATTGGCTCGATTTCGATGCGTCAGTGAGCCATCGCATAAACCGGGAGGGCGCCTTGCCGGACACTGAGCAGCTTCGTTTCTTGGGTGGCGCGCGCACTCAATTTGGAAGTGTTCCGGTGGGTTTCGAGCAGGACTTGCGCCAGGACCTGGAAAGTAATAAGACCCTCTACTCACGCACAATTTTGGCCGTGCAGCCCACGGAAAGCTTGCTGATGCAGCTCGGCCACCAACATGGATGGGAAGAGACCGGCGGCGGGATCTTCGAAACGGCGTCCTTGGACTTGCGTTTCCGTATCAGCCAGAAGTGGGAGTTGGGCGTGACCAATTACACGAATATTCAGGATGGAGGAAACCTCGCTAGCGAGTTCACGCTGCGACGCTTCAGTCACGATTTCGTGCTCGAGCTCGAAGTTACGCGCTATGCGGGCGAGGGCGGCACGGGTATAGGGCTCAATTTCGCGCCCTTGCTTGCTTGGAAGCCGAGCAGCTTGGGTATCCTGGATCGCAGGTAAGAACAAACAACTCAAGTCAAACCATCCAATCCGGGCCCCACCCAGGCGAGAAAGCGCTAAACTGCTCCCGTGTTAGCTATCTTCAATTTCTTGAACTTCACTGAAATGGGCATCGTGCTCGTGGGCGCGATCATGGTCTTTGGGAAGGATCTGCCCAAGGTGGTCATGCGCGGCCTTCAGCAGTTATCCAAGTTGCGCCGGACTGTGACCGAAATGTGGCGCGAGGCTGGACTCGAGCAGGAGTTCAAGCGCGTCAAGGCTGAGCTGGAACCTGAGATTGCTGAGTTCGCTTCAGCCAAGAAAGCCGTGCAAGATGGCAAGAGCCTCATGGATGGGCCGGTCGCCCATTGGCGCAAGAGCATCGGCATCGATGTTGAGGACGTGATCGAGGTTGGCGGATCCACCGTGGACAACACGCCCGAGAGCGTTGATCCCGAAACGACAAGCGATCAAACAACATCCACCCAGGATCAGGATGACTCAGACACCGGGGATGAACTTGTCGGGGACAAGGAAGCAGCCCCCATTAAGGATCAAATGGATTAGGCACCATGCTCTTGGCCTACAACACCAATGGGCTCGCCCATCATCGCTTGGATGAGGCTCTGGAGCTGTGCGCGGGATTGGGATATGGGGGCGTGGCGATCACCTTGGATGTGGCCCACCTGGATCCATTTGGTGATTGGAGAGGGCAGGCCACCCGAATTCGAACATTGGCTCAGGAATTGGATCTGCAACTGGCGGTGGAAACGGGAGCACGCTTCTTGCTAGACCCCCAACGCAAACACGACCCTAACCTGTTGGCGTCCAGTGTCGCCAACCGAACCAGGAGGGTCGACTTTTACCGACGCAGTATCGACGTGGCTGCTGAACTCGGAGCTTCGATTGTTTCCCTTTGGTCGGGAGCCGCGGATCGCGGTGAGGGCGCTGGTGATGATGAGTTGCATAAACGCCTGGCTGCAGGTCTAGTTCAAGTACTAGAGCACGCCAAACAAACCGGCGTAACCGTTTCCTTCGAGCCAGAACCAGGCATGTTTATCGAACGTGTGGATCAGTACACGTCACTAAAGCACCAAGCGGGCGGGTCCTTGGAGTCCCTGCGCATGACCCTGGATGTGGGTCATTGCCTGGTGACCCAAGACATTCTCCCCCAGCAAGCGATCGAGGATCATCGAAGCGAAATAGCCCACGTGCACCTGGATGACATCAACAACCACCACCATGAACACGTGATGTTTGGTTGTGGGGACCTCAATCTTCCCGCAGTTCTGGCAGCTTTGGACAAGATCGCTTTTTCGGGAATGGCGGCTGTTGAGCTCTCCAGGGATAGCCATAGGGGGGCTTGGGCGGCCAAAGAAGCATTGCGATGTCTTGCGGAAGCAAGCGGTCCGTGATTTGTGAGTTGAAAGAGATCCCGTCAATTTCAAAAACTGGGCAAGAAGTGTGGGAATCCACCGATGTAGTTCGCGGATCAGGTTCATCCACCCCCTACGGTGTGATGTGAGCATCACGCCCAGGAATGTCCATGAGCAATAAGAAAGGCACCGCACAAGTTTGTCCTACCCGAATTGACGGGGAGGCTTCCCTATTTGCACATCAGGTGACCCGATCACAGTGTCAGGCTAGGCAGCGCGACTGTTTCCATAAGTGCTTTACCTGCTCGAACAATAATGCTTATGTGGCTGCCCATAAAGTGGCGAATCCCACCCCGGCGACAAAACGGTCCAAGGTCGCCACGCGCTAGGCCAGTAGGTTGCCCCGAGAACTGCACCCCCCCCTGCGCTCCCACAGATCGCAAGGAAGCCGCTGAAGATCAACGGCCCGCAAGCGATCGGGGCAGACCGGGGTCTTTTGGTTTGTACCCCAAGATCCAGCGCGCAATTTCAGCCCCCACCACGGGGTGATCCAGGTATCCGTAGAGCTTGTGTGGGTTGGAGTGGCGCCGGTGTACCCAAAAATTGTAGATGGAGGGGCGATCGATGATGCGATGAAGGTGCCCATGCTCGAGCATGTCGCGATAGTCGTCGGCAACCGTCTTGTCGTGGGCGATGTAGTCGTCCTCCGCTGAGATGTTGATCCAGTTGTGCAGGATGCCGCGCGGGAAGTGTTGACTGGCGGGTAGTTGGGAGTCGAGCAGGTTGGCCCGAACCCCCGGCTCGCCGAGGGGGTTGCCAAAAGTGAGCATCAACTCCACAACACACCCCGTTCTAGCATGGAGCTCCTGGAATTCCGGATCCCTCGAGATCTGCCAAAGGGTGTCGTAAGTGACTAGGCAGCCCATGCTGTGCGCAACCAGGCAAATTCGGTCGCCCGCCCGCAGGGCTTTCATCAATGGTGCCCGCACGCGACCTCGAATCTTCTCCCCGATTTTCGGGTTCGAAAAATAGGCGCCCAGATCGGGAGAGGAGTGGCGCACAAGCAGGCCGTTCAAGCCCAGGGGTTCCGCGATGCGGCTGGCGATAGCAGCGAGCTCATCCACAAATCGCCTGTCTTTTTCATCCTTGAGCAGCTGGGCGTAATGCCCTTCGGTGAACTCATCATTGGACCTGGCAAAGGACGCGCTCAGGGAGGCGTCGTAGTAGCCATCCTGCTCGCATGGGACCCAATCATATTCAGGATCCCTTTCGGTCAACAGGGGATGGTGGTTCTTCCCCAAGATCCGATTGCTGATGTCGCCATAATAAGCCAGCGTGAGCGACACATCGGATTCTTCGAGTGCCGTGAACGCAGAATCACTGACACGCCCGACCCCATGGCACAGAGCCTTGAACGCCAAGCGTCGTTTTTCCCTGGCACTGGGTTTGGTGGAACGCCCGTGAACGAGAATGATGTGGGAGCTAGCCATGATCCCTGGAAGGGTGATCGTTCTCTTGGTTTCAGCCTATCCCTTTGCGGCGGAGACCACCTCAGAGGTGGTCAATTGCCGAGGGGAGTTCTTTGCGGCATCCAGGACCCGATCGATTGCGTCCTGGGAGGCTTCAACGCCACTGTGCTCAAGAACCCAAATCACATTGGACTTGCCGGACATCGGACCCACGGAGATGTTTTGCTGCATGCCAAAAGCGCCAGCGGGCACTCCGGAATACACCAGGTCCGCAAGCCAGTCATCGCCCTTTTTGTAGGCTTTAATCACTGCGGCAGCGTGCACGCCAGTGGAGGTTTCGAAGGCGTCTCCCCCAAACACGGGGTAGTTGCTGGGGAAGGGTAGATCCAAGTACTCCGCTGACTTGATGGCATATTCGCGGAGCTTCTTCAGGTCTCCCTCAAACCAACCCATGAGCTTGAGATTCACGAGCAGTAGGTCCATTTCCACATTGCCTGTGCGCTCTCCAATACCCATGGCAGACCCATGGATTCGGGTGGCTCCTGCTTCGATGGCGGCCAAAGCGTTGGCGAGCCCCAAACCACGGTCGCGGTGTCCGTGCCAGTCGATACCAACGTCGACTCCGAGTTCTTCTACCAGGTCCTTTACGAAGGAGATCAACCTGCGAACGCCGGAGGGTGTGACGTGGCCACAGGTGTCACAAACACAAATCCGCTTGGATCCTGCGTCGATAGCCGCTGTGTATAGGGCGCGTAGGGTTTCGGGGTTGGCGCGGGTGGTGTCCTCGGTGACAAACATGGAAGGTAGACCTTCCTTGGTTGCGAATGCGACCGCGTCATGGCTCATGCGTACCATACGGCTCAACTCCCAGCTTTCCGCGTATTGGCGAATCGCGCTGGATCCGATGAATGCGCAAACCTCTACGGGCGCACCCGATGCTTGGGCCACGTCCGCCGCCGGCTGGATATCGCTGATCACGGTCCGGCACGCCACGTTGGGCGTGATCTTCATGTCCGTCATTTCCCTGCAGAGGGCGGTGATGTGTTCGCGTGCTTTTTCACTCGCTCCGGGAAGGCCCACATCGGCTGTGTGGATACCGATATCCTCCATGAGGTGGATCAGCTCCATCTTCTCGGACAGCTCAGGGTCCCTTGCGGAAGGGCTTTGCAGGCCATCACGCAGGGTCTCGTCATCCAGTTGCACGTTGAACGCCGGTTTGGGGTCGTCGTTCCAGTCGAAAATCAGGTCTTCGGGACGGGGGTCTTTCATCTCTTCAAACAAGTGGGTGGGGATGCATTGTAGTCATCCTGTCGGCCCGGGCGAGCCCCCACACGTGATCTAAGCACCAAAAAAGAAGGCTCCAGCCCGGCAGGGGTCTGCAGGGAGGGAGCCGGAATCGAAACCGCGGATGGCTAGGCTTACTTATAAAGGAAGATCAGGCCGCTTTTACTGGCAGGTATGTATTGGAAGTGCCCAGCCCCTTTCCAGCCTTCCAGCGGATCCGCATCGTAGTAATGATCCAACTTGACGGCTGTTTGCTTGTCGATGCCGGTCAGTACGGCAACATTGCAAGGACCAAAGACCTCCTCAACACCATCGGAGTCCAAATCCCATCCCGTAGCCAACCCAAAACCAGTGTGGGAGCTGTCCATCGAGAACTCGCCGAGTGGATTGCCCCCGCTCAGGTCTGAATCTTCCAAGTAGGGTCCATTCCAGCCGGGCAATTCACTCAGGGTGAGCTGCTTGTCGCCATCCTGCTTGTGCAGGGCATAGTGTGCTGTATCGCTATGAAACAAGGCGCACGCGGAACTGAGCTTGGCAACCGTTTGGGTGATCTTTGTGATCTTGGTCTGGTTGAGCAGATTGCCAGAGCGCATTTTGACGACCCCCATGAGGATTGCCAGGACAAGAACGACGACAACCAGCTCTGAGGCTGCAAAACCCGCCTTGTGGGAGCGGTTGGGGTGAGGTTGGGACTTCATGGTTCTTTTGGGAGGGTGCCGTGTTGTCGTTTCTTCGTCACGAAGGGGGATGGACTTGATGGCAAAAGCCTCCTCCGGTGGAGCCCGATTCCCACATCTTGAAATGTCCAACCCAGCCCCGAAAACGAAACTTCGCTCCCCCGGGGATCTAGCTTGCGATGGGGGCTAGACCTACTCGGCGTCAGGTCGATATCCTCTCACCCCAACCATGACTCGCATTCAAGTACTCAAGTTCGGAGGAGCGGCCTTGGCCGATGGCTACGCCATCTCCCGGGCCTGCGATTTGGTCTCCAGATTTGGTGGAGAGTGCCCTATTGTGGTGGTTAGCGCCTTAATGGGCGTGACCGACCAGCTCCTAGAGGCGGCACTGGCCGCATCCCAAGGCCGGCTCGATGCTCGCGCACTCCGTATCCGTCATAGCAGTGTCGTGGCCCAACTGGGTTTGCCCTCTGACTTGCTCCAGCGCCTTTGGCGCGAGCTTCACCTGCTGCTGACCGAAATCCAGCAGCAAAAGGAACTGTCCAGGGCCACTCGCGACCTGGTCTTGTCGTTTGGCGAGCGCATGAGTGCGCGGTTATTTGCGGACACCCTGCGCATGAAGGGAATGTCCGCGACTCCAGTGGATGCCTTCGATTTAGGGTTTGAGACCAACCCCGCCCCGGGTGTGGCTCGACTTCTGCATCAAGTACCCAAACGGGTGGCTCAGGCCGTCGAGCAGGTGCCAGGTGTACCGGTTGTCACCGGATTCCTAGCCAAGGACTCCGGCGGGAACTTGACCACCCTCGGTCGGGACGGCTCCGATCTCACCGCGGCGGTGATCGCAAGCGCCGTGGGTGCCTATCGGCTGCAGTATTGGAAGGACGTGCGTGGAATTCAAAGCGCGGATCCCAGATGGGTTTCCACAGCCAGTCCCCTGGATGAAATCACCGTCGGCGAAGCTCGCGAGCTTGCCTTTGGAGGTGCCCAGGTCCTGCACTCCGCCTCCCTTCAGCTCGTATCGGAACTTCCCGGTGAGGTCCAGATTCGGAGCTTCCTCGATGTGGATCACGATGGAACCCTGATCACCTCGAGCAAGGACCGTCAATGGCCGGTCGCCATGGCCTGTCGCCCACAATTGATTGGCATTCTGTATGGCGAAGGGCGCCCGCAGAAGGTGCAAGCCAAGCTATCGACCGTCCTGGTTCGGCTCGGTTCGGCAGGGGTGGTTGCGAGGCAGGTGGCCTTGACCGGCGCGGGAGCCCGGATCTGGTTTGATGACTCCCCCGAAGCCCGGGCTCTTTTGGGTCAGCTCCCGCCTCCCACCCAGGTTTTCGAGGACGAGGCTTCTATCTCCCTGGTCGGTCACGGGTTGGGCGCCCACCCGGACCTCCTGCGCCGTGTGCTGGAAACCATGGGGTCGGCGGGTTTTGAAGTGCGTCAGGCCCAATGGGGCATTCGAGAGCATGGGCAAACTTTCATTGTGCCCCGCGAATGCCTTGCCCAAGCCCAGGTTCTCCTGCACGATACTGTCATAGGTTGCACCTTGCTTCCCCAATAAACACTGGAGATGACCAGGCGGCTGGCCCGTGTACTGGAAAGAACTATGGTCCCCATCCACAAAGAAGAAGACAACGAGCGGCAGCGCTTCTTTGACCTGTTGGGCAAGTCCCCCGAGCAGGCAGCGCGTGTTTTGGCGGAGGCTCACTCCGCCGATGCTGCCGCTTGGCTGGTGGATGTGGATGTGGAGGATGCGTGGCGTGTGTTCTCAATACTCGAGGCCGAAGTGCAGGCGGATATCCTGGAGGACGCAGAGGATGAGTTGACCGCTGATTTGGTCAGTCAAATGTCCTCACCCGATCTGCGCGATGTGGTCGTGGTGCTTCCTTCGGACGAAGCGGCGGACCTGCTCGTGGAAGCGGATTATCACGTGGTGGAAGACGTGCTTGCGCGCATGGACGATGAAGCTGCGGAGGGATTGCGCGACCTCATCGCCTACGATCCTGAAAGCGCCGGTGGTATCATGGCCACCGAAACGATCACGGTGGATCCGGGGCAGCGCCTTGGGGATGTGGTCAAGGAGATCAAGAAGCGTGGCGACGATGCGGAGGAGGACCTCGGCATTTTTGTCGTGGACCTGGAGAAGCGACCGGTCGGTTACCTCTCTGACCGCGACCTTCTAACCCACAACATTCATGAAACCGTAAGTGCGGTCATGGTGGACCCGTTCGTGGTTTCCGCTGAGGAGGATCAGGAGGAAGCCGCGCGCATCATCGATCGCTATGGTTTGCAATCCCTGGCGGTTGTCGATGGTGAGGGCTCCCTGGTCGGCGTCATCTCCGCCGAGGACGCTTCCGAGATTCGTACCGAAGAAGCGGATGAAGACATCGCGCGCATGGTCGGTACCGGAACCGGCCACCAAACACGGCTGCCCGTTCTGACGAGGGTGCGTCAACGCATGCCGTTGATGGGATTGACGGTATTGGGCGGATTGGTGAGTGCAAAGCTACTTGCGCTCTTCACGGGCACCTCGGAGGGGGGTGCCAGCGAAACCATGGTCACCGCGGATATCCTTCGATACCTCCCCCTGATCATCGGTTTGGCGGGCAACGTCGGTATTCAATCTTCAACGATTCTGATTCGAGGTTACGCCACGGGCGAAATCGAGGAACAGCGACAGTGGCGTGCCATCGGCGGTGAAATGGGGGTCGGCTTGGTGGTCGGACTGCTTTGTGGACTGACCGTCCTATTGACAACCTCCTGGACCGAAACAGGCGTTTTTCTTTCTTCCTTTGGCGTAGCGGTTGGCACGGCCACAGCCCTATCGGTAGCTTGGGCCGCCATGCTCGGTTGCCTGGTTCCGGTGGGCTGCTCCCATCTCAAACTGGATCCCGCCATCGTGGCTGGTCCGTTCTTGATCAGCTTCTCCGATGTCACCGGGTCGCTGATTTACATCGTGATCGCACGCGCCATTCTCCTCTAGGCGCGCCCACAAATTCGATGAAACCGGCTTCAACAACCCATCGGCGCATTCGCCTAGCCCTTTGGCTAGGCGTGTTTTTCCTGGCGGCAATTTTTGCCGTACGCATGACAATTGGGGATATCTATTCGGTGGTTTCGGGATCGATGGAGCCGGTACTTCGTAAGAGGGACAAGGTGCTCGTGCGCTACGGATCGGAGGGTTTACAGCGCTATGACTTGGTCGCATTCAAGGGAGTAGACGGACGCGCGGTTGTGAAACGGTTGATCGCCCTGCCCCGGGATGAAGTGTCCATAGATTATTCGGGGGACCTTTGGATCAATAGGCAAAGGCCGAAGCGCCCAGACTCTTGGGTACCCCTGTTCGATGATCGGCTGATAAAAGTTGCGGACCACTTCGAGCATGGCAACCAATACCTCGATCCATGGTTGGAAGGACCGGGTCATTGGGAGGTCAACGCGCTTTCGGTGAGGGCGGGAGGCTCCGTGGGTTTGTTGCGTCATTGTGATGGTATTCACAATGGTGAATTGCGTCCAGATGGGACCTTGCGCCAGGGAGAGGAAGCGGTGGGGGATGCGCGCGTGGTTTTCGAGCTTTGGATCCCCGAAGCTGGTGGCATTCTGGTGATCAACTTGACTGAAGAGTCTGACACCTTCCAGGTTCGCGTGGGGTTGGATCGCTTGGACAAGGGGCGCGTCTTTCTCAACCACCTAAGGGGTAGCAGTGGCCCCCTCGTTGCAGGATCCTTGACCCCGTTCACCCCACGGACGTGGATCCCCGTCGCGTTCGAGAACTTGGACAATCGGGCTTCCCTTTGGGTTGATAACAAGCTTGTTTTGGAATACCCGTACCAGTCCAACACCCCCAGTCCCGTGGGGAGTATTGGTGAGCGAGTTTCATTCGGGGCCACTGGAACCGTCTTGCGCTTTCGATCCATTCGAATCTATCGCGATGTGACTTACACTCAACGTGGAGATCGATCCGCACCCGGTGGTCTCGGCTGGGGGCTTAGACAGCGCTTGACCCTGTCTCCGGATGAGTATTATGTGCTCGGGGACCGATCGGATATCAGCGAAGACAGCCGTTCATTCGGTCCGATTCAGGGCCACCAGATCATGGGGCGTGTCAATTATCGGGTCTGGCCTTTCGCTCGTCGGGGCAGTCTCCTGGGTTTTCAAGCTCAGAGCCTGGTGGGAGGGGCCACAGGGACAAATTGAGACCTCCAATTGACAATTGGTTAGAGTAGTCAATTGGAGCAGAACCTAGTCTCAGTCCAATGGTTCGTCGTTCTAATGGAGACTAACACCCCACACAAGCCAGCCGGAGACGGCGGCGCCGATGATCCCGGCAAGGAATGTATGTTGGCATTTCAAGCCGGGGACGAGGCTGCTTTCGAACGCTTAATCGGCCTGTACTCTGAGCGGGCCTATGCTCTGTTCGTGCGTTTCCTGGGCAGGCACGAAGGCTGCGAAGACCTGGTTCAGGAGCTTTTCCTACGTATGTGGAAGGCAGCGGATCGTTATCAGCCCAGCGCCCGTTTCACCACCTGGATGTATCGCATTGCATTCAACTTGGCCGCCAATGATGGCGAACGCCGTCGACTGAGGCGAAGCCATTCCCTTTCCTTGGAGACCGCGTCCGGCCAGTCCCTTGGCTCCGTACTTCCCGATGAGAGTGTCCGCGAACCTTCAATCAGCATGGAGCGCGCAGATGTGGTGCGTCAGGTTCAAGAAGCCATTGCTACCTTGCCTGAAACCCAACGAATGGCCCTCATCCTGGCCCGCTATGAGGAGCAGTCCTACCAGGATATTGGGGAGGCGCTTGCCATCTCCGCAAAAGCGGTCAAATCCCTGATTCATCGCGCTCGTGAAACCCTTAGGGAGCGTTTGGCCCACGTGATTGCAGGAGACCTGTCATGAGAGTACAGTGCTTTGAATTCCGATCTCGTTTGAGCGCCGCGCTGGAAGCCCACTCCTCAGATGCCAATGGGAGCGATGGTTATCAAACCCAGGCAAGCGAAGTGCAATCACTTGGCTGGCACGAACATCTTTTGCATTGCGCGGAATGTTGTCAGCTTTTGGAGAGTGAGCAAATTCTCGAGGAGTTGCTTGGAACCTTGCCGGAGCCCCAACTGTCCATTAGTCAGCGGAATAGTCTGGCTCAGAGGTTGGCTGAGAACTTGCGTTTGGAACGCTGGTTGGATCTGGCGGATCCTTTTGGCGCTGCGCCCGAAGGTCTTTCGGATCGTATTCTCATGGGGATGCGCAAAGCGACAGCGGGCACAGACAAGGTGAGTTCCGGGCTCGATCACCGGCTGGCGGAACTGAACTCCGTGGAGGTACCCGCTGGGCTGGCCGGGCGAGTCATGCGTTATTGCCGGGAACAGATCTCCGATACGGGACCTGTTCTCACCCCCCAAAAGAGCCGCGCAATCCAAAGGCCTGGGCGGGGAGTGCCCATTCTCAAGCATTGGTTGACCACCGGTTTGGTGGCGGCTTCTCTGGCCGCATTCCTCTGGTACCTTCCGAACAGGGACAAGGACAATGCGCCTATCGACCCCAATCGCATGGTCGACACGAATTCGGATTTTGAGTCTGGCGAGGATGCAGAAGTGCTTGCGCTCTTGGATTCCTTGGAGGTTCTCGACCTGGTCGACGAATTGGATGCTGAGGAGTGGGAGCTCGTCGATCAATACGATAGTTACGCGCTCTTCTTGATGGACGAGCCAGACGAAACCGATGGGGATGCACGATGAATTTGTCGAAGTTCATCGTCGCGCTCTTTGTGTGTTGCGGATCCTTGCAGGCATTCCCCCAAGGTCCCGGTGATCCTCCTCCCCAGAAGGAACGCAATCATCGTTGGAAAGATTGGAAAGAAATGAAGAACCAGCGCAAGCAGGATCTGCGCAAGCGCCTCGATCGACTGCAGCGCATGGACGCGAAAGAACGCAATGAAAAGCTCGATCGGACGAAGCGTCTGCGAGAGATCATGGCTGATGTATATTCGCGTATGGACGCGGAGACCAAGAAGCGCGTGGACGCCATGTCTCCGTCCGAAAAATCGAACCTATTGGGCCGCTTGGCACTGGAAGAGGCTCGCAGTCGAAGCCGTGAAGTGCGCTTGGTATTGGGCTCCAAAGGTGAAGAAGGTGAGGTGGGCAAGGGTCCTGGTCGCAAGGAATCCAAGGCCATGCATGAGGAATTCCTTCGCGAAGCTCATAAACGCTTGCAGGCCCACGTCGAAAAGAACGGTCTACCCAAAGGGGTCTCCCAAAAGGAATGGGATGAGTTCCAAAAGCTCGAAGGCCGCAAGTTTGGTCGCAAGCTTCGCATGTTGTCGGACAAACATCCCGAATTGGTCGAAATCGTCGGTCCGCCCCCAGGCCGTAAAACCATCAGTCGCGAGCATTGGGAATTGCATGAAGCCATGCGATTGCCGCAGGGCGAACATATGCGCATGCTCGGTCCAAAGAAGGGTCACGGGTCCAAAGAGGAAATGGCCAGCCGGCGCAAGCGAGTGTTGCGCGTCCTGAGGAAGCACGGCCTTCCAGAAGAAGATCAGAAGCAGGTGAAAGCGCTAACCGATCGCGAGTTCATGGAGTGGATCCGTCAGCGCATAGGACCCCGTAGGGGACCCGGTGGTGAGGAGGGCAAGGGGCGCAGGCCGCGTCCTGGCCAAGGGCCGGAGGGCCGGCCTCGCATGGGCCCGGATAGGCGCCCCCCGATGGATGGCGATGGGCGTCGTCCGCAAGGACGTCCTGACCGGTCCAGGGGTCCTGGACTGGGACCCCATCCGAAGCGACCCCGTCCGCCCAAGGATCGGCTCAAGAAAGGGCCCAAAGAAAAGCACAAAGATCCGAGCATGGACAGATCATCCACCGTTTGACGTAACCCCTTCAATGGGGGACGATTCGGCCTTGGGACTCTACAACAATCAGATACTGCCCCGCCGATTGGCATGGGGCATGGGGCGTCGGTTCTTCAGTGACCATCGCGTTCGCTGTCTCAGGGGCCTTTCCGGGCGTATTCTGGAGATTGGGTTCGGCGCAGGTCACAACCTGGAGTTCTACCCTGTGGAAGTTACGGAGGTCTTGGCGCTGGAACCCTCTCAACTGGCCCGCAAGCTCTCCAAGCACCGGGTGGGCACGGCCGCCATGCCATTGTCTTTCGTGGGTTTGGGCGGGGCTGACATCCCACTCGGGGACGAAAGCGTGGACGGTATCGCGATTTCACCTCCAGCGCATGGATCGTTTCGTGTTCGGGAGGCCCCAGGTGCTGACATCCCACTACCTGGGCATCGGCCAGCCCCGAAAATAGTCTCGTAGCTCCCCCCCGGGGCCCTGGCGAGTGCATACTGGTCCCGTTATGTCAGAATCCGCAGCACCCCCTCTGCCCGTGCCGATGCTTGAGGCCAGCCACCTCTTTGGCGGTGGTGATGTGTGTGTCATCGACCTGCGTAGCCCCGCGGAATTCGCTGAGGACCATGTGCCGGGTGCGGTCAACATTCCTTTATTTGGGGACTTACAGCGTAGCATGGTCGGGTTTCTCTATCAGCAGAGCTCCCCGCAAGCGGCCTTTAAAAAGGGCCGTGAATTTGCTATGCAGGGCGTGCGCGAATTGGTGGATGCGGTTGCTGAGACCACCGGTTGGCTCGCACCGGGAGGCGATTTTGAGGCTCACATTCAACGCATTTGTTCGGTGGGTCTGGAGGGGTTGGAGCGCAGTCTTGAACCTGCTGTTTTGGGGGTGTGCCCACCCCGGCCGGTAGTTCTGCATTGCTGGCGGGGCGGACTTCGGTCTCGCAGTGTGGTGAGCCTATTGCGAGGGTTGGGTTTGAACAAGGCCGTGGGGTTGAACGGTGGTTACAAGGCTTATCGAAGGCAAGTATTGGATGGATTGGCAGCTTGGCAAGGGCCCAAACCCATCGTTTTGCGGGGCTTGACGGGTGTTGGCAAAACCCTGGTTTTGCGTGAATTGGAACGTCAGAGGCCGGGCTGGACTTTGGATCTGGAAGGGCTTGCGGGTCATCGCAGCTCCCTGTTGGGTATGGTAGGCCTGGAGCCCTGCTCCCAAAAAACCTTCGATTCCAGGCTATTCCAGGCCTTAAATAGTGGATTGAATCGGGTGCTGGTGGTGGAGGGTGAGAGCCGTAAGGTGGGTGATGTGGTCTTGCCTGCGCCCCTGTGGAAGGCCATGGCCGGGGGCGCAAACCTGTGGTTGCAGGCCAGCGAAGAGTATCGAATTCAGGTGCTGATGGATGATTACCTTGGCAGGGGTGGGGACCGTGAAAACCTGCGCCGCCAGTTGGCAGCCCTGGCGCCCCGGCTACCCGCGGGATTGGACCTGCTGGGTTTGTTCGATAGGCGCGATGAACCTGAATTGGTGCGTCGTTTGCTGCACCACCACTACGATCCTCTGTACCTGCACAGCGAGGGGGATCGATCCACCTTGGCGAGCTTTGATACCTCTGATGTCGAGGGCGCTGCAAGTCGCATTGCGACCTGGATCGAAGCCCAGATCTAGGGGCGTTCCACGAGTCTTGAAAGGCCCACAATCAAGCGCGAATAGGTAGCTTCACAGGAATCCACAAAAGTGTGCCTGAAGGACCGAAAAGGCCGTCCTGGTAGTGGATAGCTGCACCCAATAAAGCGATAATATTCGCTCCCTGATCGACCGCTTTTTTAGCCTTGCCCGCACCCCTCAAACATGTCGCAATCCCGTCATACATTCCACTGGCGTCCAGGAGACTCCGATGGCGATATGCAGTTGCGTGCACCCTTGAGTCGGCTGCTCAATCCCCTGCTTGAGGACCGTACATCCACCTCCGAGGAGATCATTTTGGAGGCCTGCGAGATCTTCTGTTCTTGGCTTGGAGTATTGCCCGACGGGGATGCTGCACACCTGGGCACCTTGCTTGGCACGGAGCTGGATCCCCTGCTCGCCACCCATGGTTGGCGGGCGCCACTTCAGCTGTGGATGGCTACTGTGGATCGGGTCGTGGCCCAAGCGTCGGACTTCCAAAGTCCCTTGCGGGAAGTTCTGATCGAGGAGTTGGGTCTTTGGCTCGGTGGCGCCGACATGGACAATCTGAAGGGAGAGTCCGTGCGCTGGAATGGAGAACCGCTTGCGGCTGGCCGCCGTTTGCCCAAGCGCGCGACTTGTTGCGATGCTTTGATGGCGGACATAGAGCCCTGCGAAGTCATCGCAGTCCCGGCCTTTTCTGAAACCGTAGCATTGGCGATAGAGCGACTCGCCCACGCTGGCTTTGATCCGGAATTGATCCTTGGTGAGGGTGGTCCAAATCTTGGTGGTCGCATGATGGCGCGCCGCCTTGAGCACTTGGGACTGAGAGCTCGCCTAGTCTATGACGCGGCCATGCCCAATTTGGTTACCAGCGCAGATCGCCTTTGGATGGGTACCGAAGCCATAGGTGCGGATTCGCTGCTCGCCACGATTGGTACGGGCAATGTGGTGCAAGCAGCCCACAAGAATCAGGTTCCTTGCACGGTATTGGCTACCTCCGACAAACTCGTGCCCATGGGGGACCTCCGGTTGCCTGAGTGGGCTGAGAAAGAAACTTATTTGCTCTGGGAAGCGCCCGTTTCGGGTCTGCAGGTGGAGTCCCAGTTCTATGAGCGTTTGCCCATTCAGGGCACGCCCGTTTTCGCCACCGAATTCGGCCTCCAAAGTCCAGCTGAGCTAGCTTTGAGTGCCCTCCGTACCGACGATCTGGCCTGATCCAAATCTTCAGGCAATCATGACCGAGACGACTTCCGATCCCCGGCCCGAGAGGATTGTGCCCCGCGCCATTGTGCGCGAAATGCGCGAGTCCTATTTGACCTACGCCCTTTCGGTGATTCACTCCCGCGCGCTGCCCGATGTACGCGATGGTTTGAAACCCAGTCACCGCCGTATTTTGGTCGCTATGAACGACCTGAACTTGAGCCCGCGGGCCAAGTACAGGAAGTGCGCCAAAGTCGCAGGCGATACGTCCGGCAACTACCACCCGCACGGCGAATCCGTGGTCTATCCGACATTGGTGCGCATGGCCCAGGACTTCTCCCTGCGCTATACCCTGGTCGATGGTCAAGGAAACTTCGGTTCCATCGACGCGGACCCACCCGCGGCCATGCGATACACCGAGGCCAAGATGACCGGCGTGGCCATGGAGATGCTCGGGGACCTGGAAAAGGACACCGTCAATCTCGAGCCCAACTACGACGAGACGCGCATGCAGCCCACGGTGCTGCCGGGGCGTTTCCCGAACCTGTTGTGCAATGGCTCCGAAGGCATCGCTGTGGGCATGGCGACCTCCATGCCGCCCCACAACCTGGGCGAGGTTTGCTCGGCCTTGCGCGCGCTGCTCGACGATCCGGACACAACCGATTCCGATCTCATCAAGTTGGTGCCTGGTCCCGACTTCCCCACCGGTGGCTTGATCATGGGCCGCAGTGGAATCCACCAGGCTTATACCTCGGGCCGTGGCTTGATCAAAGTCCGTGGTGTTTACCACGTGGAAGAGAACAAGAACCGTGTGCAGCTGGTGTTCACGGAGTTGCCCTATCAGGTCAAGAAGGGTGGCAGCAACCGCGCCGCAATCATCCCCAAGGTGGCGGATGCGGTCAAAGAGGGCCGTATCACTGGAATCGCTGACATCGTCGACGAGTCCAACCGCGAGGGCATCCGTTTGGTCTTCAAGCTCAAGAAGGGCGAGGATCCGGATGTTGTCGTCAACCTATTGTGGAAGTACTCCCCCCTGCAGGTCACGGTTTCGATCAACAACCTGGCGATCTCCAAGCGTCAACCGCGCACCCTGACCTTGCGTCAACTGCTCGAAGCTTACATCGAGCACCGCAAGGAAGTCATCAGGCGCAGGACGCGCTTCCTGTTGGGCAAAGCGGAAGATCGCAAGCACATCGTCGATGGTCTGCTGATCGCCCAGGAAAACATCGATCGCATCATCGCGATCATTCGGGCGTCCAAGGATCGCGATCAGGCCAAGGTGGGTTTGAGCGATGAGTTCGGACTCTCCGACCGTCAATCCCAAGCGATCGTGGACATGCGTCTTGGCAGCTTGACCGGCCTGGAGCGTGAAAAGCTCGAGGATGAACATGCTGCCCTGGTTGCAACCATCAAGGACCTGGAAGACATTCTCGACCGCTCCTCGCGCGTGCACGACATCATTCGCACGGACCTGGAAGAGATCGAAGACAAGTACGGCGACAAGCGCCGTACCCAGATTTCCGACATGGAGGTCGATTCGTCGATCGATATCGGCGACCTCATCAGCGAAGACTTGATGACCGTGACCTTCTCTCGGGATGGTTACGTGAAGCGCACCCCAGCGGACACCTATCGCGCCCAAGCGCGCGGCGGTCGAGGAGTCAAGGGCTCCGACGCCAAGGAAGGCGACGTGCTCAAGTCCCTGTTCGTGGCTTCTACCCACGATTACCTGCTGTTCTTCTCCAACATGGGTCAGGTCTTTTGGAAGAAGACCTACGACCTCCCGGAGGCCGGTCGGGCATCCAAGGGCCGTGCGATCACCAATGTGTTGCGCTTGCGCGAAGGCGAGGTCATCCAGACCATCCTGCGCGTTCCTGAGTTCGACGACGAAAGCACGATTGTCTTTGCGACCCGCCATGGCGTGGTCAAGAAAACCCTGCTCGAGGCTTACAGTCGACCGAAGAAGGGTGGCATCCGTGCGATCCGACTCGAGGAAGAGGACGAGGTCATCAGTGTATCCCTGGCCAAGCCGGGCGATACGATTGTGATCGCTTCTGAAAACGGCCGAGCCATTCGTTTCGACGAAAGCGCGGCACGTGCGATGGGCCGCACATCCCGCGGCGTGCGTGGCATCAAGCTGCGTGAAGGGGACAGGGTCGTCGGCATGATCGTCGCTGAACCGGAGTCCTTCCTAATGACCGTTTGCGAGAAGGGTCATGGAAAGCGCACGCCGATTGCGGACTACCCGATCAAGGGACGTGGGGGCCAGGGCGTGATCAACATCCGCACCGAGGATCGCAACGGTCCTGTGGTCGATGTGAAGCTCTGCCGCGAAGAGGACGATGTCATGTACATCACCCAAGGCGGAATGCTCGTGCGTGGTCACATCACCGATGTTTCCTCCATGGGGCGAAACACCCAAGGCGTGCGCCTGGTGAACCTCAAGTCCGATGACAGTCTGGTCGCGGTTGAGATCATTGCTGCCGCGGACTTGGAGCGCTTCGGTTCCGATGAGGTGGAGGGTGCAGAAGCTTCCGATGCCCTGGTGCCTGCCGAAGAAGGCAAAGCGGAGGCTGCAGCTGTGCCTGAACCTCCCGCAGAGCCAGAAACGGACGAAGAAGCCGAGGATGACTCCGAATGAGCCTCTTTGAAACCATTCAAGCCGATGTGATCAAGGCCATGAAGGCCAGTGAAAACCAACGCAGGGACACCCTGCGCATGGTGATCGCCGCGATCAAAAACAAAGCCATCGACAGTGGCGGAGACCGCGGTGTGGTCGACGACGAAATGGTCATGACCGCACTGCTAAGCGCCGTCAAGTCACGTAAGGATTCGGTGGAACAATACGAAACCGCCGGCCGCGATGAGCTCGCAGCACAGGAACGTGCTGAGATCGAAATCATCCAAACCTACCTACCCCAACCTCTCACGGAGGAAGAAACCGAAGCGCTGGTGAAAGCCACCATCGCTGAGGTGGGAGCCACCAGCAAGAAGGACCTGGGGAAGGTCATGAAAGCCATCATGGCCAGTCACAAGGGACGCGTGGAAGGGAAGCTGATCCAACGCTTCGCCGGCCAGCACCTGTAGTCTTCTACGGAACCCACAAAAAAAACGGACACCGCCAGCGGTGTCCGTTTTTTTGTGCTGCCACACTTCGATCAAGGAGTGAACGTCACTTCCCACCCATTGGTCATATTGGAGGTGGCTGTGCAGTGTGAACCATGGTCGCGATACCATGTTTGAGCATACCAAGTGCTTCCCGTCAGGATCGTCAAGGAGTGAGGCGTCATGGTTGCAATGTCCAGAATACCGGGCCCGTGGGTGAAGGTGCCACCGGTGCCGCTCCACCTCAACGCCAAGCGCCGGAAACCCTGGACTGTTCCATCGACGCAGCGCAGTCCGTTGTGGATCGGCGTGTGGCCGACCGTGCCATCACCCATGAACAGCAAACCGAAGTTGTTGATGGGCAGCTGGCTCGACGTGAGGATCAAGGAATCGGTGGCGATAGAACTTTGACCCGTACCCACCAGCTTGCCGCCCAAGCCAGTGTTGTTGAGGCAACCCGCATCTGCGGCGCCATTGTTGCCACAGGGAGCGCTGGCCGAGGACGAACAGTCACAGAACTTGTGGCCGGGGTCTTCACACTCATCGGGGATTCCATTGATGTTGTCATCGGGCGAAGAGCCGTCCGCAATGTCCTCTGAATCCTCGATGCCGTTGAAGTTGCAGTCCAAGAAGGGGTCCTCTTCCTCATCCAGGATGTCGAGCGCATCGAGTTCGTCACTCGTTCCACTGGCACGGTCCGCTGCCAACCCAAGACTCTCAGCGGTCGCGAAAATCCCCGGAGGGGTCGTTCCAAGGAATCCCTGACCTATTGGCGCCATGAGCACATCGCCCGGCACAATTGGCAACCCCAAGAGGCTGTCAGGCGTACCGATCACGGCCGATCCCCTACGAACCGAAAACAAGACCAGGTCCCCGTCGCCAACTTCCCAGCCGTAAAAGGCGTTGGGGCGCTGGAACCCAGGGATTGCATTGCTTTCGACCACGGCGATCGCGTCCACGTCGTCCGAACCCACTCCCAAGTTGTCGAGCCCCAAGGCGTCTGCGGTTGCATAAACAACCACACTGCTCGTCACGGGGTCAAACATGAGGATGTCCCCTCCTTGGTGGCCTTGAATTGCCGCGGCATTTGTAAGTGGTGCCGTGGGCTCCAAGGGGTCAGCCCCTCCTCCTTGCAGGGAGAAGAAGATCGGATTTATCGTGGGGTTGATGGGGGGCCCTATGCTCAAGGAGTCCAAGTTGGATCCCGTGTCGGGAAGGGTTGCACCGGGCAGGTTGGGCTCGATCAGTCCAAGCCCAGGCGCGAAAGCCGTGCCCTGGTTTCGCCGCCCGTCCCCATCCATCACCTGGGAGTTTTGTCCGGGCTGACCCACAGCTTGGAAGGGACCCATGCCTAGGAAACTGGACATGAACACATCGGCGGAAGCCTCATTCTGTTGGGCTTCACTGAAGACGGTCCCCCACGTTGTGGTGATTGGGCTTCCGACCGCATGTTCATCCACCGAAAAGTAAATGCTGAACCGGTAGTTGAGGTTGGGCTTGAGCAGGGCGTCGTGGCCAAACGACAAGGCGTTCATTTCAAGGCCACATGAGGTGCCTGGCAGGTGGCCAAAACAAGCGCCATAGGCCTGCAGGAATGTGGCAGGTAGGAGAACGCCCGGATTGTTCAACGGCGCCGTCGGGGAAGGGAACGGTCCACCCACCGGAATCAGAAGGTCGGCATCGGTGATCGAAATGCCCATCAGCGAGTCGGCTTCGCCAACCGTTTGGCCTTGCCAATCCACACCAAATACAACTTCTGCTTGGGCGTTGGCTTGACCGCAGAAGAGAGCCCCGAAAGTCAGAATGAGCACCGGGGCACAGGAGTGGGAAAGCGTGCCAGAAACTAGGAGGTTCGACATGGTGCAAAGGAGAGAGAACAGACTTCCGGGGCCCATTGGACTTCCAGTAGTTCGGGGGATGGTGTAGCAACCCTCCGGCAAGTTAGGAGGGATGGAGTGAGTGAAATGTTCCCCCCTATCTTAGAAGGAGGGGGAAAATCATGGCCAACAAGCCAAGATAGGTGTGTGGTTTATGCTGCCAGGTTCTCAACACGGTTAAGTGAAGATCAGAAGAACACCCCGTTGGGGGTGTTGGGATGGACCCCCTGGCCAACCCAAGGGTGGCCAGAAAGAAACATCCTTAGAATGTCACGCTGATGGCGTTCGAGAAGTTCGAAGTAAGCGGAATGTCCCTGTGCCAGAGCTGGAAGTGCCAAGTCGACCCGCTCACGATCATTCCACCGATGGTGGGGATCATGGACGGCACATCAAGGCCAGATCCCACCGTCGAAGTACCCACACCATTTTGCAGGATCCCGGCAGCATCAAAGAGCCCGATCGAGTTCATCGATGTACCTGCGATGTTGTAGCGCCCCACAGCATTTCCGGGTGACGTATCCAGGCAGAGAATTCCGCTGGCGATCGGCAAACCAGGGGCGGTGACACCCGTTCCGATTAAGAAGTAGCCAAACTGTGTCGGCGGGCCACTTGTGGCTTCCAGGTGCAGGCCAGAGCCCACGCTACTTCCCATGGTGCCGGTGAGTAGGGTGGAAACACCTGTGGAGTTCGGGAGGGGAACACACGACACGGTGCTTTCACAGGAGTCAGGGACTCCATTCATGTTTGCATCTGCAACCAGTCCGGTTGCGATGGCAACAACATCCTCGACGCCGTCCCCGTCACAGTCATGGATGATCGTGTTTACGGAGTCCAAGGCATCCAGATCATCCCCGAAGTTGCTCGCCAGGACGGTGCCAGAGCGCACGGTGCCCAAGCCGATATTTTCGGCGGCGATGAAGATGCCAGGGAAGGGCGAGGTGCCACCCATTGCGCTGGGCAGGGGCGTGGTCAGAATGTCACCCTCTTCGATCGGAAGACCAAAGATACTATCGGGCATGCCGATCACGGCAGATCCCCTGCGAACCGAAAACAGCAACATGTCGGAAGCACCGGTCATCCAATCAAAGGGAACATGTGAAGGCTGGAAGATACCGTCGCCGTTTTCCCACAGAATCAAGGCGTCCAAGTCGTCCCGGTTCACGGCGGGAACAAGGTTGAGGCCCAGGGCGGGTCCAGGTGCGTAGAGAACCGGCCCCAATCCGGCCGCAACCGACACCAAGACATCCGCGCCCGTGAATCCATGTCCGACGGCAGTGGCATTGTGGGGCAAGCTGGTAAGCGGATCACCGCCCATGGAATCCAAGCTGAAGAATGCGACTGGAGGCACACCGGGAAAGAAGGGCAAGGTATCCAAAGCATCCAAGTTGTCCCCCATGGCGGCCGGCGCGGGGCCAGGCATGTTGGGTTCGATCAAACCCAGGCCGGGATAGCTGAACCCGGTGCCAGAGGCCATGCCGTCACCGTCCCAGATTCCGCGATGTCCCATGGAGGGGCCCGGGGGCAAGGGGGCTCCGGGTATGGCGAGAGGATTGAGCATCACATCCGCAGAGGCATCGCCCACGGGGCCTTCTGAAGTGACATTGGGAACGATCGTGCCGCCAGCAATGCCCATGGCGAAGGAATCCACGGAGAAGTGCAGTTGGCCGGGAGCAAAACCATTGGGCGTGACCGGGAGGTCCTGGCCAAAGGAGAGCGCATCCACTTCAACGGGGCAAGGGGCACCACCGGGCACACCAATGCACCCGGGGATCAGGCCCAACCCTCCCAACCCGTGGGTCATGCCAATCGTAGGCATGGGCAGAGGGCCAATCGCCGGGAGGCCGGTGGTCGGAATGAGCAGATCTCCCGAGGTCATCGGAGTGGCGGTACCCGCGTCAGGAATGCCCACGGAGGGACTTCGCCAATCGATGGAATAGACGCTTTGTTGGGCGCGGAGTGTGGTCGTGGCACCGAGGAACAATGCGGCAAGGTAGGGAAGGTGGAGGGTCTTCATGGCTTCGTAGGGGTGAGGGGCGCGCGACAATCGACCGCGCGGAACACTTCCAAATGCAAACTAAGCTCTGGTTCGGACAACTTTCTTTCAAAAAGTTCGGGGCGAGAGATCGCCCCTGTGGCCGGGGAACCCCCTAGCCGCCCGGCACCGCCGAATTCCAGCGCCCCGCTAGCGCGCTCTTGGCGCCAATCCCCAAGCGTCGAACCGCTTGCGATTGCGATCGGTGAGTTCGTGGGGGGCGTGGCCTTGGGCCGTGGGAATCGGATTCACGGGCCAAATGGCGAGAGTTCCATCGTCACTGACCGAGAGCACACGATCATCACCGGGGATGGGAGAGAAAGAAATGTGCCGTACAGCCCCCCCATGCCGGGCATAGCGCGTGAGGGTGGCGCCGGTGACCACGTTCCAAACCAGCACGCAACCGTCTTCGCAGCCGGTGGCGGCGAAGGTACCTTGCGTGTTGAGATTCATGCTTGAAAGCGGCGCCACGTGCCGGGTCGCGGGCAGGGAGAGGGGGCTGGAGCGGCCCACGGAAAACGTGCCCAAGCCTGTTCCACAGCTGAGCAACCCCTTTTTGTTCGGGAGGGCTTTTAGCCAGCGGAGGGCCATTCGGTTCTGCTCTACTGCGGGCTTCTTGGGGTTGTTCAAATCCCACGAGAGAGCCCACCACGGTGATACGGCCGCATGGATCGTTTCCCCCTCGGGGTCAAACGTAAGATCGATCACTGGATTTCGAGCGGGGTTGTCCGTCTTCCAATCGGTCTCGAATCTGTGGAGCAACTCGCCCGAATGCGCATTCCACACCATGACATGCCCGAGCGCGTCCCCGGCTGCTAGCAGACGGCCGGATACGTCAAAGCAAACCCGTTGGATCTGTTGTTCGACCCCCGTCGGGCGCAGCGCGGGTCGATCGCTTCCATCCCAAGTACCCAATCGGCCAATGCCATCCACGATGGCAACCTGCTCGCCGTCGGGACGGATCGCCAGGTGACGGATGCCTTGCACCCAACCCCGATTGCTTGAGAGAACCTCGCGTGTGTCCAGATCGTGCAAGAGGACTTCGCCACTGGTCCCACCGCTCACGGCCCGCTTGGCTCGGGTGGACACGGCGCAAACCGCAGCTCCGCCCCGGTGACGCGCTAGCAGTGCCAGGGGTCCGACCATGTGTCCCTCTTGGATCTCTTTTGGGGTGGGAAACCACAATACCGCACCCTCGGAGTCTGTAGCGACGGCGCCCCTGCCATCGCTTGTGAACTGGGTCCAAACCAAGGGGCTGCCGATCCCCTCGAAGCGGCGCGCCGAGGGTGGGGGCGTCCTGTTCCAAAGGGAAAAGTGCCGGCCGATCCCTGCGGACAGCAGTCGATGGCCTTGTTTGGACCAGGCCAGAATCAAGGGTCGATAACCAGCCCGGTTCTGCCGCAAGGCCGCACCGCCCGTGGAAGGAAAAACCCTGACCACGTTGTCCCATGAGCATGTGCCGAACTCTTCACCGTCGGAGGAAAATCCAACATCGACCACCCTTTCAGAGTGCCCAAGCAATGGGCGAGGGTCCTGTTCAAGGCCATGCCAAAGCCAAGCGCCATGCTCACCACCCGCAGCAACGCTCTCCCCGTCTGGGGAGATATCGATACAGTCCACGGGGCCTTGCGCCTTGCGAATAAGGGGCGCGGCTTGGAGATTCTGCAGACTCCAGGTGTACACCTGGCCATCGAGCGTTCCGGTGGAAAGCCAAAGCCCTTTCTGGTCGATCGCAGCGCTACGAACCGCGCCGGAGTGCGCGAATTCGCGGATGATCGAACCGTCGGTTGTGTTCCAGAGGGACGCGCGCGGGTTGGGGTGACTGGTGCCGCCGCGTACGAAACTACCCGTAGTGATGACGTGCTGCGTGCCCTCGGGGATCAATACAAGGGAGGCGGATTGGGGGGGGATCGCAAGGGTTGCGACCTCGGACCCATCGGCCGTGCGCAATTTCTTGGCACCCTCATTTTCGGTCAGAGCCATCAAGTGCTCGCCATCGGAAAACAAAGCCAACGAGAGCACACCACCTTGACATACCGGAACTTCCCACTCGGTATGCAGGTCGGTGAGTGCCAAGCGAAGAACGCGCCCACCGCTTGTGCTGACCAGGATGGACTTCTGGCCTGGCAACTCGCGCACATGGCGAATGTCGGGGGCTTTCGAACCGTCCAGGCCATCGATGATGCGCGTTGCGATTGGTTCTCCATCGGAGGACTGCACCACCGCCACACCACCCGATCCCGACACCACGACCGCTTGATCCCCATTCCCAAGGAAGCAGGCGTCCCATGCAATGTTGCTGACCGCAAGCTTGCCCCGCGCTCGTAGGGTCAACTCTTCGAGGGGACCATACAGGGAAGAACGGGTGATCCAAGAATCATGCATGGAGACCGCCTCCAATCCTGTGGCAAGGGCCAAGGATGGCGCTTTCTGCAGTAATTGCGGCATTTGGCGCACGTAGCGCAGGGCGCGCTCCTGACCGAGGGCGACCTCCTTGTCCTCGAGCAGTCCCTGAATACGTTCGATCGTAAAAAGGGAAACCACCAGGCCGATGATCAAGGTGGTTAGCAGCAAGCCCAAGGCGCTGGCCCATGCCGGCTCCCTACGCGCCCAGCGCCGAACCCGGAGCCAGGGTCCGGCAGGTCGCGCTTGAATCGGCTCGAACTGGCGAATACGGCGCAGGTCTTCCGCCAAAGCAAGCGCGCTGGGGTAACGTCGGGAAAGGTCCCGTTCCAAAGCTGTTTGCAGTACAACCTGCACATCGATTCCGATGGGCATTTCACCTTCCATGGACGTGGCCACGGGAGGCGGATCCTCAAGAATGGCGCGCGCCAAACCCAATTGCCCCTTGCCTTGAAAGGGAGCTCGCCCACACAAAGCCTCGAACAGGGTCGCACCCAGGGACCAAACATCCGTTCGCCGATCGACTTCCTGCGCCCGACCGTCGACCTGTTCCGGCGACATATAAGCGGGCGTGCCAAAGACTTCGCCTTCCTGCGTGATCGTTTCCTCGCCTGGCATGAACTCATCGCGGGCCAATCCAAAGTCCGTGATGACCGGCCGTCCGGCGGCGGAAACCAGAATGTTGCCCGGCTTGATATCCCTGTGCATGACCCCGGCTTCATGGGCCACGTGCAGGGCGCGGGCGGCGTGCTCGAAGAAATGCAGCGCTTGACGAAGTTTGGCAGGGGAGGTGATCGGGAGAAAAGGAAGGCCGTGTCGATCGCGTTTCGCGAGGCAGGAACTCAGGTCATCGCCTTTCACAAACCGCATGGCGATGAAGGGCGGATCGCTCTCCATTTGTGCCTCATACACAACGGCGAGTCCTTCGTGTTCCAAACGCGCGATGCTCTCCGCTTCCCGTTGGAAGCGCGCCAAGCGCTCGCCAGCGATGAGCCATGAGTTCAGCAACTTCAACGCCACCTGGCGATGAAGGTTCTGATCTTCGGCAAGCCAAACAGAACCCTGGCCACCTCGGCCCAGCTCCCGGATCAACCGGTAGTTGCCAATGAAACGCGTCTCTTGTTCCTCTTCAACGGGGTCGGGATTTGAGAGCTGGTCATATTCCAGTGCAATGGCAGCTTCGGCGCCGGGGTAGCGTTTCTGATATTCACCCAGGGGACGCACCTCCCCCGTGGACTGGTCATCGAGGAAGTCGCTAACGAAATCAAACACAGACGCGGTCACATCCGCATCCGTGTCGACATCCGGTTCTTCTCTGGGGTTCCCGTGCATTCCTTGCCCAGTGTATCCGCCAAATGGATTCACCTTTGGTAGAATAAGGCCCATGGTCGAAATAGGTTCAGAGGGCCCCACGCGCATGTGGTTGGCGCAAGCTCAAAAGGGAAACCAGCAGGGTTTTGCGGAGTTGTACGAACACATCGCGCCTTCGCTCCATACCTGGGCCTACTTGCGCATTCGCCCCGAGCAGAGTGCCCACCTGGATCCCGCGGATCTGGTTCAAGAGGTGTGGCTGCGCGCTTGGCGCCAGATTGGTTCTTTCGAAGGGGACGGCTCCTACTTTCGTTTTTGGATCTTTCGGATCGCCAAGAACGTGTTGTTGGAGGCCGTTCGTCGTGGGCAGAAGTCCAAGGGTGCGGGCGGACCTTCCACACGTCTCAAGCAGGCGAACAACCAGTTGGATCCCGCCACCGCCGTCAGCCAAAAGGTTGCGCGGGATGAGTCCTTGGGTCTTTTTCGCGACCAAGTGGACCTGCTGGATCCGGACGAGCGCAAACTGGTTTTGCACTGCGGTCTCGAAGGCCTGCCACACGCCCAGGTTGCAGAACGGTTGGATCTAAGCAGCGAAGCCGTAACCAAACGCTGGCAACGACTGCGCGCCCGCCTAGCCCATTCGGAACTGCCGCAATACCTCTTGGCATAGTCCGGGGTGGTTACTTCGGCGTTTCTTCGGCTTTGGGTGCGATGCGTTTCTTGTCCGCGAAAAACTCCCAGATGACATCTTGAGTGTTGATGTCCCCACTCGTGGGCCCGACGATCCTGTCTCGTGCTTTGGATTTGAGTTGCGGCAGGGTGTGCCCTCCGCCCTGAACCTCGTAGAGCACAACGCTGGGGTTTGCGGAGGCCTTCTCCCGCCATCGAATGGCATGATCGGATCTTCGGTGCCGCTCATGAACAGGACCGATAGCGGGGCCTGTGCGCAAAGCCCTGCTTGAGCGGCTTGGGAGACCATGAAAACGCACTCAAGCAGGCGACTAGGAGTCCGCGACCTTGATCGAGCAGAACCGCCAGGATTGACAGTAAAGCACCCCGTAACCCAAAGGGTCACGGGGTGCTTTACTGTCGGTCGGAGGAACTTCCGATGGAGCTGGGCGGGAGGCCCGGTTTACATATCCGCCTTCCAGGTCGTGCCATCCATGAACTCGACCTCGTGCACGGAGACTTGCACGGAGACGGTTTCTTTCGGCATGAAGAAGGCGGTTTGGATCGTGGTTTCTATGCCCTTGGCTTTCACAAAGGGGGTCGGAGCCTCGGTCGCGAAGGTGGGCGCAGGAGTCAAGCTGGTGAAGCAGTTTTTGATCTCCTTGTTGTCATCGTCCATGTAGATCAGCTTGACGCTGACCGACTTGGCGTCCTTGTTGGCATGACTGACCGCGCGCAGGGAGACTTCGGCGAACTGCTCATCGCGCTTCTTGAACTCAACGAAAGCCACCGAGATCGGTTGGGCGTGGTCGAACTCCAAAACAGCCAGGGCTTCGGGCTGCTCCGATGCTCTGGTGAATTCAATTCCATTCAGCTCAAAGGCGATATCGAGCAGCTCGCACTCCACCAATTTCGCGGACAGTTTGCTCGGCGCATCGGGGGTGCTCAGGGAAGCGTCGATCGTTCCATCGTAGCCGTAGGAGTTGCTGCCCAGGATGCCCAGCGGAGTGCCGTCGGCCCTGTCCGGCGCCCAGACCACGGAGATGTCAGAGTCGTCTTCGCAGCGCACCTTGATGGCCGTGTTGGTGCCTACCTTCTTCAGGAATACCTCAAACTCTCCAACGGTTTGCTTTCCAGGCCGCATGGTTTCGAAATCCACCGGGGTCACCTTGGAGGGACGCTTGAGATGCATGACTCCTGTCAGGCTTTCGATGCTCTGGGTGCCCTTCAACAGTCCCTTCAGGTCGATGTCCGTGGATATCTTGACCATGGACCCTGAGAATTGTGGGGTGGACATGCGGCGCACGTCGGGGCGGGCGCGCAAATCATTCCCCTGATTCGAATTCACCCCTTCGATAGCAAAGGTTTCGAACATGGAGTCGTTGACCAAAAAAGCGGTCTCGGGCATGCCGAAGGCGCGTGCCGTCAGGCTGATGGAACCGGACGTGTGGGGGGCTAGTTCCTCGAGCTTGCTCACCGTGATGGCGAAGGGGCCGGCGAAGGTTATGGGTGTTGCGCGCGGCATAACCGTGAGGCCAATGGCCAGCAACTCGTCACCCATGGCGAAGGCGCCAGGGTAGGTCGGGACCAGGCCCATTTCGGAAGCCACTCGCTCAAAGGCCTCGATCTTCGATAGGCCTTCGATCTCGGTCGAGGGCTTATCGGATAACTCATCCATAAAGGAAGTCGCATCTAGGTTGAGACCGGCGTTCGAAGCCAGGGCGTTCAGCACTTCGAAAGCGCTGCGATCCCCGGTGGTTTCCTGCACCACAAAAGCCCAATTCAATTCAGCTTCGGAGATGGCGGAGGTGGCCTCGAATTGCCCGCGAACCCCCGCGATTTGCTCATCCGTACCGCCCCTGGCCATGATCGCAGCCTGCTCATCGAAGGCCGCTTGCATGCTAGAGCCGATTTCGTCCGCCAAGGCCTTGGCTAACAGTTCTTCCGCGCCAATAGGGGCCTCCTCGGGGGTCGTTTCGGGGATTGAGATCGAAATATCATCGACAACGGGCGCGCTATCGATGGAGCCCTGCAGCTCTCCTTGGTCCGCGGGGGAGCAAGCGAATAGGCAGGGAAGGGTCAGGAGGAGATAGCGCATGATTTTCCAGGGAGGGAACATTTTTCCGGCTTGCCTTCTGTTTCGGGTGTGGGGGCCCGACGCTTGATGACCTTTGCTCCCGGACCGCAAGTCCGAGCAAAATCCTCTCAGCAATGGGATGGGGTCACCGCGGTCCGAAGGGCGCTCCAGGCTCTCTCCAGGCGGGTTGAAATCCTGGGTCAAAAGCGTGGTGGCGTTTTTATGGCTGTGGGGCCAATGCAAGCAAAAAAAATTGACCTACAGGTAAGGGTTGGGGCCAGCTTGATCCCCGACAGAATTTCGTGCCCAGCATTGAAGGTGGACCCCCACGAGCGGATCATCGGAGAGTCGCCTTCCCCAGGCGATTTTTTTCCCCCCAAGCATCCAGCGCAGAACAAGCAGAGGTAACAGTGCAGATCTCGTCCACCGACTCCAAGAAAGAGATGATCGACCCCATCCAGATGAAAGAGGCCTATGAGCTAATCCATCTGGAGGCGGTGGATCCGCCCGCGGATCTTCCCGACCCGGAGCTCTCCAAGAATGGAGAGATGGTGCTCGAGCGACGTTACCTGAAGAAAGAACCCGAGACTGGCGAGGTCATCGAGACCCCCCGCCAGATGTTCTGGCGCGTGGCCTCCCATGTGGCCAAGGGCGAGCTGGCCTTCACCGACAACGATTACGATCACGCCATGGAAATCGCCCGGGAGTTCTACTCCTTGATGTCCACGCGTTTGTTCATGCCCAACAGCCCGTGCCTGATGAACGCCGGCCGTGAGATGGGCATGCTCTCCGCCTGTTTCGTGCTGCCCGTCGAAGACTCCATCGAAGGCATCTTCGAATCGATCAAGTCCACAGCCCTGATTCAGAAGTCCGGTGGCGGCACCGGCTTTAGCTTCTCCCGCCTGCGCCCCGCTGGCGACTGCGTGCGCTCCTCCGGTGGCACCACGGAGGGCCCCCTGTCCTTCATCCAAGTCTTCTCCAAGGCCACGGACGCCATCCAGCAGGGTGCCTTCCGCCGCGGAGCCAACATGGGCGTGCTGCGCGTCGATCACCCCGACATCGCAGAGTTCATCACCTTTAAGGACGACCCGACCAAGATCAACAACTACAACATCTCCGTTGCGGTGACCGATCGCTTCGTTGAAGAGCTGCGTGGCGAGCCGACCAAGATCCACGAGGTCAAAAACCCGCGCTCCGGCCAATGGAGCCAACTCAAAAAGCGCGATGCGCAAGGCGTGGGCACCGACGATTTCTGGACCGTGGGCGAAATTTGGGACGTTATCATCCAGCACGCCCACAAGAGCGGCGAGCCCGGCCTGCTGTTCATCGATCGCATCAACAACACCAATCCGATCAAGAACGTGGGCCTGATCGAGGCCACCAACCCCTGCGGCGAACAGCCCCTGCACGCGTACGATTCGTGCAACCTGGGTTCCATCAACCTGGGTTTGCTCGTCAACGATTCAGACGACGCAGCCACCTTCGACTGGGAGACCTTTAAGTCGGTCATCCACTCGACCACGCGCTTCCTAGACGACGTGATCGAAGTCAACCGCTACCCCCTGCGTGAGATCGACAACATGTCGCGCTCCACGCGCCGCATCGGTCTTGGTGTGATGGGTTTTGCGGATGCGCTCTACAAGATGGGCATCTCCTACAACTCCAAGAAAGCCTGCGACTTCGGTCGCGAGGTCATGCGAGTCATGGAAGAGGAAACCCACATGGCCAGCGAGATCATGGCCGAAGAGCGCGGCGTCTTCCCCGCTTGGGAAGGTTCCGAGTGGCAGGAGCGCGGCCGCAAACTGCGCAACTCCTACACCACAACCATCGCGCCCACCGGCACGATCTCGATCATCGCCGATTGCTCCGGCGGCATCGAGCCCATGTTCGCCTTGGCCTTCCAGCGCCAGGTGATGAAGGACACGCAAGGTCGCCCGACAATCATGCGCGAGCTGAACTACGTCTTCGAAAAGGCCGCCAAGGACGCGGGTTACTACAGCGACGACCTGGTCGACCAGATCCTCGAAGAAGGCACCGTCGCTTACATGGATTCGATTCCCGAAGAGCATAAGAACATCTTCGTGACCGCCCACGACATCGAGCCCGAGTGGCACATGCGCATGCAAGCGGCCTTCCAAGACCATTGCGATGCGTCGATCTCCAAGACGATCAATTTCCCCAACAGCGCCACCGTCGACGACGTGCGCACCATCTGCGACCTGGCCATCGACCTCAACGTGAAAGGCGTCACCGTCTATCGCGACGGTTGCCGCGAGATGCAGCCCATGGCTCTCAAGAAGGCCGAAAAGCCCGCCGAGCCCGAGATGAAGAAGGAGCCCCAACTCGGCGGCGCCCAACTCGCTCCGGTCAAGCTACCCGAGATCATGAGCTGCCTGCGCATTCGCCAAATGACGCCCTTTGGCAACATGCACGTGAAGGTCTCGGTCGATCCCGTAACCGGCCACGAGCGCGAAGTCTTCGCCCAACTCGGCAAGGG
>JAAETM010000151.1 GCA_024228395.1 bacterium | reverse complement strand
GCCGCCACCGCACCGCCGGGTCCCTCCCCGGAGGCCCCGTTTGGTTGGCAATTGCATACAATCCACCCCATGCTCGCCCCCGCGCCCCACCTGGCTTCCCGCTGCTCTCCCGAAACTGCCCCTTTGGAACTCCTATCCACTACTATCCACCACTTGAAGGGGCACCTCATCTCCGCTTATGTTATAATGCGGTATTCCTACAAGGATAAGCTCAAGAGGGTTCCCAGATAGACAAGATGGAAAAGCGTACCCGTGAATGGTCGAAGTGGATGGATGCAGCACTTGAGGAGGCTCGGATCTCGTGGTCTGAAGGTGGGATCCCAATAGGGTCAGTTTTGGTTAATCAAAACGGAAGGATTGTCTCTCGCGGGCATAACGAGAGAGTTCAGACTGGAGATCCAACAGCACATGCGGAAGTGATGTGTATCCGTAATGCAGGAAGACGGCGAGATTGGTCCAAGCTCACACTCGTGTCTACCCTAAGTCCATGCCCCATGTGTTCAGGGACTGCGTTGTTGTTTAAGATTCCCAGAGTCATTATTGGTGAGAACAAGACCTTTCTCGGTGCCGAAGAGTGGATGCGAATAAATGGAGTCGAGGTTATCGTGGTGGATGACCAGCGTTGCGCTCAACTTATGGAAGACTTTCAATGTCTGAAGCCTGACCTGTGGGCGGAGGACATTGGCATGTGAGCGCTATCCCCTACATGCGAGGGTGTCCGTCCCTTTGTTAGATTCGAAGGGTGCAGGGAATAGATCATGCCACGTCTTGGTTATCTTGCAAGGGGTCTGAGGAGAGCGAAGAAACAAGGGCAGGGATGGTCTGGTATCCCTTCACTCGTCGGAATTGTTTCTCGGCCTGGATGAGTCCAGAGCCGACCCAGCGCATGACCATCTTTGCGCCATTCCAGCGCTTCACGCGACCCGAGAATCGGCCAACGGTATCAAATGCAAACTCGATTGGATTGGTGGTCTGCAGCGTCTTACGGAGCGTGCCGGTGACGCCGAGTTTGTGCACGGTCAATGTCTGCTCGAAGCCTTCACGAAGGCTTGCCGCTGCCGATTCATTCAGTCCCTGCAGCCATTCCAAGACCTTTGTCAGTGCGCTTTTCGCATCTTCGTACTCGGTCATGGCCCATGCGGCACGCATGCGCCGACAGGCTTGTGCTTGCCACTGCTTCGGAAGATAGGAAAGCACGTTGCGCTCTTTGTGAAGAATGCAACGTTGGATGACTCCACGTTCGCCGAAGATGTTACTCACTCCTTTGGCCAGAGCCTTAGAGCCATCGAGCACAAAAAGAGCCTTCTCACTCGTGTTCAGTCCACGCTCGCGCAAATCGTTCAGCAGGTCGGTCACGATCTCGGCGTTCTCGGACGCACCTTCCCGCACTCCAAGAATGTGCTTACTTCCTTCAAGGGTGATGCCCATGGCCACTCGGCAAGTGTGACCCGCGAATCCTTTCCCATCGATGAAGACCGAGACAAAGGTCCAATCACCGAGAGAGCGCCCATTCAGAGCGTCCAAATCCTTCTGGGATGCACGCTTGAATGCGCTGCTCACCCCGCTCTTCTGCAATCCAAGGCCATCGGCAATTTTACTGAGCGTCTTGTCGTACTTGCTGACGTGCTTCCAATAAGTTGACACGGAACTTAGCGACAGGTTGATTCGACACGAAGCAACGGGAACTGTCAAGGTAGGGATGGGGTTTGGGGAAGGTTCCCTTCCCCATTGGGGGAGCCGCGCGTAGCCAGCCTCAAGCTGGCTAAGGCGCAGCGCGGCGCTCCGGGGGCGGAGCCTCCGGGAGGTGATGGGGTCTGGGGAAGAGGAGACTGATAACATGTGGATAACTTCTAGGCCACGTCGACCTTGGAAGATTGCTCGACTTCGAACTCGTT
>JAAETM010000150.1 GCA_024228395.1 bacterium | reverse complement strand
GGGACTCTTCATGAAGACTTGGTTGCTGCGGTGGGGCTGCAGCTGCCGGAGGCCGATCGGGTATCTGAACCGACCTGGGAGACTTCGCGACGGAGACAGCGTGATCCTCGGTTCAATGCGGATGTGCTGGAGGCCTATGGGCATGCCTGCGCGGTCACGGGTTTCACTGCCAGCATGGGCGGTCGTGTATTTGGGTGTGATGCGGCGCATATCCAGGCGCATTGCTACAGCGGGCCGGACGTTGTTGAGAACGGATTGGCCCTCTCCCCTACCGCTCACCGGCTGTTTGATCGGGGAGCATGGGGGCTAGACGATGACCTGCGGGTCATTGTTTCTGCGGCTCTCGATGGGACCGGGCCCACGATTGAAAAGCTAAGGTCCATGCGAGGACAAGAGATTCGAGCGCCGCATTCTGGATTCCCGAGGCCTTCGCTTGAGTTTGTTCGGTGGCATCGGGAAACGAGCCAGGGTGGGGTGTTTAAGGCCTATGTTCATGCCAGCTAACTCGAGCCTCGAATTGATTTCCTGATAAGCTTGAGTCCTGGAAGCGCATCTCCCCCATGGATTTAGAACTCGAACACAGGGTACGGGCGGCAGCATTTGCATGGCTGGACGAGCAGGTTCAGACGCCTGAAGACCTCATTCCTGCGACGGCTCTTCAGTATGGGTTTCCGTTTGAAGGTACCCGCATTCCGCTGACTACGCAGCTTGGGATTCACAAGCCGAAGATTCTGTCGGCGGCGTTGACCTTGCGGAGCGGGCATAAATCACCCTACAACGATCATTTCATCGACGAGTCCACCCTGGCCTATCGGTACAAGGGGACCGATCCCAACGACTGGACAAATCGCGCGGCGCGGTTGGCGTTTGAGAATCGGCTGCCGTTGGTGTATTTGGATGCGGTAGCAAAGAGCCCTGTTCGCTACTTGGCTATCTATCCGGTGTTCATCGCAAAAGACGACCCCGCGAATCTTGCGTTTCACTTGAATGCGGACACCCCCATGCTGGCGGGTGGTTATGGGAATGTGACAGGCGATCGGGTCTATGGGGATCAACCGGCTGATGACTTGAGCAAGTCCTATGGGTCACGCTTGGTGAAGGTTCGGTTGCACCAGGCTCACTTTCGTGAACGGGTGCTCGGCGCCTATCGGTCACAGTGTGCGATCTGCAGGTTGAAGCATCCCAAATTGCTGGAAGCGGCCCATATCATTCCCGATAGTCAGGATTGGGGAGAGCCCGTGGTCAGCAACGGATTGAGCCTATGCAAGATTCACCACGGTGCGTTTGATGCACACTATCTGTCGGTGCATCCCACGGAGTTGAAGGTCGCCATGTTGCCATCGCTCATGGATGAGAGCGATGGGCCGATGCTGCTGCATGGGTTGCAGGAGCTGAATGGGGTCAAGTTGCAGTTGCCTCGACGGGTTGCGAACAAGCCGGATCCGGAACGGCTGCGGGTGCATTGGGAGAAGTTCCAGTCGGCTTGCTAGGGGGTGATTTGTCCTGCTGAGCCGCGTACAGTCGTCCGTGTCCATGCGTTGGCCTTGCAGCTTCCCTAGGATTCCGAATTGGGTTGCAACCTTTGGTGCTGGGGACGGTCTATGGCTTGCTGGTGGGCAGAACGCTTGAGCGCTCCCCTTATGAGAGGCTTCGAGCTGGCACCATATTGGCACACATCGGGCCTGAGGCTTCAGAACGGGGGGGTGCCGTGTCGACAAATGGCAATATTCGCCACAAAGCCCTACCCTGACGGGACCAGCAAAGGAGACAACCATGACGCGATCTATCAACCTTTCCCTCACCGACGAGCTTCGCAAGTTTGTGGATCAGAGCTCGGGTGATGGGACCCTGTTCGCCACGCCTAGTGAGTTTGTACGGGCGTTGATTCGGGAGCGTAAGGAGCGGCAGGATGCGGCGGCCTTGCGCAGGTCGGTGCAGGAGGGTTATGACGATGCGCTGCAGGGTCGGACCTTGCCTCTTGGTTCGGATTTGCGGTCGATGGTCGCGGAGGGCAAGCGCAAGGACGACGATGGCTGGGATTGATGGCCGAGGTGCATCTGACGTTGCGCACCTGTAGGTGGCTCTATCTCTCCGCGTGAATCTGGCTTTTGCAGCCAGGGTTGGCTCTGGGTCTATGTCAAATTGACATGGTTGGCTCTGATTCCCCCCTCTGGTTGTCTCTATTGGCTGGTGGCTCACAGGGAGCCGGTCGCGTAACGCATCAGGGTCCCGCGAATGGGCACCCAGGGCGGTCCTGTCTTGCCGAGCCACAGCAGCCGCCCCGCTTTCTGGTCTCCTGCCCGGGGGGGGGGCGGAACTGAGATCGCCAGAATCCCGCGCTTTTTGGAAGCCGTCAACAAGGCCTACCTGCAAGAGCTCGAGCTCGTGGAGGTTTCTTCCCTTTCCGAAGCGGACGTTTTGCTGCGCAAACCCCAAGCACCCGCGTCGGTGTTTGGAGCGCAAGTGATCGATTGCGGAATTCCCTCTGCGGACATCCTGCAGTGCTACCTGGACGTGCACCGGATCCTTCAAGGGGTGAGGAGCAAGCAGAGGAGCTGCTGCATCGAATGGGGGCTACACCATGGCCATGATTTTGGAGTAAACCCTCGCCCAGGCCCTTTCGGCATTGAGCGCTGTGGCCGACCAGATCGTAGTCGTGGGCGGCAGCGCCACCCGGCTGTTCCCCCACCACTCCCTTGGGCGCGACCCGGGTTACGATCTGCTCACCACGGAAGATCTGGACATTGCCTTGCCCCTGGAAATCCACTTGATCATTTTGACGCGGATTGAGATACGAGTAGGTGGTCTCGAGCGATCTCCTGTTGCGGCCCTCGGTGGGCTGCGGGTTAGGCTCCTTCGAGAGACGTGCCGACGACCGCGATGGTGCCACTGGTAATCGGCAGGAAATGGACATACCTAAGCCCCCCGCGCAATCCGTCCTCGAATAACGGAAAAAGCCGCCCCACACCGACTCCAGCACGCTAAGTTTGCTCCTGTTATGGCAAAAAGCAAACTGGACAAACTAGCGCGTGAGGTCGTCGACCTGACCATGCAATTCCATCGGGCTCGGATTTGGTTGCAAGTCTCGTCGGATGCGATCTTCCGCGTGCGGCTTGTTGGGGGCGAATCGGTGGTGTGCTGCATTCTTGGCAACTTTGATGCGGACCTGGGTTTGTTGGCTGCCTTTGGAAAAAATGCTCAGGAGGCTATTGAGCTCGATTTTCTGGAGGGCACTCCGTATGAGCCGCAGGAAGGGTTGGAGGTTGTGCAAGTTCACTTCACAGCCTTCGCGAACATTCCCGATGAGAGCCGGCGGATTTTCAGCCAGGCGGGGAAGAGTTTTTCAAGGGGAGCGGCTGCACCGTGGATGACAGGTTGCGAGGAAAATCGGACGGTGCGGCCCATAGGACGCGCGCACATGCGCATCATGCGCGAGGTGCTGCGCATCGTGCTGGCGGCCCATGCCCAAGGGCAGCTGCACCCCTGCGAACTTGGGGCGAAACGCCGAATGAGCGAGTATCGCCTGGAGGGCTTTGGCAAGAAGGCCAAGGTGCACGAGACTGTTGTTACGGTTCCTACAGTCGATCGGATCGCAGCGGCAGGAAGTGCCCCCCCGAACTTACGGGTGATTCAGTCGGCGCGCGGCATGACTCCGGGTGGCCAAACTTGGGCCATCGGGAGTCAGCCGCTGCCGCAATTCGAGGGCGGGGAATACGCCGAGATCGTGCTGGGCATCGACCTGGCAACGGGCCAGATGCTGCCGCCCGGGGTGCTCGCCATGGGCGACCCGGATGCGGAATTCGACAGGACATTGCCCGGTTTGTTCGCGTTTTGGTTCGCTCTCGACGGCATTCAGATACCGGAACGGATTCTGTTTGAATCCTACGGCCACATGCGCCAATTGGGTGGGACCTTGAACACCCTCGGCATTCCCTTTTCCCACGAACCAGACCACCCCAGGTTCTCAGAAATGTTGCAGGATTTTGCAGAGAGGGCCGAGCCTCTTGCGGAAGCCTGCGAGCAAGAATTCGAGAATGATTCCCCCATCCAGCCCGATGAGCTGGAACGCTGGAAGGGCCTGGTCGACCGTATCTCCGAGCGCGTAATCCGGCTAATGAGTCCCATGGAAAAGGTCCTGCGCAGCCACGCCTTCCCGCGCTTCTTCGGCAATCGCAACATCGGTGACATTCTGATGGGGCAGCACGTGGACCGCGGCCTGGGCGCCGCCTTCATCGAGTGGTATCTGTTCCACTACCGCGCTCGGGCCACGTCCAAAACTGTCGCCGAGAAATGCCTGGCCAAGGCCAAAACCGACACCGCCGAAACGCAGCTCCTGCAAGTCCGGTCCAAGGCTCCCTTGGCCCCCTACCGTGTAGCGGAAATCGACCCCGGCGCCTCGCTCGTTCTTGAAAATCTTTACTCCGGAGAGCAAACCCGCATCCACGACAAAGCCCTCTCCGAGACCGCTCGCGAAGGAACGGCTTTCGTGGCAAGGGTCTTCCCCGCCGGTGCTTTCCACTTTACGTTCCCCATTTCGCCTCCCACATCCCCAAGCCAATTGCTCGCAAGTCTGGCTAAAATCACTCCTCCCGACTCTGAGCCGTTCCTACCAAGGGGCACACGCGGCCTGGGCCTGCTTTGGCATCAAGCACCCAGCGACCCGCCCCAACTGCAAAACACCGACGGCGACCCACTGGAGGAACTTACTCTCCTTTACCGCGCTGACAATCCCGCCCAACTCGCTAAACAACTGGGCTGCCTGCCGGGCCTTGACACGGAAGATGCGAACCAATGGGATTGGACCAGGCCCCATCCCGAACACCCATCATTGGGCAGCATTCTCATCGCCAACATGGAGCTCATACAAGACGAGTTGCTCGTGCATGTCAACTCCGCGAACCGCGCCTGCGAGGCGCATGAACTGCTCGACCCGATTCCCGGCCTTACCCACATTCGCACCAGCCCAGCGGTGCCCTCGGAAACCCCGTCACACCAGCCCCAACCGTCCCCCGAGGAAATGGAACTCTTCACCAAGGCCATTCACGATCGCATCCTGGCCTGGGTTGACGAGCCCGTGCCCGCCCTGCGGAATCTAACCCCCAAGGTCGCCTACCAGGACCCCTCCATGCGGGACCAAGTCGTGCAAATGATCCGTACCTATCCGGACTCACATTCGCCGTGGGGAGTCATCCTGGCTCCTAGGGATGAATTGCTACGACGCGTGAAGCAAAAGTGAGGGGGCGAGTAGGCCAGTACGGAGAAGGGTATGGGTTGGAGACAGAAGCGGGCCTCGGTTTCAAAACCGAGGGTCGGGTCCGTGTCGACCTGGATTTTGAGCTTAACGTGACTGTTGGCATAGGCGGTTTCCAGACGGACCGTCACAATTCGCCTGGCAAGACGCGCAGGTTCCATGCATGGTCGCCCTAGCCGAGGGGTTCTGACAACCTAGCCAGCTGGATTGTGACAACTCGTCCGGGGCTCTTCCCGGAATTTGGTGGGGCCCGACTGGTTTCGAGTGAGTTTCCCTGAATTTTCTGACGTGATTGCACTCCATAATACGCTTGTATTGCTGCCCCCCACTCTTCCATTCCGAGAGTGCTCCTGCGTCCTCCATAGGACTCACCTATCGTATTTAGCACCATGAGTTTTCCCGAATTCGTTTACGCCAATCGTCAAGAGACCATCTTGCGCCAGGACCCTAAGGCAAAAGCTAAGGAGCTCAATCACGTGCTTCTGGGAACCTATTTGGAAGTTCTCGACAGCAAGGGATCCTATTATCAAGTGGCCACGCGCCGGGCTGGCCCAGGGGGGTGGGTTGCAAAGGCGGATACGACCGAATCCACTCCGCTCAAGGTGTTCTTTGTCGATGTGGGTCAGGGGGATGGTACATTGATTGAAACACCCCAGGGTATCGTGATCATTGATGGTGGTATGGGAGCCCACTTTCACGCGTTCCTCCGCCACCGCTATTGGCCGTTGATTGAGAATGGAGAGATCATCGAAGTCAAGGCGATGGTGATAAGCCACCCGGATGGTGATCACTACAAGGGCCTGCAGCGCATTCTCGAAGACGAGGACTTTCGTGTGGATGCGATCTATCACAACGGGTTGATGCGATACCCGAAGTCCACGGAAGATTCCCGTAGGCGAATGATCGAAAAAGGTCACGTGGTAGAAGCCGATGTGGACGGGGATACTGCCTATTTTGTCGTTGACCACTTCGATGGATTGGCCGAGGCTTTTGCACGCAAAGCAGAAATGCCCAGTTGGTTCAAGCAGTTCTGGACCGCTGCCAAAGAATCTGCCGACGCGGGGCGCCTGAATTCGGTGCAGCGCTTGGTCGCCGGTGACAGCATTGCTGGCTTTACAACGACTAGCGGAGGAAAAGCCAAGCTTGTAGTGCTCGCACCCGCTCCCCACCAAATCGACGACGCTGATGCTTTCTTGGCCTTCGATGATCCCAAGAAAAGAGCCGATGGTGATGAGCCGGATTATCCGGACTACGGTTATAGCCACTCTCATACTCGAAACGGACACTCCATCGTCGTACGCCTCGAATTCGGAGACCACAAATTGCTCTTGGGGGGCGACCTCAACATCCCCGCAGAACGTCACCTGATAGAGCATTACGGAACACAGAACCCATTCCGAGTCGATGTGGCCAAATGCTGCCATCATGGCTCGGCAGACTTCTCGCCAGAGTTCTTGAAACGGGTCTCTCCCCACGCCACGACCATTTCATCGGGCGACAACAAGAGCTTTGACCACCCAACCGCGGACTCAGTCGGCGCGATAGCCCGCCACAGCCGGGGTGACCTGCCGCTCGTATTCTCAACCGAACTCGCGCGCGCCTACTCGATCAGCAGCGCAGGACATGTCAATGATATCCACTATGGCCTGGTCAATTTGCGTAGCAACGGCACCCTTCTGACTATGGCTCAGATGAAGGAACAACACTCAGGCACTGACATCTGGGACTCTTACAACCTGCCCTGGGCTGGCAAGTTCTGGTTCTAGCTTGCGGCTACATAAGAGCTCACATCCATCCGTCCCAACACACCCTCCACGATCATGCCCAGCCCCCCTCCCTTGACATATGCCGACCTCCCCAATACGGAGGAGGCTCTTCAAGTCGAATTGCTCAAACAGCAGATCCTTGCCACCGACAAATCAAGAAGACCTGGGTTGGCAGCGAGAATCGGAATTTGGCTCCCTATCGTGACGACAATCGCGACCAGCGCGTTGGCGGCAACCCAATATGCTCTTAAGGAAATGGAGAGGGGGGAACGCGTTGGGGCGGAGAGAGCGAAGGATGTGGCTATTCAAGCGGAGGAAAGTGCGACAAGGGCCAAGGTCGTGGCCCAAAAAGCCGAATCAGAGGCGAAGGGAAAGGTCATCAAACTGGCTGGAGCCCTGGAAGAGGAGGAAAAGGCACACACCGCAACAAGAGCCGAGATCGACAAGTTCTCCACAATGGTTGGAAAACTCAACACCGAAATTGCCTTCAGCCAAAAGGAATTCGAAAGGGTGATGGGTCTGCCCAATGGCGGTGGAGCTGCCAAATGGGGGAATCTTCAAGGTCAACTCAAACTAACCGCTGAGCAAGCCCTCATCACCAATCACGCGATTACGGACTATGTGGAGAGAGAGCGCCGGATTATCACCACCCTCCCCCCGGAAATCACTCCTGGCCGAGCGAATTTCCCGGAATAAAAACCGAAACCGGACGCTCCCCATCGCTTGTCACCTGCGCGCAGGAACGAGCGGCAGTGCCCGGAAAGGAGGCACTTGCGAAACTGCGGGAGTCCGACAACGGCATTGAAGTTATGAACATTGGACAAGCACGCCGTCTTGGGTCCGCCGGAAATGCGAGGCTTCGGAGTGCATCTTGCAATCTAAAACGGAACCGCCTAGCAATCGAAACCTGATCCACCCCGAGCCAACCCCGGGCATGCTGTACGAACGACCAACGGCAACCCGGAGGAGACGCGATCGAGATGAATCAAGTACTAGAATGTAAGCAACTGCACGGCCAACACGTGTCCATCCGGAAGATCTCCAGTAAGCCGGGTTTGGCCAGGAACACCGCAACAGGACCACAACCGTGCAAATTCACAATCTTGCGGCGATTTTGCACGCATGAACATGGGCGGGCTGGATCGAATGCCACCGAACTGCTGCGCAAGTACCTGAAATCGGATGCGGGCCCCATCGTCGAAGCGGCTAGTTTTCGACTCATGGAATTGGGGTACAAGGATCAGTCCATGGTCAAGGCCCTACTCCGTATCCTGCCCATCCATGATGATGCGGCCTACGCCCTGGGGAAAATGGGGATCGCCGCCAAATCGGCAAGGCCCAAACTGCTGCGCGCCCTTGAGACCCCCAGCTTCCGGGGTTCCCGATTCGAAGGGGCCAAGGCTCTTGGCCTGATTTGCCCAGGCGACAAGCAAGTCATGAAGGTCTACCGCCAACTCTGGAAGGATAAGTCCACCAGCAAGGAGCTGCAGCGAGGTTGTGCCATCGGCGCGCTCAACATGGGGTCTGCCGCAAAATCACTGGCCCCGGACCTGGCGAGATTGGCCAAGAAGAACCCGCGCAGCATGGCCATCGACGCACTGTTTGCCATCGCGCCCAGCGGCAAACAGGCGACCAAACTGCTTTCCGATGCTGCACAAGGCAAAGGTGGTGGCTATGCATTCCGCTCCGCTGTGGAAGGCTGGATTGAGCAGGGCGAAGTGCCCCTGACCAAGGTCAAACCCCTGATCCCCCTCATCGCTGCCGAGGATCGGGAGGTGCGCTATGCCGCCTTGCTGGCCATCGGAGCCTTGGGCCCTGATGGTGCACCTGCACTCGACGCGGTCACATCGGCCATGGTTGGAGTCCAATCGCTCAAGTTTGAGCTTGCAGCCATTCGCTATCTGGAAGGACTGGGCCCCTATGGGCTACGCGGCCTGGCACCGCTCCTCTGCGCCCTCCACTGGGAGGTCGACCCCAAAGTGTCCATGGCCATTGGCTCCCCAGGTTCGACCCCCTTTGGCGACGAGATCATCAAGCCCAAGGAATACAAATGGAACGATCTGCGGGTGGCCGCCTTGGAAACTATCGGAGGCCTGGGCGCCCCGGCAGCCCAGGCCATCCCGATCCTCACCGAACTAACCAAGGACCCTGTCCAAAAGGTTTGCGAAGCCGCGACCGACGCCCTTGGCAAGATCAAGCAGTAGCCTAGGACCTAGTGCCCCCTGATCCGATTCACCAACGTCTCGCTCACCAACGAGTTCCGGCGGCTTGCATGATGCTGCCGAGGGCGCTGTCTAGGCCCATGTCTTTACCACCCCCGAGAGCCTGGAATTGGGCCCAGTACCCATCTCTGGGGTTGATTTGGCGCCCCACAGCTGCAGATATGCCGGGAAATCGCGGTTTGTGCGGAGTACAACGCTTTCATTTAGCCACTTCGTGGCGATTTTGCATACAAGTACACGCGTCGAACGCTCCCTGGCAGCGTTGGCGACAAGGCCCAAGTCTACCTCTGCCAGGCTAACGCAGCGCCGAGATTGACCTTATCCTGCAATTCCCCGCCAGCGAACCGTGGCCATTGAGATCAAATGCACCCTGAGACCCCGGCCGACTCGCGGCTTCCATTTCGCCTGCGAAGACATGCAACCCACGCACAAATTCGGTATTTTTCCTGGTGAAGAAGCCTTCCCCATTGACAATGGGGTCACAGCGATTCACCTGCGGAACCTGGCCAACAAACTCATAAGTGAATACGGTGTCTGACAATAACTCCCCCCTCATTGTGCAAGGCGACATGACTGTGCTGCTGGAGGTCGCCAGCCCCAGGTTCGAGGAGGCTCGCGACGGGCTTTTGCCTTTTGCGGAATTGGTGAAATCGCCGGAGTACGTTCACACGTATCGCATCACGCCCCTATCGATTTGGAATGCGTGTGCGGCCGGTTTGAGCCCTGGACAGATAGTGAACACGCTAAATCGTTACTCGCGATACCCGGTGCCTGATAACGTCTTGTCTGAGGTTCGCGACCAGGCGGGACGCTTTGGCGTTTTGAAGCTGGAACGGGATGAAAAGCGATTGATCTTCTCCAGCCAAAACGATTTGCTTGCGGAGAAGCTAGCGAATGAACCAAGCTTGCGGCCATTTCTGGGCCAGCGCATCACGAACAATTCGTTCCGAGTTCAAGCGGTGCACCGGGGCCTTCTTAAGCAGGCTTTGATCAAGTTGGGCCGGCCGGTCCATGACCTGGCTGGACATGTCGATGGGGAATCCCTGGCGATCGTACTGCGTGACACAACTTTGGGTGACGAGGCCTTCCAACTGCGCGATTACCAGTCCGATGCTGCTCGCTGTTTCTATGCTAGCGGAACGAACGAAGGCGGCAGCAGTGTCGTGGTTCTACCCTGCGGTGCTGGTAAGACCATTGTGGGTTTGGCGTGCATGCAGGAAGTCGGCGCCTCGACCCTGATCCTCACCACCGGCACGACCGCGGTCCGCCAATGGAGGAATGAGATCCTGGACAAGACGACCCTGATGGCCGATCAAGTGGGGGAATACAGCGGGCACCGCAAGGAGATCCTGCCGGTGACCGTGGCGACCTATCAGGTTCTCACCCACCGGCGAAAGGACGATACGGAATTCACCCACATGGCCCTGTTCAATGGTCGGGATTGGGGACTCATCATCTATGACGAAGTCCATTTGCTACCGGCACCCGTTTTCCAGTTCACAGCCGACCTGCAAGCGCGGCGCAGACTTGGATTGACTGCCACTTTGGTGCGCGAAGATGGTTTGCAAGACGACGTATTTGCGCTGATTGGGCCGAAGTCCACGGATGTACCGTGGAAAGAACTCGAGGGGCAGGGCTGGATCGCCAAGGCCAACTGCACAGAGATTCGGCTACCCATGGCCTACGCGCTCAGCATGGAATATGCGTGCGCTGAGGAGCGCTACAAGGCGCGCATCGCGGCGGAAAACCCGGACAAACTCGAACTGGTGCGCAAGCTGCTCGATCTTCACCCCGATGATCCGGCGCTTGTGATCGGCACCTATGTGGACCAACTCAAGCAACTGGCGGCGGCTCTTGATTTGCCGCTCATCACGGGGACCACAGGACAGCGCAAGCGGGACAAATTGTACGAGCAGTTCCGATGCGGCAAAATCCGCGTGCTGATCGTTTCCAAGGTGGCCAACTTTGCGGTCGACCTGCCCGATGCGTCGCTGGCGATCCAGGTGTCGGGCAGTTTTGGTTCGCGCCAGGAAGAGGCCCAACGTCTGGGCCGTTTGCTGAGGCCCAAGAGCAACGGAGCCCAGGCCCATTTCTATAGCTTGGTCACGCGCGATAGCAAAGAACAGGAGTTTGCCGTGCGCCGGCAGTTGTTCCTGTGTGAACAGGGATATACCTATCAAATTCAAAACGCCCCGGAGATACTGGAACGAACATGAAGGCCTTTGATATCGACTGGCCCGGATTCCTGCGCCATGCCGCCACATGGCATGCCCTTTCGTTTCCAGCTCGCAACAAGATCCTGACGATGAAGCCCAGTGGGGCTGGTGACGTGGAGGACCTTGGCGACTTTGTGCCCATCCTGGTGAAGGCCAAGATCCTGGAGACCTTTAGAGAAGGGCAACGTGTTCGCTCCACAAAAGCATTCGCGGGATCGCTCAAGGCCTTGCGGCAAATGAACCGCACCCCTTTGTTTCATGGTCGCGGCGAGGACGGGACGTCGCACTACCTGAGGGATTTGCTTACCGCTGAAGAACGATCCGCTCTCGCCGAGCAGGATTACTACAGCCGGGGAAGTTACCTGCCGAGTATCGTATCCAGCCTCCAGTTTCTGCAGTCGTTTTTGAACGCTGAATCGGCCTCTAAGTGGGAGGAACATCGCATTCCGGACTACACGCACCGGGGCAGTACGGCATGCACTGAGCTGGTACTCACAAGCCCCCCCGCCATCAAGGACCTTCGCTTTCTGATCAAACTGCTTTGGGACAACAAGGCGCCCATGTCCTTCTTGGAACTGATCGCTTCCAAGGGGCGCACATCGATCTCCCGGCTGGGTGAGGCCATTTGGGCCGGTCTGCGATACGGTTTGGTTTTCGCCGACCTGGACGAGGAAAGCCTTCCACGCATCGGACTCCACCCCGAGATCTATGCTAGGGACAACTTCAAACCGTTGCCTGGGCCGAAAGTCGTACAGCCTACGGAGACCGGTCCCCTCGCCTACTGTATCGGAGACCTCATCCAGGTACTGGTATTCTGTTCCGAGCCCAGGCGACTGCGCACATCGGACAACTCCCTATTCGCCAAGGTGCAAAATGAGCTCGCGGCTACCCTCATCCCCTTCCCCGTTTGGGACTCAAATGCATGCGATTCCGATGGACGTGCTGAAAGCGCCCGATGGTTCGGTCAGGGCGCGGGATTCCTAAAGGTGCTTGGGGAAGGCAGCAAGAACCTGCGCCTTGAAACCTCCACTGCCGGCCACAATTGGATTTCGCTGTCCGCCGCCAAGCGGGCCCAAGAATTTCTTCGTCCCCTTCGGGCGGAAACCGACTCCGGGGATTCGTATCAGTACGGATATGACAGTCTGCTCGACCTACCCACCCACGCCCAGGTGGTCGCCGCGTTTGAATTAGCCAAGGAACCTGTCCTACTCGACGAGTTCATGGCCCACCAAACGAAAAGCGCCAACCCGCTTTTGACAATGGACCTTACGGGGCAACACGCGCGCTACCACCAACCCATCACCCAAACCCATTTGGAAAAGGCTTGGAGAGCGCGCCTCGAACACTGTCTCTACAACCTGCTCTTGCCCTTTGGCGGCATCCTCGGGGGACACCTTGCGGGCCAAAAAACCATCGAGTTCACGCCCATCGGCCGCTATCTGCTGAACGTCACGGACGGCTTCGAATGGCCCGAGGAAATGGAATCCTCATCCATCGTCATCCAACCCGATTTCGAAGTCCTCTTCCTATCCCCCAATCCCGCCCTGGAAGCCCTGATGACCCGCTATGCGGAACGAATCGGCACCGGACTCGGCGCGCTCTTTCGCTTGACCAAAGCTTCGATCCAAGCCGCCGCGCGGGCGCAACAAAGCGCGGACGACATTCGAACGGCCCTGATCGAAGCATCGGGCAAACCACTGCCCAAGAACGTCGCGCTTGAGATCGAAACCTGGCACGATCAGGTCATTCACATGTCTTGGCGGCCCGCCCAGCTCTTGCATTGCCCCGACGAAACCACCGCACTTCGAATCCTCTCAGCCTCAAAGGGAAAACTCGAACTTCTAGGGCCACAAACACTAGCCTTATTCGACGGAAAGAAGCGCACAAGCCTCACCAACACGCTACGCAAAGCCGGCATATTCCTGGACGTGCCCGATGAACCCGCAACTCGCAAGAAATCCCGCCGCCGCCGATCTAGACGCTGGGATTGGTAGCTGGGGCTTGTCTGTCCGTGGTGCACGACAGAGTGCCTAACCCCGTGTCCGAAAGGCACCTGACCCCGTAAACCGCCACCCCATGGACAAAGCAAAACGCAACGACGCCTGCCCCTGCGGAAGCGGACGCAAATTCAAGCGATGCTGCCTCAAGAAGGCAACCAGCGAGAAGCCCAAACAATTCGACCCGGCCCATACTCCCCCCGCGGCGTTGGACCGCAAAGTGCAAGCTACCCTGGTCCAAGCCCTCAACCTCATCGAGCAGCATCCGGCTACGGGACGCTCCGACGAGCTGGAACAGGTCGTTACCGACGCCTATTGGGGCCCCATGCGAGGTTGGCTGCACGACGGGTCTTTGCAATCGGAACAGGAGCGAATGCCCAACCTCGAGGCGCTACACCTGCACTACTTGCTCGACACTCGCTTTGCATCGGGCATGTCCATAGCGGGAGACCTGCACCAAATGAGGGGTGCATACTTGGACAAGAAAGTGGTCTCCATGCTCGAGGCCCTGGACCTTGCCCAATTCCGGATCGTTCAAAAACTGCCCGTGCAACTGGCCAGCAGAACGCCCACCTTTCGCATCGTCTTCCCAGCGGTTCCGGTCGATGAATCCGTGGTTCAACTGCACGGTTTCGGCCATTCCGAGGGCCTACAGCCCGGTATGACCTTTGGCCTTCGGTTTGTGACGTTTGATGGCTTGCACCGCTTGATCGCCCAGGCCTTCCTGCTGGAAACGGGCCTGATCGCGCCACTCATTGGGCACCTGGCTACTTTGTCCACCCAGGAGTATTCCAGGCTCGCCGCCCCGCTCATCCACGCCACCGAAATCGCTGGCCGCTGCACTCCTGTCCCGGAGTTCGAACTTATAGCAGGGCAACCCCAGCCGAAATTCGACGTGAGCTTGGGACCGTCTTCACCCACTGGAAAACCAGGTCGCAAACGCCAAAGCAAGCAGCTCGTCCTCGACGGATGTCTAACCTCGCAAGGTGGCTTGATTTCCTATGCGACCTCCACGGACCGCCGCAAGGTCTTTTATGAAGGTCGACTCGCCCTGCGCTACAGCCAAGCCTCGGCCGCGGGTAGCCCAGACCCCATCCAGAACCTGCTGACCTGTCGCAGGCGTCCAGGCTCCCGCCCCTGTCCCGGTTCCCTGACCGCCCAAGTCCCCGTCTGCAAACAGGGCCACCGCGATGAGAGCACCCTGATCTGGCATTGCCCCGATTGCGGAGACGCCGGCATCCTGGGGAGGTGGCGCCACACCCCCTTTGACTCCAACTTCACAGGCTCCTGGATCGAACCCGGCCCCGAAGACTGGCAAGAAGTCTTCCGCCTGAACAACGCGGAGAAAAACTGCCTGGAAAAAATCGCCTACCTCAACGCAACGGCCCTGGCCACCCTGCTCCGATTGCGCGAGGAGCCCTTCCGCCGCAAGTCCTTCTTCCTAAAAGCCCCCATCCCCGCCCTTGCCGAGGTCGCCCGGGGCCTAATGGTCGCATGCGCCTATGAATCCTACCCGTCAAAGACCCTCACAAGCCTGTGCAAGCGAATGTGCGAAGCCGGTCGACTGCCCGGCCGCATGGACCCCACCGCCCTGGCCACCGAGTGCATTATCCACCAACAACAATCCGAGACCCCATCCAGCATCCCCCTGGACGAGGACCCTTCCGGCACCGTTCAAGGGCTTCAAATCTCCGTGCATCTTCTGGGTCATACACCCAAGATCCAGCGCACCCTGCAAGTACCCAGCAACCGATCCCTGCACGACCTGCACATCGCCATCCAACTCACCATGGGCTGGTCGGACAACCACTTGTACATGTTCTCCCACAAGAACGATCGATACGGGGAGATGCTGGAAGACCCCCTCCCTAACCAGCAGAACTCCCGCGATTGCGCCCTATGGCAAGTCCTAAAAGAGCCCGGCGATGAGCTGCAATACGAATATGATTTCGGAGACTCCTGGACCCACAAGATCCAACTGCAATCCACGTCCGCCGGGGCAACCGGCCCCATACTAGTCTCCGGAGAACGCGCCTGCCCCCCAGAAGACTGCGGAGGAATCGCCGGCCTGGAGAACATCATAGAAACCCTCAAGCACCCCCTAACCGAGGAATACCGAGACACGGTGGACTGGTTAGGCGGAGGCTACTCCCCCAGCCGCTTCGACCTAGATCGGCACCGAGACCTGCTTGCCCGCCTTGGGCGGGCCTGGGAGGAATGTTCCTAGTTCGGATATTTCATGAAGACGTGCTCCAAGAACAGCTACTCGGTTCCTGACCGGGCTTCACGGATTTTGATCCGTTGGCAATGCTATGGTTTTGTCGAGGAAGGCAAAGTACGGAAGGTGCCGCCAGGGGACTGGAGGGAGCCGCCTCGAGCCCATCGAGCAAGCCCGGCTCCGGTGGGCAGGCGGTTGTCTTTTTTGCAGGTCGTATCCAATGGGCTGCACGGCCAACCAACAACGGTGTAGATCGCTCACCTTCGGTGCCAAACAACGTGTTGTTTGAGCTTGCGGGTGATGGTTTTCACTGCCAGTGGAATGCCATTGGATCGATCCGGATCCAAAGTCGTGCTCGACTTTCGTGCACGCTCTAAATTCCGTGCGCATGAAAGGCGTCCGCCTTCACCGGCCGCAGCACTTCTTGAATTTCCCGCCACTGCCGCAGGGACAAGGGTCGTTGCGACGGATTTTGGGTGCGGTGATTGGCTTCTGTGAGGCCATTTGCTTGCGACGCCATTGGGTCCAGATTTCGTAGATTTCATCCACCCATCCAGGGAGCGCTTTTCTGGCCTGTGCTCGGTACTCTGAATCGTCTTCGATGACCTTGCCATCTCGGCCCTCTTGGCCAATGAGTGAAACTATTCCGGAGAGCACTCCGAACGGCATGAGGGGCGAGATGGAGGCTTTATCGCTTTTCCAAACGTCGTCCAAATCAACAGCGTCCAGATAACCGCCGCACCAGTCGGCCAGCTCCTCGTCGTTGAGGGATGCAGAGGGTAAGGCCCGCAGCCCGTCGATCAGAGAGATATTGATCTGATTGTAAAGCCGAAGGAAGAAGCTGTTGATTGTCTGGACCTCTTCCTCAGACTCAAACACGAGCTCGCCCAACAGAACTGGAAACCAAGTGCTTGGCATGATGATGGTTGGAGCTGAACAGAGCCCAACCATGAAACCAATGACCTTGTGGAACCCCATGGCATGGGGCGAACCCTTGATAAAGGACTTCAGCCTTTGCAACTCCAAAGCTGAAAGGGGGCGATCGATGTGTTTTTGCTGCATGGGTTGCCTTTGCTCTTGGATTGGCCCGGCCAGCGGGTTTGCATCCTCCTTCTTCACGACGGAATATCCTATTGCAAGTCCGTGGGTATGCCAAAGGGCTCACGGTGTCCGCGGCCCCTGAGGCCTTGAAGGGGCCAGAAAACTATCAAACATGGCCTCAGCTATCCCATGGCGACGGCAAGGAATCAGGGTAGTTGGGCCCTCAACCTCCCGAAGGTGCATCGAATTGGGCAACCGCTTGCCTGCGGAGCATGGGGGGAAGTGCCACCGGTGGTGGCTTGTGCATGTGATTGTGACGGTTGCGTGCCTGACGCAGTATGCCTGCCACCCAATTGGACTGGCGGTTTGGTTCAGGAGAGATCCAGAAGTCGTCGGAGTATCCGGGTCGCAAAACCATCTGCGAAGCATTCCGTGGAGACCAGGGAGAGGACCCTCTGCTCGGTGTTTTGCGCCACGCCGGCGTTTTCCCCGGCCGCCATAGTGTGCTCGAATGCAACTTGAACATCGGCGCCAGTGATCTCATAGCCGTAGCCCTCTACCAGCCACCGCAATGCCGCCATGCCGGCCTCGATTGCAAAAGCAGGGTTCTTTTCTTTAAAGTCCCGCGCTGCGCGTGTGAGGGTTTGTGGTGAACATGGCGTGCGACGTGCTAACTCGATGGCTTCATCGAAGAGTTGAGCGCTCTTTGCGGCTGCGAACCACTTGCCCTCTTCGCCTGGGGTTGCCGCAACCAAGTCACTGAGGATGGTGCCCGGCTCCTTGTGTGGGTACGTTCTTGCTACCGACCGAAACCAAGCGATGTAGGTTCCAGCCCGATTGGCCTCGATGCCATAGCGCTGATAGGCTTCGTCGATCTCCCCCGACGACAGCAGCACCTGCTCACACATCCGCGCCATGGCAACAGGGCTATCGTTGATGCCGCGCTCGGCCTCGGCGTAACGCAAGGCTTCGGTCGTTTGGCCCATGGCGGCCAAGGCCCTCACGCCATACTCGCGATAGTCCCATATTTGATTGGGCGCCATCTCGAGCAATGCGAGCAGCTCGTCATGGCGCTCGGCGGCCAACAGGGCACTTAGGCAGACGGTTGTGCCCTTGAAGAATCCGCGCTGGTCGCTGCTTGGATCCCACACCATTTTGCATGGCCCGAGCAGCCTGTCGGCCCAGCGGGAGGCGACTTCCTTCGTGGCGCATAGCTCCCCCCACGAATCACCGAGTTGCTCGATGTAGGGCATGGCATCTTCCTGATAGGCATCCCAAAGACGCTCCAGCCAAGCATCCCGTGTTTTGACGTCTGCGGGCGCCCCAGCAATGAGGGGAACAAGCACATCGAGCGCGTTGTTTACAGCGGTTCCGATCGCTCCCGATGAGCTGTCGATACGCTCCAGCGCAGGGGACAACTTTTCAATCAACAGCACCGCTCCAGCGGCGGCGAGCAGGCGGTCTTTGCGCCCGACCTTCTTGATCTCAGAGACGGCCTCCTTGATCCGCTTAATGGCCGGTTGCGACTTCCATCCGAATGCGCTTCGGCGAAAGCGCGCACGAAACTCCCATTTGGGTTCTTTGGCTTTCATTTCGGGGTGGGGACTTCGCAAGGGCTGGCCGATTCTAGCCTTTCTTGCGGGTTGCCTTCTTGCGGGTTGCCTTGGCCTTCTTGTGGCTCGTTTTCTTGCGCGTGGCCTTGGCGGATTTGCGTTTGCGCATGGCCTTCTCGGCAGGGGCGCTTTGCAGGGCGTCCGAGTTTAGATCGATGGTTTGACCGAAGATGGAGGTGAGTGCTTTGGTGGATAGGGTATTGCGTTGGAGGGATGCTGGCCCGGCGAGTTGACCTGCTAGGGATTGCGCGATGAGCTGCTCTGGATCGACGCCGCGAAGGGCAAAGAGAAGGGCGGGGTTGTGGTCTAAGCGGGCACCGATGCCATAGAGGGTGGCGGCCACGTGCTTGCACATCTGAGCCCAGTCAGGGCACGAGCAGGAGAACCGAATTTGTTTGGGGGTGGGAAAGAGGCCTACACCCGGGCGCGTGACGACCTCCATGACCGCCTTGGAGAGTTTGCCTTGTAGGAGTTCAATGAGGGAGTTGACTTCGCCGGTGCAGGCGGTCTTGATGGCCTTCCACTGGGCTGGGGCGATGGGGAGGATATTGACTTGGATGCTGTAGAGAGAACTGCCATCGACCTGGGCCTTGATTATGCCCGGTCCCTTGCTGCGACCAGCACAACCTGGTGTGGCTTGCAGATCGAGTACTGATCCGTAACGCACATAAGTGCGGCCGCGTGGCAGGCGATTGGCGTAGTCGCTGTAGCCTTCCAGATTCTTACACCATGCTTTGCCCCAAAAGGTCGTGGCGATGGTGCGTCCCTCGATTTCGATAGGGTCAAGTTTGTGCCCTTGCTTGCGCAGGCGGGCGATTTTCTTGGCCGCCCTAGCCTTGCGTGCGCCGACTGGCACATACTCGGGGAATCCGGATCCAAATCCATGATAGCGGCTCATGTGGTCACCGCGCTTTGAATGTCAAGGCTGACCATTTGCAGTAGCTCCTCGTTGGAAAGCTCGGTGAGTTTTACCTCCGCCCCCTTGCTGAGCACCTTGTCGGAAAGCGCTCGCTTGGACGCGATCATCTCGTCGATGCGTTCCTCGATTGTGCCCTGACATACGAACTTATGCACGAGTACATTGCGTTTTTGACCAATGCGGAAGGCGCGGTCGGTGGCCTGGGTTTCGACGGCTGGGTTCCACCAGCGATCGAAGTGGATCACATGGTTGGCGGCTGTTAGATTGAGGCCCGTTCCGCCGGCCTTGAGCGAGAGCACCAAGTAGGGCACCTCCTCGTCCTCTTGGAATTGGCGTACCAACGCTTGGCGTTTCTTGACCGGGGTGCCGCCGTGCAGCACGAGGCCGGGGCGGCCGAAACATTGGGTCAGGTGACGCTGTAGCGGCCCGGTCATGCTGCGAAACTGGGTAAAAATCAAGAGCTTCTCTTGGCGTGCGGCAATGGACTCACTGAGGGCGCTAAGGCATTGGAATTTCCCACTCTCCTGCGGGTCGAAGAGCTTGTCACCCAGCCATTGGGAAGGGTGGTTACAGATTTGCTTGAAGCGCATCAAGAATGCAAGGACAAGGCCCTTGCGCTGGATGTCCTTGGCGTCTGGATTGTTTTCGGCCGCTTTCAAGGCATCCTTGAGCTCCTTGATCGCTTGCTTGTAGAGGGTGGCTTGATGTTTGCTAAGCAGGCAATGGGTGGTAAATTCGGTCTTGTCGGGGAGGTCGGAAATGACCGTCTTGTCGGTTTTGAGCCGCCGCATGATGTATGGACTGACAAGTTTACGCAGGGGCGCAAAACCCTCACCTCCAGCCGCGGACATGGTCTTACAGAAGCGGCCAAAACCCTTGGCCGTACCCAATAGGCCCGGGTTGAGAAAATCGAAGATCGACCAAAGATCGCCAAGGCTGTTCTCCACCGGCGTACCGGTCAAAGCCAAACGCCAGTTCGCCTTGAGCTTCTTGACCGCACGCGTTTGCTTGGTCGACGGATTCTTGATGGCTTGGGCTTCATCCAGGACCACGCAGCGCCAGGCACGTTTCGCCATCCATGGGGTGCGGGTCAATGTCCCATAGGTGGTGATCACCAGGTCCGAGGCTTCAACCTCCGCATCCTGCAGCGCTTTCAGATCACGTGACGGAAGCCTGGACGGATGGGCGACCAATGGCCTCAAACGTGGAGCAAAACGAGCCAGCTCGACTTCCCAATTGCCCACCAGTGACGCGGGGACAACCAGGAGGTCCACCCGGGATCTGCCAACTTCGGCTGAATCCTTGCAACGCGGCCGCCGGGCCAACATCGAAAGCAAGCCTATCACTTGAATGGTCTTTCCAAGGCCCATGTCATCGGCCAGACAACCACCCAGGCCCAGGTCGTGCAACCCGAGCAGCCACTGCACGCCCGTCTTTTGGTAGGGGCGCAATTCGGCTCGTAGCCCCGCATGCCCATCGATCGCCTTCTGCACCCGGGGGTCGCGCAGCCTGTCGAGGGCTCCCTTCAACCACTTGCCCGCAATCACCTGCGACCACAGGGGTCGCTCGCTGGACTCTTCGTCGACGGTTCCCTCCACCGCCGCGCCAGCCATCATGCGCATGGCTTCCGCAAAGCTGATGCCTCCTGACGCAGCTAGCTTTTGCACATCGATCCAATGGTCGAGCACCTGCCCGAGCTTCTCCGCATCCACCTCGACCCAGCGCCCTTTGATCCACAAGAGCCCCTCATTGGCTTTTAGTAAGCGAGCCATTTCCCCAGAGGTCAAACGTTTCCCTCCCAAGGTCAACTTCACATCGAAGTCCAACATGGCCTGCAAACCCAAACTAGAAGGCACCTTGCCCCCCACCGTGACCGCCACAGCTGGCCGTAGGCGTGCGGTACCCTTCCACCACCCGGGAACGCGCATCACCAGCCCCGCCTTTTCAAGCGACTCCACATTGCTTAATAACCCATGCGCTTGCCCTGCCGTCCAAGCCAAGGGGTGATAGACATCACCTGATTCCACAAGCTTGCGGACCCACTCGTTCTGCTCTGCGGCGCGCTGCAAGGGCCTCAGCAATGCAAGCAGTCGTTGCTTGTTGCGAGCCCCTGCGTATTCCTCCATGGCACGACCCAGGGGCACATATTGTAAATCCGATCGGCCCTCGATGCGACGGGCATAGGTCGCTATGAACGCAAAGGGGAACTCCTTGCTACCCTTGTTTTCTGCCAAATGCAAGCAGACCCGACCCGCTGCGTGCCAGCTGGAATGACACTTGGCCAGATACCTGAGTACATCGCCCCCGCTGGCCTCCACCCGCTCGGTCAGGGCCGCGCCCAGCGCTTTCCAAAGATCCAACAGCAACCCGACGGTCAGAAATTCGCCGCCCCGCATGGGCGGCGCCCCGCCGATCCACTGGTCCATCAGCTCCGGGTCCACCTCCGGCAAAACCAGCACGCAAGGATCCATGGGGTTCAATGCGGCGCAAACCTCCCTCAGAAACTCCTCTCCGAGCATGCGCCAAAACCCCAAACTCGGAATCAAATTCGCCTCCAATTCCGTGGATGCCAGGTGCACCACACCATGCCCAGCTCCCTGCTGAAAGGCGTCCCAAATCCGCCCAATGCTCGTTCCCTTGCGCGGTTTGCCCGCTCCAGGTTGGCTCCAAACCCGCACCCGCAAACCCGTTGTGATTCCGGCTTCCAGACCCAAGGTACCCTCGCGAGACGCTTCTGCAATCATGCGGGAATTATACGCCTACTTGGCTCGGTCGAAAGGACACCCAGCTTGAAATTCCCAGTGACCACCCACATGTCGTTAAAAAACAGCGGCATGCTAGGTCAGGCATAAGGTCAGGTCCCGATTCATGGGAGTCGATTGGGTGTTGGTCTCAAACAACTCCCGCTGCTTAACCTGCGCGTTCATTCCGAGCGTGCCGGCACTCGGCCCGGATGAGTCTGGGATGGCTTGCCGGTCGGTCATAGATTCCGAATCGGTCCAGGATGATTGCGGATCCATCAGGTGCTGGAGCCAACCCCGATTGCCTCGCGAGGAGACTTGCTTGGCCTGCTCTCACGTGAAAGCTGACGAAGTATGTTCCGAGGCATTTTGCTATCGGGGCCGCAGCAAGAAATACTCCAGGCTCGCCCGAAAACCGAAAATATCGAACGGCCCGCCAAACTTAAGAAGTCCCCGCTATTCCCATACGTCGTCGACGCTTAAGTCATCCCAGCGGCTCAGGCTGGCTAACCAATCGGGCATGCATTCCTTGATGGTTTCCTTTAGCTGGGTCAGGTCCTCCTGCGCTACGACTCCCCTGCTGCAAAGGAAGGTGTAGAACTTCTTGAGGCTTGCCGCAGTGCCTCGCATGCTGTCTTGGCTAGCCCACATCGCTTTCTTGATGAACCAGTAACCAAAGAAAACGCCCACCGCATGCAAGCCTTCCTTCGACGGTACGGCGTCTTCGTACAATAAATATTCATTGATGTAGAATGCGGTGTTGGTCACGTGGTTGTCCACAGTCTTCTTGGATAAGCCTGAGGTTCCAAGGTAGGCCGCAAAGTCGGCCAATAGGCGTTCGTTTTCGGCTCTTATCCGCTTGCACTGCTTCTGGTATTTTTCGTAGTCATCCATTTTCACAACCTTGGTTGGCTTCAGGTCTCGTCCGAGGTTACCTTGCCCATGCAACCCGCTCAAGCTTGAAAACAGAAACAAGCTGCGGCTGGTTTCGCATGCCCGCGAATAGGGGTCATTTAATCAACTGCTTGCGCGCCTGGTGCCCAATCCCCCGCCGGTTGCGCCCGTGCCCCTCCTGGCCGCGCAACTTTTATTCGCACTAGATTCGCGCAGTCACCGACCGCAGCACTTTTTGTACTTGGCGCCACTTCCACAAGGGCATGGGCCGTTACGTTGGGGTTTGGATTGGGTGATTGGTTTCTGGGAGGCCATTTGCTGGCAGCGCCATTCCGTCCAGTATTGGTGAAGGTCTGCAATGCGCTCGGGAAGCGATTCGCGAGCCTGGGCGCGGTACTCGGAATCGTCTTCGATGATCTTGCCATCGTGGCCCTTCAGGCCGGTGATGGGGACTTCTCCGGATAGAATTCCGATTGGAAGGAGAGTTGGCAGGGTGTTCTTATCCTGTCTCCAAACATCGTCCATGCCAACGGCTTCCAGGTAACCACCGCACCAGTCGGCGAGCTGCTCGTCGTCGAGGGATGCAGGTGGAATGGTCCGCTGTTCGTTCAGAAGGGAGTCATTGACTTGATTATGGAACCTGAGGAAAAGAGTGTTGATCTCCTGGGCCTCTTGCACCGATTCAAAAACATGTTCCCCCAGCACAACGGAGAGCCAGGTGCTTGGCATGATCATCGTTGGAGCCGAACAGATCCCCGCGATGAGTCCCAAGGTTTCATCGAAGCCCATGGCGTCGGTTGAGGCGTCGAGAAAAGCCCCTATCTTCTGCATCTCTGGTGCTGAAAAGGAGTGGTCGATGTCGTCTTGCTGCATGGGGGTTTGTGCCGCTGGAATGGGACTGGGAACACCCGAGGCCAGGGTCATGGCAACTTGAGCAGCGCCACATTATCCAACCCCGGACGAAGCTCGATGGTGGTTTCGATGCGGGTGCCGTCTGGTTTTTTGGTGGATACGGTGAAGTTGCCTTCGGGGAAAGTGGGCAGGTGAACTCGGCCTGCGGCATTGGTTTTCCAATCGGCGGGTTCGACGGTCATGACGCCTACTTCCTGCCAGTACTTGGTGTCCTTGTTGTAATCTTCGCTCCAGACTTGGATGGGTTGGGCGGTTATGGGT